>JANOKZ010000275.1:0-8148 GCA_031419515.1 Hyphomicrobium sp.
CGAGATCGAGTCAATATCGACCTTGTCGTTGGCGCCAAGGCGCATGATCGACCCCTTGCCGAAGGTCTTGTCGATCTGCGCGAGAGCCTGGTCGAGCGCCTGCTTCTTGTCCATCTTTCCCCCTTCGAACACTGTCAGATCTGACCGGTCCATGATTCTGCCCTCTTAGCTATGGCAAGCGCCGCGTTTCAGCAATTAACCCATCATGTACCTTGTTTGTTCTTTTTTGTCAATCACCTTTTGTTCTCTTTTTTGGTGGGCGCGTCCGACTCTCGTTCCTCGAGCCGGCCGGACGCGCCGGAACACTGTGCTGGCCCACCGCAACTTGACTCCGAGTGCCGATTGCCGCGCTTCTACTCCCCCCGCCGCCGCGTCATGAACGCGAGGCGCTCAAGCAAATGCGCGTCCTGCTCGTTCTTGATCAAGGCGCCAGCCAGCGGCGGGATCAGCTTGCGCGGATCGCTTTCGCGCAACAGCGCCGGATCGATGTCTTCGTTCAACAGCAGCTTCAGCCAATCAAGCAGCTCCGACGTCGAGGGCTTTTTCTTCAAGCCCGGAACTTCGCGCAGTTCATAGAACACACGCAGCGCTTCTTGCACCAAGCGCCCCTTCAATCCCGGAAAATGCACCTCCACAATTTGGCGCATGGTCTCGGCATCGGGAAACTTGATGAAATGGAAAAAGCAGCGGCGCAGGAACGCGTCCGGTAATTCCTTTTCGTTGTTCGAGGTGATCATCACGATCGGGCGCGTCGCGGCTTTGATGGTCTCGCCCGTCTCGTAGACGAAGAACTCCATGCGATCGAGTTCCTGCAACAGGTCGTTCGGGAATTCGATATCGGCCTTGTCGATTTCGTCGATCAGCAGCACCGCGCGTTTGTCGAGCGTGAACGCGTCCCAAAGCTTGCCGCGCCGGATGTAGTTTGAAATGTCTTTGACGCGCGCGTCGCCGAGCTGCCCGTCGCGCAGGCGCGAGACGGCGTCGTACTCGTACAAGCCCTGCTGGGCTTTGGTCGTCGATTTGATGTGCCATTCAATCAACGGCACGCCAAGCGACCGCGCCACTTCCGCGGCCAGCACGGACTTGCCAGTGCCCGGTTCGCCTTTGATGAGCAGCGGCCGCTGCAGCGTGATCGCGGCGTTGACGGCGATTTTTAAATCATCCGTCGCGACGTAATTTTTCGTGCTTTGGAATTGCATTGTGAAGTGAGCCTCGAGTTCCGGTTGGTTCCGCGTCCTTCTAGCATAACGAAGAAATGTAGGTTGGGTAGACGCAGGCGCGAAAGCGCCGGAGGAAACCCAACTCCTCACGCACGAACCGCGCCACGTCCAATTCGAATTCTTGGCGTTGGGTTTCGGGCGGGTCTTGTGGCACAATCCCGCAAGCGGATAACCGCCCTCTACCCAACCTACGGAATCCCGTCTTTGCGATACCATTTGAATTCTTGGGCGTTGGGTTTCGGGCGGGTTTTGTGGCACGATCCCGCAAGCGGATTGCCGCCCTCTACCCAACCTACGGAGCCCCGTCTTTGCGATACCGGCGACTACGCATTGAGGGTGCGTCTTATTTCTTTACCGTCGTGACTTACAAGCGGCAACAGCTCTTGAAATGCGATGATGCCGTTGCGCTGTTCGTGACCGCATTGCGCGCCGTCCAATCCGCACATCCTTTCGAGCTGGATGCTTATGTCATTCTCCCCGATCATCTGCACATGATTTGGACTTTGCCTGACGGCGATAGCGATTACCCGATGCGCTGGCGGCAAATCAAAAGCGCATTTACGCGATCGTTCGAAGCGAAAGACGGTGAGGTTATTTCACCAAGCCGGAAATCGAAATCCGAAAACGCGGTTTGGCAACGGCGATACTGGGAGCATACGATCGCGGGCGACGCCGATTTTAGCGCGCATGTCGAATACATCCACTTCAACCCGGTCAAACACAAACTCGCGATGGCACCTCGCTCGTGGCCGCATTCCTCTTTTCACCAATGGGTGGCGCGCGGGCAATATGACATCAATTGGGGTTCGGATGATTATGAGCTCGGCGGTCTTGCCATTCAGGAATGATTGCACCAAACAAAAAAACGCCGCACCTCGTGTGGGGCGAGGTGCGGCGCCGGCGGCCGAGAGATGCGCGCCTTCACGAGGCTTGGGCCGCTGGTGTTGCATGAAACCTTGGCGCGGGTGGAGCCGTGGGAGCATTTCCGCGAGGTGTGCAGCACGTCAGGAGGGAGGTTGGCCCTTCACTCGAGTTTAATAGTCAGCTCGTTGCCTCTTCTTTGGGTTTACGTGCTGGCGTTGGACTTGAAGAGGAAGGAGAGAGAGACTCCCCAAACACGCCCAACTACCGATGGCTGCATTGGCAATTTCAATGCACCTTTAGATTGCATGATATTGGTTAAAGTCATCTTAAGGCTGTAAAGCGCATTCGAATATTTAGCGCGCCCACCCCTCCTCGCGGGACCACCAGAGGCATAAGCCGCTGTCCAATCAGCAAAAATTGACCGAGTCTGCGAGTGGTCCGACACACCAATGCTTGACTTGCAGGCTGCCCCGCCTAAATACGGGGCGGCCTGGACTTAAGCGTTGAGTCGGGCGGCCTGACAGGAGCGTTCTCCGGTGCGTCCTCAAGCGCGTCCAGAGTGGGTCCAAAGGCCTCCTTGAGACGAGAGGGGGCTGGAGGAAAGGCCTTCAGTGCAAAGCGGACGCGGCCTCACGGGAGGCGGACGATGAGCAAAAAAACAAGCAGAAAGCCCGGCAAGACCAAAACGCCGGAAAAGAAAGCCGCCCCCCAGAAAATGGCGGCGGCAAAGTTAGTGAAACCCGCCGCGAGCGCGAAACCGCCCGCGAAGAAAACGGCTGTCCCGGCAAAAGCTGGTCCCGTGAAGGTGCCGCCCGCAAAGGCTGCGCCCGCTAAAGCCGCCCCAGCAAAGATTGCGCCAGCAAAACTGCCTGCCACACCAAAGCCGCCGCCCGCGCGCACGATAGCCGTTGCCAAGCCCGAGCCCGGCAGAAAGTCCATCGAGGGGATTCCTAAAAAAATGGCGGCACGTGCCAAGGTCTCGGAGATTGTTCTCCCGCCCAATTACCGTCCTTCCGAGGACGAGCCATTCATGAGCGGAATGCACCGCGCATACTTTCGCAAGCGGCTCATCGAATGGAAGGATGAGATCCTGCGTCAGACGCGGGAAACGCTCGCCATCTTGCATGAGGATTCGACCCAGAACGCCGACCTTGCGGACCGCGCAACATCCGAAACAGATCGGGCGACGGAACTTAGAACGCGCGACCGCCAGAGGAAGCTCATCTCAAAAATCGACGCGGCGCTGTCGCGCATCGAAGACGGCACATACGGTTTTTGCGAAGATACGGGCGAACCGATAGGCTTGAAGCGGCTTGATGCCCGTCCCATTGCCACGCTCTCTGTTGAAGCCCAGGAGCGCCACGAGCGGCGCGAGAAGGTATACCGCGAAGAATGACGCTTTGGCGGCTTATACCCCCGCGTCAATGCCCTTTATGCCTCGTCCAATTTTGGCACACGTCTTCACGCGGCCTTAACGGCTTGACGCGCATGATCAAAGGAATTACCGCCATCGCGTAGAAAAAGGATGTAGCGCCCGTGTCCCTTTCACAAGTGTTCCGTTCCCAGTTCCGCTCCCATTTGAGTTCCGGCTTCGCCGCCGCCGTTTATGCTCTGATCCTCCCCGCCGCAGGGATACCGGCACTTGCCGGTCAAAGCGAAAGCAGGCCGCCTCAAGCACGCGAAAACACGAGTGACGCCGTCATAGCGCAACCCGCGCCGCCTAAAGCGGTGGTCGTTGTCACCGGAACGCTCGACCTTGGAAAAATTACCATTGCAGACTACGGCGATGTCGAACCTGCAGGGCGCTGAGAAACGCTATCAAACGCTGCGGTTCAACGAAGCGCATATGGCTTTTAAGGAAGTTCCCCGCTCCCACTGGTCGATTGTCCAAGTGCACGCGCTGGCCGCGTAAACACAGTCGCAGCCTGTGTCGCCGGCTCCGCAACTGGGCGGCGCTTTTCGCCAATCCCGTTCTCAACAACAACATCGACTGGCCCGCCCGTCATGATGAGATGCTCGACGTCGTCGCGGCGGATGAGTACGAGTTTGCGCTTGCCGTCGAGATTTGCGTGTTCAATGACCGCCAATCTCGGTTCGGGACGCGGCTTGAAGAAAAGCTCTCCGGGCGACGTGCCGCTCATATAGGCGCGCACGCCGACAACGGCCGCTAGAGCGATGGCCGCCAAAACGGTGAGCATAACGATCCAATAAATAAGATCCCACATACAGCCCCTCCCCGGCTCGACCGAGCCGTCCTCAAAAAAATAAGCGGCGTGGCCGCCGGCTCACCGATACGGTTGGCGCTCAATTCCGCGATTCTGAGCGTCCAAACTATAGACCGTAATTCACGCCATCTTAACCCTAATGATCGAAGTGTTGCAGGGAATAAAACAGCCGCCCTGAAGCGGTACACCAGTTGTTGCGCCCATTGTTGCGTTTGAGTTGATCCATGCACCCTACCCAAGCCCTGCGCCTTGAGAATCAGATAACGTCCGCGGCCATGAACAATCGCGAGGCGTTGAAGGTTGAGGCAGCAGCCTTTGATCCGCTCACCGCAGCGGACGGGATCGGCGGCTTTTTATCAACAATATTCGTTGTAGCCGCGGCCGGCGCCGTCATTTTCGGCCTGCTGACGTCGGGCTCGAGCGCGCCATTGCTGCTGATGATTCTTGCCGTGCTCGCAATGCTCGGTACATTCATGCTTTTGGGAATTGCGGCCGGCCATGTTCGCATCGGCGCGCGCCTGCCGGCCGGCGACGTGCTCAAGGCCGCAATTGATGCCAGTGACGAGACAACGCTGATTGCGTCTGCCTCCGGCAACGTTCTCTACTGGAACCCCGCGCACGAAGATATTTTTGGCCGCTCTGAAGGCGGTCCGTTAGGTGCCATCGAGGCCGCATTCGCCGGCGACCCTGAATCCTCCCAAGCCTATTTCCGTTTGATGCGCGCGGCTGAGCGCGGAGAGGCCCGCCGCGAAGAAGTCCGCCTTCAGGCAACGGCCATGGCACCAAACCGACCCGCTTGGCTGCGCTTGTCGGTGCGCCCGTTCCCATCGCCCGTGCGCGATCCCGCCGACACGACACGGCGCGAGACACTCGTCGTTTGGACCATCAACGACATTACGGATGAGCGCACGCGCGAGGCCCAGCGCATCGGCGGGCTCGAGATGGCGCTGTCTGGCTTTGACAGCATGCCCGTTGGCTTTATGTCGATTTCCGCCAACGGTGCGATTGCGCACGTCAACGCAACGTTTGAATCGTGGCTTGGATACGAAGCCGGTGCTCTCAGGTCCCGCGCGGCAATGTTGATGGATCTTGCCGGCAGCGACGGCGCCAAGGTACTGGAGCAACTCGCCTCCGAAGCCAACGCCGAACGCCGGTCAATCGATCTCGATTTGCCGCGCGAAGACGGCCGCATCGTGCCCTTGTCACTTTACGCCGAACTTGCTGGCGATGGCTTCACCATCACAGCCTTGAACCGGACACATCTCGGCCTTTCCGGCGGCGGGTCCACGAGCGAAATTCGCCTCTCGCACTTCTTCCAGTCGGCGCCTTTCGGCATCGCAACGATCAATGGTGACGGCCGCATCGCCAGCGCCAACGCCGCCTTCATTCGCATGATGTCAGACGGCCGCGCGCCCTTAGGCGATCTGGCCCGCGACGCTCTCGGCCGCTACGCCGAAGTTCATGAACGCGAACAGCTTGAAACGGGGCTCTCCGCCGTTCTCTCGGGCCGTGGCAATGTCGCTCCGATCGACATTACGGGTGGCGAATCTAGACAGGCCTACCGCCGCGTCTATATGAGCCCGCTCGCAGCGAGTGCGGGCGCAGAAGCGGCGGCCCTCTATCTTATCGACACGACCGAACAGCGCGCGCTGGAAGCCCGTTATACGCAGGCTCAAAAAATGGAGACTGTCGGCAATCTCGCCGGCGGCATCGCCCACGATTTCAACAACGTGCTGACCGCCATCATCGGCTTCTCGGACTTGCTATTGCAGACCCAGCGCCCGAGCGATCCGGCCTACAAGGACATCAAGAACATCCAGTCGGCCGCCTATCGCGCGGCAGGACTGGTTGCCAACTTGCTTGGTTTCGCGCGCAAGCAAACGCAGCAGATTTCGGTCCTGAACCTTGGAGAACTGACAACCGATCTGACACCAATGCTCAGAACGTTGGCTGGCGAAAAAATTGAACTGAAATTCCAGTCCGACCGCGATCTGTGGTACGTCAAAGCCGATAAAACCCAGATCGATAACGTCATTCTCAATCTCTGCAAAAACGCGCGCGATGCCATGCCATCGGGTGGCAAGCTCTCGATCCGCACCAAAAACATTTCCGAGCGCGACAGCCAGAAGATGGGCCTTGTGGTTGGATTCACAACCGGCGAATACGTTCTGATCGAGGTCGAAGATACGGGCACAGGCATGAGCCAGGAAGTGATGGAGAAGATCTTTGAACCGTTCTTCACCACAAAAGGCATCGGCAAAGGCACCGGCATTGGCCTGGCCTCTGTCTACGGCATCGTCAAACAGTCGGGCGGCTATATTCAGCCCGTAAGCGAAATCGGCAAGGGCACGACGTTCAAGGTGTTCCTGCCGCGCTATATCATAGAAGCGGATGAAGACGTCGAAGCCGCGGCACAACTCAAAGTCGCCGCCAAGAAAGAAGCGCGCAACGCCGATCTGACCGGGACGGGCCGCGTGCTGCTCGTTGAAGACGAGGTTGAAGTCCGCCAATTCGCAGTGCGTGCGCTCAAGCGCCAGGGCTACGAAGTGTTTGAAGCCGCGGACGGTGTCGAAGCGCTGGAAATGATGCGCGCCAATCCGGGCAAGGTTGATATCGTCGTCTCTGACGTCGTCATGCCGGAAATGGACGGGCCCTCGCTGTTTAAGGAACTGCGCAAGGACAATCCGTTGATCAAAGTCATCTTCGTGTCGGGCTATCCCAACGAAGCCTTCCGCGAAAGCCTCGGCACTGACGACTTCGCGTTTCTGCCAAAACCATTCTCGCTGCCGCAGCTGGCCGAGAAGGTGAAGGAAGAATTGGCGAGGTAGGAAACGCTCCGGCGCCAAGAGGTCCGGCGCAAAGAGTATTGCAGCCATTGCATTGGCCGTCCGGATTGGTTGCCTGGATTGGCCGCCCGAATTGGCCGCCCGGATTGAAAGCATTGATTACGGCGCTGCAGTGTCGCCCGAAGTGTCGCCCGAATCGGCAGGCGCGGCGGGCACTTCAAGAGTACTGTCAGTACCCGGGGGCGGCGTATATGCGTCATCTACTTTGGGCTTTGCATCAGCCGGTCGCGAACGCCGCTCAGTCTTCGGTTTCAATACAGGCTTGGCTGATGGCGCTGCCGCCGATGCAGCGGGCGCCGCGTCGCCCGACTCGGCTTTGGCCGGCGCGCCGCCTTCTTCGCCGTCATTCGCCGGGGCCGGTGGCGGTGGCGCCGTCGGGTCAGCATTGGGATTGAGTTCCAGGCGTTGTGCCGCTTCGCCCGCGCGGATAGCGTCGCCCGTCAACGTCACTTCGCGGCAACCAAATTTGATCTGCTCATCAAGCGTAATGAAAAGTTCGATCTCACGAATGCGTTCCGCCGCGAGATTAGACTTCGCCCAGGCCGGTCCACGCTGAACATCGGCCAGAATACCCGATTGTATAAATGTTGCCTGCTCGCTCTTGAGCTGCACGCACGTTTCCTTATCGAGCTTCGGCGCAGCCCGCACGGGGAGCACAACAAGCACGAACGCACACGCGACAGCAGAAATTTTGGCAACCTGAGACATACTCAACTTTCATACGCACGAATGATGGCAAGAAAATCACTAGCCTTGAGGCTCGCCCCGCCGACTAGCGCCCCGTTGACATTATCAACAGACATCAAGGCTTTGGCATTATCGGGTTTGACCGAGCCGCCGTAAAGGATACGTATTTTGGAGCCCTCATCGCCAAAGCGCGTCACGAGATCGCGGCGGATTGCGGTGTGCACGTCCGCCACATCCCCGATCGTTGGCGTCAACCCCGTGCCGATGGCCCAGACCGGCTCATAGGCGACGACGGTATTGGCCGAA
>JANOKZ010000276.1:0-11406 GCA_031419515.1 Hyphomicrobium sp.
CGCGGCCTCGGCTCGGCACGTCCCATCGAGCAAGGCACCAGCGAATCCGCGCAGGCCCGGAACCGGCGCATCGAATTTGCCGTCTCCGAACGCACTAGCGCGACGAGAAATTCTAAGAAATAGCACATCCTGACGCTGAAGAAACAAAGGGCCGCTCAGCAAGGGCGGCCCTTTCGCCGTTATGGACGGCCTTCGGTTGAGATACTTTCCTGGCGCTTGATCGCCTTGCCCCAGGTCTTGTCATAGGGGTGCACGAGTTCGATTGGGCCCTTGGCATCATGAAGTTGGCGCCCCTCCTGATGCCAGGCAAAGATCCCGCCGCGCAGATTTTGCGTCGCAATCGCGCCTGCTTCTTTCAAGCCTTGACCAACGCGTTCGGCGAGCTTGGAACTGCGCACCCCAACCGAACAATAGAATACGGCCGTCTTGCCCTTGGTTGCAGCCGCATGCGCCTTGAGGAACTCGGCGCTATTGATCGCCGGATCGACGCGGATCGCGCCTTCGAGGTGACTGACGCCATACTCTTGCTCGGTGCGCACATCGAACAATACAGCGCTCTTCGACGCCATCATGCTCGCGACACTGTCCGCTGGCACATGCTGCAAATTAGGCCAGCGCTTGGCGACGTCTTCAATCGTGCGCTCAAGCTGTCCTGTTGGCAGTGCGTTGCCCGCACGCAATGCGGCCACGGCAAATGACACTCCCGCGACTGCCGCCAGCATCGCCAAATAACGCACGGTCTTTCTCGTCATGGCATGCGACCTCTTTGAATAAGCATATCATTGGCTGACGATACCAATTTAGGTACTCTCGCCAAACTTTGCCACAACTGGAATTCGAAGGACCCTTCTCATGCCAAGCCCCTCTGCAGGTTCGTTTGCGCCCGTCATCCCGTTTCAAGGACAACTCCCCGCGCCTGAAACCTTCCGCCCGCCTTCGGACCTCATTCTTGGCGGCGACCCCGCGCAAAGCGCCATCAATCTGTTCCAAAGCGCCGACGGGCGCTTCAATTCCGGCATCTGGGAATGCCAGCCCGGCACCTGGCGCGTCGTCTTCTCCGAGAGCGAATTCTGCCACTTGCTTGCGGGCATCATCATCGTGACAGGCGACGATGGCTCGGTCGCAACCTTCAAAGCGGGCGATGCGTTCGTCTCGCCGGCAGGCTTCACAGGAACCTGGCAAGTGGTCGAAGCGGCCCGAAAATACTACGCCTTCTACGAGTAACTCAATCTCCGGCCCACGTTTGCCGCCCCACCTTTGCCATAATGACCCGCGCACCTTTCAGTCATTGGGGCTGGTGCTCATTTTTGCGTAACGGGGATACTACAATGGCATTCAAAATCGGCGGCGCCCATCGCGGCGAAGACGTTGGCGCGGCACAAGCGATCGAACACGGCGGGCTTCTCGCCACAGTTCTCTCTGGGTTCGCCCTCGTCATTTCCGGGCTCTCTTACTACGAGAGCACCATGAAGAGCGCCGAGCTCTCGGTCTACGTGCCGCCCATGATCCATTACGCGCGAGACGGAGACAACGACGTCTTCAACGTGCCCATCACGATTGCCAACGACGGCGCGCGCAACGGCACGGTGCTCAACATGGAACTCGAGGTAGAGAACCTGCGCTCAGACGCTCCAAAGAAAAAGGCTCGCTTCCATTCGGCCTTTATCGGCGAGTTCCCGCGCGACGAAAAGGCTCTCAACAGATCCTTCGCGCCCCTTTGGATTTCCGGCCACGGTACCTTCACCGAGACCGTCCGATTCTATCCAATGGACATCAATCCGCTTCCCTTCGTCGTCGATGACAAGGGCGACTATCGCTTCACCCTCACCGTCACGACGGCAAAGGCCGGAAACCCAGGACTCCTTGAGGCGGCGCTGCGCACCGATCCAAAACCGTTGAAGTTCGAACTCCGCCTGCCCTTCTTGTCAGACCAGCACTTGACGTTTCGTAGGGGCACGATCGCCATGCACAATAAGAATTGGAACCCGGCCGCATCCTCTCAAACCGATCCCGCCGTCAGCCGCAAGATCGATGACAGCACTTCAAAGTCGAAGAGCACAGAGCCCGCAGCCCCAGACTCGAGTCCCGAGCCGAAACCGGATGCAGGCGAAGACGCGCCCGCCCCGAATAGGTGAGTGTGACACGGCAGAAGAATTCCGCCGCTTACTTCTTCGGATTGACGATGAGTTCGGCGGCCATCGTCGGGTGATGGGTTGCGCATTTGATCGCAAACACGCCCGGCTTGCTGGCAGCAAACGACACGCGATTGACCTGGCCACGCTTCAGCGTGAATGAGATATCGTAGCCGGCAATCGTCGTCGGGTGGCTGGCGCCATTAATGCCGATGAACTCCAGCGTCACCTCATCGCCTTCGTTCACCGTGATTTGACGGGGATCGAAAACATAAGCTGAGATCTCCCAGCGTCCCTTGTCGTCCGGCTGCTTCAGAACATAGCCGCCGCCATCAGGCAGTTTTTCCGCAGGAAATGGCTCTTTATCGACCGTCACACCGCCCTTGGGCTCGATCGCCGTGACGACGATATGGCGCTTTTCTGCGCTTGCGGCGGCGCTGAGCACAGGGGCAACTGCCAATGCTAAAGCGGTGGCAAAGGTTGCGCGGTACGATCGGGAAAGCAACATGGCGACAGTATCCTGTGTTGGTTTTTCGACACCAGTCCATGTTGGCAAACTTCCGCGTCACAATCCATACGGAAGATCGCTCCGCTTTAGGCCGGACCGAGGCGGTTTGCGAATTCCGGCAGAGCTGTGCGCGCGGTGACATTCCGCCTTGCCCAAGTGCGCCGCATCAGATCAAGGTGGCGCAATCTCCAACGATCCGATCACACGCCTGGAACCGATGACCGCCACATCAACCGACACTGCGCCCTCGCCCCTCCGTCCCTTCGACGCTCGCATGCTATGCGTTGGAGACGGGCATTGGATTTACGTCGAAGAAATAGGCTCCAAAGGCGCCGTCCCGGCCATCTTTCTACACGGCGGACCCGGCAGCGGCGCCCAACACAGTCACCGCGCAATTTTCGATCCCGCGCGCCACCATGCATTTCTCTTCGATCAGCGTGGTGCCGGACGCAGTCACCCGCATCTCTCGTGCACGGCGAATACGACACAGCACCTCGTCGCCGATATCGAAGCCATCCGCCAGCACTACGCAATCGACAAATGGATTGTCGTCGGCGGCTCGTGGGGCTCGACCTTGGCGCTCGCCTATGCTGAAGCCTATCCCGAACGCGTCACTGGCCTCGTGTTGCGCGCTATATTTCTCGGGACGCGCCGCGAAGTCGAATGGGCGTTCGTTAGGGGACCGCAGATTTTCAGGCCTGAACTCTTCGAGGACTTTCGCGACTGGCTCCCCGATAACGAACGCACCGATCCACTCTCCGCGTATGTGCGCCGCCTGACTGATCCAGACCCCGCGATCCAAACGCCTGCCGCGCATCGCTGGAACGCCTACGAGCGCACCCTGTCCGAACTCAAGCCCAGCGCCATCAGGCTGCCGGCTGCGTTCGAAGCCGATGCCCGCTTGCCGCCGACGCCCATCCTTGAGGCGCACTACATCGCCAACGGCTTTTTCCTTGAACCCGATGAGTTGCTCAACCAGGCCTCACGCCTTAGCAACATTCCCGGCACAATCGTTCAAGGCCGCTACGATCTGCTCTGCCCGCCAGGCAACGCCTATGCGCTGCACCAAGCATGGCCTAAGTCGCAACTTGAGATTATCGCCGACGCCGGCCACGCCATGACGGAGCCGGGCGTTGCCGAAAAAATGCGCAGCGCGATTTCTGCGTTGACGACGACCGTCTGACACGAATTTGGAAGCGCGGGGATGAACGACATCGTTAAGCGCACCGGATACAACGCCACGCAATACGATTACAGCCGATTGTCATGCCCGAAGCTGGTAATCACACGATAATCCCCTTGCATCTCGCTTCAATCGGGGCCATGTATGCGCATCGACTTGGCCGGACAACAGGGCCGCTACGCCTTTGCATCGCTGGGCGCACGCACAGAGCCTCCTCCCAACCTCGACAAACGGGTTTGCGCCTGCGGCAACGCAGTAGCAGCTCATGTGCAACCTAGCCTCGAAAGGGCAAATACTATGACTCCAGGTACCGTTAAATTCTACAACGATCAAAAAGGCTATGGCTTCATCGCTCCCGCAGACGGCAGCAAGGACGTATTCGTCCATGCAACCGCTCTTGAGCGCGCTGGCATGCGTAGCCTCGTCGAAGGCCAGAAGGTCATGTTCGACACGCAGCAGGACAGCCGCAGCGGCAAGATCGCAGTCGGCAACATCCAGGCCGCTTAAGGTCGTTTTGGAATTGGGCTTCTTGCCCGCCTGAACACATCGAAGCCGCTGTCTTAGGACAGCGGCTTTTTCGTGCGCGTTTAAACGATGCGCAGCGTCAATCCTTCAAACGGCGCACGGAAAAATTCCGTTGACCAGACATCGCCCTTCGTAATTGGAAAGGCCCGCGTCACCGTCCCCGTGGTGATGAACTCACCCGCAGCCAACGGCGGATTGACCTTATCCTTCGCCAGAACCTCGACCACATCGCGCAAGGCAGAGAGCGGCCCGCCCAGGACGTTGCGCGCGTGCCCCGTATCGATCGCCGCTCCATTGCGCGACAGCCGGACTTCAAATGAGTTCAACCGCGCCAGCCACTCGCGCACATTGGCGGACGTGACCGCGTGTTTCGGCCCCAGCATCAACGCGCCGTGCAGGCCGAACGCGGCGACCGTATCGGGTGCCTGGAATTTCCACCCCGGGAACAGCGATTGCACCACTTCAAACCCGTGCGCCACCCAGTCGAGGCAATCCATGAGTGCCGCTTCGTCCATGCCAGGCTCGGGCGCGCGCTTCAAAGCGAGCGTGATCTCCGGCTCGATACGCGGTTCAACTACACTCGAGAGCTCAAAATCGGCACCGGCCGGATCAACCCAGCGCACCGTCGTGTCGTACATGTAACTCCAGATCGGCGCGTAGACGTTGTATTCGTCCCAGATGTTGCGGTTGGTAAATCCAAGTTTGCGGCCAACGGGCTTCTCGCCCCGCGCCCTGCGCATTTCTAGAACCCGCGCCGTCACCGCGTAAGCAACCTCAAGGTTAAACCCCGGCTCCCGGTCTGATATGGGCGCAATCTGCCGGCGCCCATCCAGCGCTGCCATGACTTCGGCGGCAATCTCGTCTATCAACTGATTGGCACCCACGACACCGGCTCCCTGAAAAGCTCACTGCCTGAAAAGCTCACTGAAAGTCTTAAACGCGGCCCCAAATAAAACTCTACCCTCAATGGCGGCGGGCCACCAACCTTCGCCGTGCTTGTCATACCGCGGCGCCGTGTTAGGTACTCAATCCGGCCGCATAACAAAATATGGATCGCCAACAAATGAAGTCCCTGATCGCCGCCGCCCTTTTGGCTACAAGCCTAACCTCAGTTTCCGCCCTGGCCGACGAGTCGACGCCACTGATCGAACTTTGCCAGCAATTCTTGGCGCTGCCGAAGAATGGCGAGGTCAATGCCGAATATATCCAGCTTAAATCGTCGTGTGCGGGCTTTATCAATTCCCACGTTAAGATGTCGAAGCCTGAGGACGGATTTTGCGTGCCCAAGGGCTACAACATGGATGATCTGGCCCGGAACTATATGGAATGGATCAAGAAGAACCCGGGTCGCGAGAAGGATCCGACAAAGGTTACGATGACCGAAGCGTTGACCCAGGTTTATCCCTGTCCGAAATAGGGCGCACTTAAAGCTGCCGCGGCAAACTCGCTTATAGCGCGCCAATTCCTTGACTTAATGAGCAAACCCTGCGCATAAGCCGGTTATTGCTCTTCGATGGCGCTCGGGTCAATCGTGCCACTACAAAGCGTTGCTAACCAACGCGCTCGACCCTGCATCCTGATCAATCCGAACAAAAACGGCCACACCCCGACAGCGCCGGTGTGGGCCATGGGACAGAGCCCGGTTCCGCCATAGAGCGCCCGGCCACTGAAGCCCTTGGGACAACTTTTCCATTGACCGACCATACTTTTGAGGCTTTCGGCTTTGCCGAGCCTATTTCGCGCGGCCTCAAGCAGTGCGACTACACGATCCCGACACCAATCCAGGTGCAGGGCCTGCCGCCGCAGCTTCAGGGCCGCGATCTTATGGCCTTGGCTGAAACAGGCTCCGGCAAGACTGCCGCGTTCCTTCTGCCAATCCTGCAGCGCATTGCCGCTAACCCCGCTGAGCTTGCCTGGAAACAAGTTGGCGCGCTGATCCTAGCGCCGACGCGCGAACTCGCGCTCCAGATCGACGCCGAAGCCGCCAGCCTCTCGCGCAACATGAACATCCGCCGCGCCGTCGTGCTCGGTGGCGTGAGCAAAGGCCCGCAGATCAACGCATTGAAACGCGGCGTGCACATTCTCGTCGCCACGCCCGGCCGCCTGCTCGATCACTGCAATATGAGGAGTTGCGATCTTTCGGGCGTGCAAACGCTCGTGCTCGATGAAGCCGATCGCATGTTCGACATGGGCTTCATCCGCGACATCAAGAAGATCGCAAGCATGATCCCGCACAAGCGGCGCACCGCCATGTTTTCCGCAACAATGCCATCCGAAATCAAGGGCCTCGCTAAGGAACTCCTGAATGAGCCGGTGTTCGTCGATTTGCAGCCCAAATCAATGGTCGTCGACCGCATAGATCAGAAGGTCATGATCGTGCGCACTCCGGAAAAGCAGAGCCGGTTGCACACCATTTTGGCTGACCCCGCATGCACGCGCGTCATCGTCTTCACGAGAACGAAGCGCGGCGCGGACCGCGTGACCGAGCGACTCGCCATGGCCGGCATCGGCGCCATCGCCATTCACGGCAACAAGGCACAAAATGCTCGCCAGCGCGCACTTGCCGACTTCACGCAAGGCCACGTCCGCGTCCTTGTCGCAACCGACATTGCGGCGCGCGGCATTGACGTTTCGGATGTTTCGCACGTCATCAATTTCGAATTGCCTATGGATTCCGAGACCTATGTCCACCGCATCGGCCGCACCGCGCGCAAGGGCCTTTCCGGCATTGCAATCTCGCTCTGCGATCCATCCGAACGCCCCGAAATCAAAGCCATCGAACGCCTGATGAAGCAGACCATTGAGGTCATCGGCGACGTTGGCGGCGAAGTCTTGCCGGTTCCGGAAAAGCGCCCGCATCATGCCCATGACGCACCACGCCGCGAAGGCGCGCATCGCAAGGGTCCAAGTGCACGCAGCCCCGCTGGCGAAGGCCATCGCAAGGGCGGCGTCCGCAAGCCAGAAGGCGAAACCCGCGACAGCTTCCGCAAGGAAGCACGCCCAGATCGTGGAGAACGCGGAGATCGTGGACCGGGCCGGGCCCCTGATCGTGCAACTGATCGAGCGCCAGCCCGCTCGTTTGAACCACGCAGTTTTGAACCACGCAGTGAAGCGGTGGGCAGCTTCGATCCGATCAACGCCGTGCGCTCGCCAGACCGCGCGCCACGCCCGGATTTCAAACGAGCTGAGTTCAAAGCGCCGGACGCGAAGCGACCAGACTCGAAGCGCTACGAAGATCGCCGCCCAGAAGGTCCGCGTGAAGGTGCTCGTGAAGGCCGTGGCGATGGCGACCGAAAATTCCAATCGCGCGGCCCCCGCGCGCATGGCGACAGGAATGGCGACAGGAATGGCGACCGCCCAGAACGCCGCGCCGGCGAACGCGCGCCATATAGCGTACGCAACGAGGCACCACGCCCAGACCGCTCGAGTTCAGAGCGTCGAGGCCAAGACCGCCCCCGCAGCAACTTCAAGCGCCGCGACGACGATCAACGCCCGTTCACGCCACGCCCAGAAGGTTCCCATTCAAGCTCCCATGCAGGCTCCCATGCAGGCCCCCGCAAGGAAGGCCCGCGCTCAGAAAGCCCCCGTAAAGAAGGCAAGCGTTTCGAGCGCCCGAAGCGTTCCGCTGACGCTGGCCCTGTTGCAGGCCCGGGTCACTCCGAGCACCGCCATCCGGACGGACCGCGTTCCGAGCGTTCGCACTCCGAACGCTCAAATAGCGGCAAACCTCACGCCGCCGATCGTCCCCATCACGCCAGTAAGCCGTCAGGTGATCGAGGCAGCGACCGGGGCGGCGAACGCAAAGGCGGCGGCCAGCAAGACTGGAACGGCCAGCGCCCGCCCAAGTTTCTGAAGCAGCGCGAAGGCAATCGCGATGGCGCCCCGCGCAGCGGCCGTCCGAACGCCAAGCCGGCCGCTTAAGAAAAAACTCAAAATAAAAAAAGGGCCGGGGAGATGATCCCCGGCCTTTGGCGTTATCGCGCGATCAAGCGCATGCGCTCGATTGACGAGTGAATCTTAGAGCCTGTCACCCGGTACCGGCATTTCGCCATCGCCTTCAATTGCTGGGGCATTCTGAGGCGCTGCTGGCCCGCCCTCACCGCGATCGCCACGCTTGTGGTGGCCGCCCCATCCGCCGCGCTCATGATGACCCCAGCCGCCCTTGCGCCCGCCACCGTGAGCCCAGCGCCCGCCGCCATGACGGCCGCCGCCCATGCCCGGTCCGAGGTCGCGCATCAGGGGCTTCAAAACGTCTTTCTGCTCGTCTGACAGCGATGCATAGAACGGCTTGAATGCGCCGGTGAAGGCCTTCATGCGTTCAGCACGCTCGCTTGCATGCTGGGTCATTTTTTCTAGATGCTCAAGCATATCCGGCTTTTTACCGTCAGCGCGGTACTTGTCCCGCTCGGCGCGCATCTTTTCCCATTCGGCAAACTTCTCGGTCCGCGCTTTTGTTGCAGCACGTACTTCGGTTTCAACCGCAGCCCAGAGCTTTTCCTGCTCGGCATTGAGCTTCAAAGCCGTCTTGGCCATCGCCAATTTGCCTTCGTCAAGACGGGCGCGCGTCTCGGGACTCATCTGGTGCCAGCGGTGATGTTCGACCGACTTGGCAACGGCAAACCCGGCAGGCACGAGCACAGCAACTGCAATGGCCGCCAGAGCGCCACGTGATAATTTTCGCATTGAACTCTCCTCATTAGGCAGCGACCGGGGCAATCGGGGGAAGTTGAGCAACCCGCCGCTGTTGAGAGGTAAAACGGTTAGCCTTTCACTTTCCGTCGCAAGCGCCAAAGCCGGGCCCGCCGGTCGGCTAACATCGTCCCGCGAGTGCGCCGCATCGCCTCAGATCATCCTGAGCATATACCTGACTCTTATGGCCAATTTCCACCCGCCCCAGCGCCGTCACAATTCAATCAGTAGACGGCCAAGCCGCTTTTAGGCGACTTAAATCGCCTGACGACGACATAGCGAAGCAACTGCGAGGTGCATTCAATGACGACGCTAATTTTCAAGCCCACTCGGGTGGCGGCCATACTCGTAGCAACACTCGCTACAGTCGTGAGCTTCGCCGGTCCTGCAGCCGCCGACCGCGACCTAGTCCGCAACGGAAAAAGCTGGAGCCTGCAATATCAGGGTGACCTCAAAGCCATTCATAAGCGCAACAGCGACGTGGCTGTGGTCGATCCGGACCGGATCCAAAATCCAAGCAAGCTGAAATCCAAAGCGTCCGGCGGGCGGCGCGCCGTTCTCGCCTACATCTCCATTGGTGAAGCCGAAGAAGGCCGCGCCTACATGAAGAAGCACAAGAACAAATCCTGGATGACCAAGGACGATCAGGGTTGGAAGGGGAACTACAAGGTCCGTTATTGGGACAAGGAGTGGAAGGCAATCGTCAAGCAGCGCGTCAAAGCCGCGATCGATGCCGGATACGACGGCGTCTATCTGGATCGCGTCGATACTTACGAGCGCATGAATGCGCCTGGCGGATCGCGCAAAGAGATGGTGAAGTTCGTCAAGGAAATCACCGTTGAAGCCCGCTCGCGCAAGAAGAATGCAGCCGTTGCCGTGCAGAACGCCGAAGAACTCCTCACCGATAGCAGCTACGTCGATGCTATCGATGCTGTCGGCAAAGAAGACTTGTATCACGGCATCGGTCACGACGGCCGGCGCAACAAAACTGGCGCCGTCAAAGCCAGCGTCGATCTTCTGAAGAAAGCCAAGGCCAAGGGCAAAGGCGTCTACGTCGTCGAGTATCTCGGCGGTCAATCGGCCAAGAAAGTCAAAGACGAAGGACGCAAGAACGGTTTCGCCGTCACGACCGGCGGGCGAAATTTGTCCGACGCGACAGATTGATAAGACATGACGCGAGAAGCCATTGGCGGGGGTCCCACACTGCCGCCAATGGCCTACTCAATGGCCTTCTGGCCACACTTCACCCCCAAAATCCCGGCGGTTTCAGTGTTGGACGGGCACGGATTTGATGCCGGGCCCGTCCAATGCGATAACCCCGGCGTAGACGAAGCGGCAACAACCGCCAGACGGGACTTTTGGGGAGTGGGGCAAGATGAGGCGTTCAACGGTGCTACGGTCATGCCTTGTATTGGCCGTGATCACGACCGGCGGCATCGGGGCCGCATGGGCACTCAACAAAGATCAGCCTCAGAGCAAACAACCCGCTCAGTCAACGGCGCAGCCATTTGACGACACATGGCCCAAGCCCGTCGAAACTTTTCTTGAAGGCCACTATGTCGACCGTGCCGACGTCGTGCTTACGCGCCGCACCGGCGACATCACGTCATCCATCATCCGCTGGGCAACTAACTCGCCCTTCTCGCACGCGGCACTCGTGTTCACCGGCCCCCAGTTTGATGCCGGCGTTTCAGGCACCTTCGTCATCGAAGCGGGCACAAGCGGCGTCGATCTGACGAAGTTCTCAGATTACGCCTACAGCAAGAACACCTTCATCGCCGTCAAGCGGCTGCGCAAAGACTGGTTCAACGCGCCACGCCAGTCGCGCGTGCGCGGCGTACTCCTCGACAAGATCAAGGCGAGTTATGATTTCTGGGCCATCTGGCGCATCGCACGTAACATCTGGTTCGGCGTCAGAACGAAGATGCAGTCCAAGGAAAAGACCGTCGAAGCCTATCGCAAGAACGACTGGCAGCCGCCGAACGAATACATCTGCTCGGGCCTTGTGCAGATCGGATTCATTGAGATGGCGGTTGAGGCCATCAAGCGCGGCGAGCTTTCGCCCGAAGTGCTGCGCGAGGTCGTCTTCCACAAGGGCGCCGAAAGCCGCTTGCCGCCGCCGGGAACGTGGAAATATCTTGGCGAAGATGCCAAGGATACGGCCATCAATTTCCGGGACGTTTTGAGTGACGAACTTTACTCCGTCACTCCCGAGGATCTGGCCCAGACCGACAAACTCGAATGGCTGTACTTCATTCGCAACGGGATGGTCCAGATCCTCGGGAGTGACGGAGTAAAGTTCGTCACTCAAAACGTCCCGGAAATTGATGGCCGTATCCTTGGCATCTTCGCCAAGATATTTCCACGTT
>JANOKZ010000277.1:0-4729 GCA_031419515.1 Hyphomicrobium sp.
ATCTCGCCATTCTGCGGCGGCTTGCACTTAACATCGTCCGCCATGACAAGGCCAAAGGGTCGCTGGCCGGAAAATTGCGAAAAGCCGCCTGGAACGACGCTCATCTCATCGCCCTCCTCAGCCAAATGCGATAGCCCTGCAGCGGGGAGGGGTAGGGGTGGGGGTAACGCCACAAGCGGATAGTTCGTAAAGGCCTAAGTCAACAAAGCGAATTCTTGGAAAAAATGAATCACTTCTCCTAGCTATTCACCCCACCCCTAACCCCTCCCCTGATGGGAGGGGATTCCTGTTGCGCCCGTCTCGTTCGAATGCGCTGCTCACAAGGATTCTGAAATGCCCGGACCATATGATCTGATCGTCATCGGCACCGGCCCTGGCGGATACGTGTGCGCCATTCGCGCCAGCCAGTTGGGGCTCAAAGTTGCCGTCGTTGAGAAGCGCGCAACCCCTGGCGGCACCTGCCTCAACGTCGGCTGCATACCTTCAAAAGCGCTCCTGCACGCGTCTCAATCGTTTGAACATGCGAAGCACGGCTTTGCGGCAATGGGCATTGAAGTAACCCCAAAACTTGATCTTAGAAAAATGCAGGCGTTCAAAGCCGAGGGCGTCAAAGGCAACGTCGATGGCGTCGCATACCTCTTGAAGAAAAATAAGATCGATAGCTACCACGGCACCGCGAGAATTGAAGAGCAAGGTAAGGTCGGCATTTCGTTCATGAACGGCGAAACGTCTACACTTGAAGCGAAGTCCGTCGTTATCGCGACCGGGTCCGATATCGTGCGCCTGCCCGGCATAGACATCGACGAGAAACAGATCGTCTCATCAACCGGCGCGCTTGAACTGGCCACTGTGCCGAAGAAGCTCCTCGTCATTGGCGCGGGCGTCATTGGCCTCGAACTTGGTTCCGTTTGGCGCCGCCTCGGCTCGGAAGTTGTCGTCGTTGAATATCTTGATCGCATCCTGCCCGGCATGGACGGCGACGTTGCCAAGTCCTTCCAACGCATCCAGGAAAAGCAAGGCATCAAGTTCCGCCTCGCCAGTAAAGTGACGGGGGTTGCGAGATCTGGCGCAGGAATGAAAGTCGCCGTCGAGCCAGCAGCAGGCGGGGCAACGGAAGCAATTGATGCCGATGTCGTGCTCGTTGCCGTTGGCCGCGCCCCCTACACCGACGGCCTCGGACTTGCTGAAGCTGGTATCGCACTCGACAGCAAGAAACGTATTCTGGTCGATGGCCGCTACCAAACAAACGTCACCGGCATCTACGCCATCGGCGATGTCATCGCAGGGCCCATGCTCGCCCACAAAGCAGAGGACGAAGGCGTCGCAGTTGCCGAGTTGCTTGCCGGGCAAGCGGGTCACGTAAATTACAGTGTCATACCGAATGTGATTTACACAGAACCGGAGGTGGCGTCCGCCGGTCGATCCGAGGAGGAATTGAAGGCAGACGGGATCGCCTACGTCTCGGGAAAATTTCCCTTCAGTGCCAACGGCCGCGCCAAGGTCAATCGCACCACCGATGGTTTCGTCAAAGTTCTGGCGGACGCCGTGACTGACCGCATTCTGGGCGTGCACATTATCGGCCCGCATGCGGGCGAAATCATTGCGGAGGCCGTTGTCATCATGGAATTCGGCGGGTCAGCCGAGGATTTGGCGCGCACGTGTCACGCGCATCCCACGCTGACGGAAGCCGTTAAGGAAGCCGCTCTGGCCGTCGCCAAACGCCAGATCCATATGTGACCAGCAGACCGCCATTGATCGGAACGATCGCTGCCTGCGTAGACTTGTGGCTAGCCCCAGGAGTGAAGCCATGAAAGTCGTACTGACATATCTTGCGACGCTCGCAGTTTTTGTGGCTATCGATCTGGTGTGGCTGGGCGTCGTCGCCAAGGACCATTATCGCGCTGGCATCGGCCACCTCATGGGCGACGGGTTCAACATCCTGGCGGTGATCGCCTTCTATCTGATATATATCGCCGGCATCATGATGTTTGCCGTGCTCCCGGCCGCGCAGTCTGGCGATTGGACGCGCGCTGCGCTGCTCTGCTCGGCGCGGCGTTCGGGTTCTTCGCCTACGCGACTTACGATCTGACAAATTTGGCAACGTTGAAAAACTGGCCGCTGGGGCTGGCGCTCGCCGATATGGCTTGGGGATCATTTGTCACCGCCCTCGCGGCATCAGCAGGGTACGCTGTTTGCGCCCGGCTATAACTTATTCAACCGGCGTCACAGAGTATCCGGCGTCGCGCAGAAGTGTGACAAGGCCAGTCTTTCCGGGCAAGTGAAGTGCGCCAACTGCGATGAATGCTCGTCCCTTATCGAGCAGAGGCGCTGCCTTCTTAGCCATGCTGGCATTGCGATCAACCAACAATGCTTTCTGAAAGCCGTCGAAAGCTGAGGCCGGTACGCCCGACTTCTCCGCAAGCGCGATCTGAAACGGCATGGCCGCACCCATTTGGCGCTTCAGATAGAGCTGCAGCAAGGTTTCCAGCATATCGGACGTGCGATCGGCGTACTTCAAACCCACTTTGAGCATCTGCAATTGTTCGTCGTCCGGTACGCTGGCGAGTGCCGCCAGTTGCAGTTCAATAGTTTCGAGACCCACGACAGGAATTCCTTTTTCCTTTGCGTGTTCGCCAAGGCGCATATCGACAACAGGTGCTCCGGCATCGATCTGGCGGCGTTCACAGTCCGATATCGCGAGCAACGTATTGACCAGCCAAGGCTTCAGGAGTTTTGCGGCGTCGCCCGGAATACCCGCCTTCTCAACGATGGCCTGCACGCGTTTAAATTCGGCCTTCTGAAGCTTCTGTTCGAGCGTTTGCCCATCTGCATAGACCAGCAGATCGGCCGACGTGGCCATTGCCGCGCCGAGTGCCGCGTCTGAAAGATCGGCCACTTCAAGCGCCAGCGTCTTGGACGTGAACAATGCCTCTGTCACTTTAGGCGCGATTGTTGTGACGCGGCTGTCGGAAAGATGGATCGTACCGAAAAGATGCGACGGAGCGGTTCCGGCCTTTTCGATTTTCCAGAGCAACGCTTCGCTATTTTCAAGCAATGCGCTCTTCTCAAAAATACGCTTGTGGCTTTCGGGATCGGTGCTGGCAAGCTCTGCGAGCATGTCCGCACCGCGGCACTCGGCTGGCGCTGCTTTCTCCTTCGCAGCTTCCGCCAACGCTGGCCCCGCCAAGGCGCCGCCCAACAGCGCGAGTGCTAGTCCCCAGGAGGCAGCGTTGCGAAGAAAATCCATCAATCACCTCAGCCGATTTCGTCGTGACCCATCGCCTCAATTCAACCCGTTCGGGCCAAGACACTCAAGTGTGCGCCGCTCTCGGATGAGCCTTATCATAAACCGCTAGCAACCGATCTCGATCAACTTCGGTATATATTTGCGTTGTCGACAAGGATGCGTGCCCGAGAAGCTCCTGAATTTGCCGCAAGTCCGCGCCAGCTGACAAGAGATGCGTGGCGAATGAGTGGCGCAGCGCGTGCGGCGTCGCCGTATCCGGCAGCCCCAAGTCGTTGCGCAATTTTTCCATCGCCAATTGGATGAGCCGCGGTGACAGCGGCCCGCCGCGGGCGCCGAGAAACAGCGGCCCGTCCTTTTCAAGCGAATACGGGCAAACTTTGATGTAACGCTCGATCGCCGCTGATACGATAGGCAACGCCGGAACCATGCGTTCCCGGCCGCCTTTACCGTTGATGCGCATGACGTCCCGGCCATTCACCGGCGCGTCACGCGGCGTCAAGCTCAATGCTTCGCTGATGCGCAGCCCGCAGCCATAGAGCAACAACAACACGGCGCTGTCGCGTATTGAAATCCAATCCAGATCTGGCGTCATGTCTATTGCCACGACCTGAGCCGCCGCATCGACATGCAACGGCTTTGGCACCGAATGCGGCACCTTCGGCAACGCTACTTGCGCAACAGCGCGGTTCTTCAAGGTGTCTTCGGCTTCAAGCCAACGGAAAAACATGCGCAGCGCCGACAAGGTCCGTGACAGCGAACGCGACACAGTTCCAGCCTTGCGGCGGCTTGCCAGGAAAGCGCGCACTGTCTTGGCGTCGAGCCGCGCCAGATCGCCAAGGCACGGCGGGTGACCATGATGCGATTTCAAGAACTTGAGAAATTGCCGGACGTCGCGTTCGTAGGCTTCGGTTGTTTTTTCGGCCGCGCCCCGCTCGTGGGTCAGCGCAGCCAGCCAGCCCCTGACCGCGCAGCGCAGGTCGTCACCAAGCGGCAACTCGGCATCGCCTTGCAAGATGTCATCGAGTGTTTCAGCCATCTGGGTGCAGGACCTGTTCGCGGAACTCGCAGCTTCAAGCGCCGGGCGTTAACAAATCCTTAACACGGGTATTTCGGGCACTACCCTCAAGGTGTCTCATTGACAGGGGGCACCCGCGATTCCTAATTATCGCTCGCGGCAATTAGGACGGCAATCGTGGCGCAATTCAAGATGTTTCCCTGCATTTGCTTCGACTGCGATAGTACGCTGTCGGTCCTTGAGGGAATCGATGAATTGGCCAAGCGTGCCGGGCGCGAGGCCGACATTGCGCCCCTGACGACGGCCGCCATGGACGGCCTGATCCCAATCGAAGAAATCTACGCCCGGCGGCTAGAAATTTTACGCCCGGACAGGGAGGCGCTTCGCTGGCTGGGCCAGCGCTATATCGATACTCAGGTTGAAGGAGCGCGTGCAGCGGTGGCGGCCCTGCAACAAGCCGGCCGCAA
>JANOKZ010000278.1:0-3850 GCA_031419515.1 Hyphomicrobium sp.
CACTCGGATAACGGCCGCTGCGCTCATAGTGCGCCCTGGTTTTCGACGTCCACATTGAAGCCCCCGCGAATCACTTCGTCTGGGGCTACAGAATCACAAGTGATTCCGATGATTCAAGAAACTTCCGGACAGGCTCTTAGCGAATTCAATCGCTCTGGTTTGGCTGGAATACCGGCTAATTTGCGCGCCGGAGTGCGAATAACCGTTTGTCCGTTGAAGGTGTTGGCTTGGGCGGAAACAAATAAGAGGCCGGTATTCCCGGCCTCTTTCGAATTATTAATAGAACGATGACCTGGGCGATTGCCAATCAATCGCCAGCGGCAAATCCTTCAGCGTCGAATATGTGCCCCGAAAGTGTCTTTCCCCGGCGCGATGCGAGATATAACGCGAGGGCCGCAAGGTCGGGCTCGTTTGTCAAAGAGGCACCCGCAGCATGCGCTGAGATGGAACGCGGACCGACGCCGTTAATGCGCACGGCCTGGTCCGCCCATTGGCCTGCTTCTCCGCGTGTCATGGCGGCAAGCGCCGTGCGGGCAATACCTGCGATGGCCGCTTCGCGAGCGTTTTGCGGCTTCGGTGCGGTCAAGACATTGAGCACCGAACCTTCGCTCAGAACGACGCGCATTCGATTGGCTGCGACATGCGTGATGTGAGTTAGGGGCGTTAGCTTCGCAGCAATCAGCGCTTCGACCTGCTGCTGGGTTGCGATGTTCTGCATCTCGGTTCTGGAAATGGATTGCAGGTTGATCACGGCATCGAGCCCGCCATAAGCCTGCTGGGCGTTTTGTGCCAGCCGGATTGCGTCGTCTGGCCGCGCGATAGGGTCTGTATACAACTTCATTTCAGCCGCGCTCTGCGACAGCAGTGCGACAAGCGCCGTCACTTCCGGTTGCATGTCGATTGTGTGGACGATGAGACGCGCGTTGATCTCAGCGAATGCGCGGGCAATATCGACGCCCGCCGTAGCACTCAGGCCAGTAATAAGGATGCGCGCTCCGCGAAGTTCGCGCAGAATCTCAATTTCGGGACTCTTGCCAATCACGCCCATATACATACCGGTGTTCCCTCCTGACACGCATTCATCACCGGAACTTCAGGGAAGCACCCGGTGAGACGATAGCACGCCGATTCGCCTAACGAGACATAAACAGCCTTCAGATTCGGGTGGGCGTCGGGCTAGGCCGCGGCGGCAATGCGGCGACGCTGGTAAAAGTTCGATGGCCCGCAAGAATACGATGTTTTGCGGAAAAACTTGACCAACTGAGCGTTTCAGCGCCGAGTACAAGCCAATGACAGCCGTCCCGCAGGTCAGGCTAAGCACCACTCAGGGTTGTTTTTTTATTTCATTTCGGCGCCAGCCGGCGTTTGAGAATACTCAGCTCCATGTCACGCGTGCCACATCTTAGCGCACTGCCGGTGTTGACCAGGTTTTCCCTTCGTTCGGACCCGAGTTTGAGTGTGACTTCGCGGCATTCCCCCAGGATGTAAGAACTCCTCGGGGGCATCGAACCAGTGAATAGTGGTGACAAGCCCAGCACTTCGCATTGCGCCAGACGTGGCAGGGACCGAAACTCACCCGGTATCGAATCAATTTTAAGCGCGAGTGCACCTCACACATGACTAGTTTCGCGCCTGCGAATGCAATGAGCACCCAACCAAGCGGCCATTCGCCATTGGCCGGGTCGAGTAGTGAATCGCGCGGATCGGCGGCAGGGCCCGTCGTGCTAACGGCCGATCTCCATCAAACGCGCGATCGCATAGTCATTTTTATGATGACGCTGGTTGCGACTGCTGCTGGCGCCATGGTTCACATGCATCTTGGATATACCGTGTCGGCCGCTGTCGTCGCAGGCGGGGCCCTTTGGGCCAGCTTTATTGCGTTGCACACGCTGAAGAAGCGGGCCGCACAAATAGGCCGTTTGCGCAGCGATGTCTCGCGGCTCGAACAGGAAGTCGGTCATTTGAGGACGAAAAGTCCGGCCGCCACGAAGGTAGGAAGCGCAACAGCGGCCGCTGTACCGCCAGTCGAGCTCAAAGTGGCGCCCGGAGCGGCGAAAGCCAAAAGCGCGGCTGGCATGTCTTTGTCACCCCAGTCTTTGTCACCCCAGGACACAAATCGAGCGCCCAATTTAACAACGGACATTCATCCTTCTCCGAGGCCTTTCACTGATGGGCCTACGTCTGCCGTTGGTGCGCCCGAGCGCATCTCGCCTGACGCCCGCTGGGAAGCGCTCAATCTTGGACGACCTGATTGTAACAGGCCCGATCTTGAAAGGCCCGATCTTGAAAGGTTTGGCAAATTTACGAAGGCTGCCAAGACTGACACGATTGCCCAGAACCCGATTGCCCAGAACCCGATTACCCAGAACCCGGTTGCTCAGAGCCGGGCGCCAGCGCCGGGCATATTGAAGCCGGATCACTCTACTACGGCAGAAATGCCTGCTGCTTCGCACCGCGCTGGGGCGCGCCCAAGTACTTCAGACTTGTTCGAAGCCCCATCGTGGTCCGGCACGTCCATTGCTTCGGCCGATCCTCTGCGTGACGCCTGGTCGTTCCGGCCGAAGGAAGCGTCCGCGGCCCGGCCGTTCGCGCCCGATTCCGGCGCGCCAGAAGAAAATGCGCTCCGAATTCCATCCGCCCCCCCAGCAGCCTTCAATGGCGCACAACCGCCCCGTGGTCTCGAAGCCGATCTCGAAATGGTCCAACGCAAAATCAAAGCGATGGCGGAGGAGGTCAATGCCGCTGAGGCCATCAGGTTAAGGCCCCTCGCCGAGCCAAAGCCCGTGATGGAGCCCGACCGCGCGGCGCCACCAGCAGCAGAAGCGTTTCAAGGTGCTGGGCAAGGTGCTGGGTATGCAACGCCGGCTGCCGCCAACTATGGTACCGCTGCAATGGCCATTGAAGAGGGGATTTCCGCTTTGAAGTCCGCCGCAGGTACGATGCGGGCTCCGGCCGCTTCAACAGTTATGTCAGGCGGCGCCAATTTAGCCGGACATGGGTCAACGCTGTTGCCGCCCGCAGATCTCCTCATTCCCGCGACCGCGCAGACAATTGCGGGTTCGGCTCCGCCCATATCGGCGCCGCCCGGTGCATCCGCCTCGCCACTGCACTCCGATAGAGCACCAAGCGCTTCGATGCGGAGCGAAACGGCGCCGCAGCGCTCACCCGAGGCCCGAACAACCGAAGCACAACAAACTTCAGCACCAACTTCAGCCGGGACACATGTAGCCGTTGACGGTGGCGTCGCTGAGATCGCTAAGGCAATCGAAGCAAAGAACATGGACGTTCTTCTCAGTCCGATTGTTGGGCTGGGGGACTATGCGGTTTCGCACTTCGAAGTGGTTGTCAGGCTCTTGGGCAGCGACGGAGCGGTCATTGATAGTTCCGACGAGGCAATGACGTTGGCGGGTCACCACCTGCTTGCACTGTTTGATGCCGAACGGCTGTCGCGCACGGCGGCCGTTGCCGAACTACTGGAGTCGCGCGGCAAGAACGGCTCCGTTATGACTGCGGCAACCGGGGCATCAATGTCGGATGCCAATTTCCTTGAAACTTTTGCCCGCGTTTATGAGACTCGCAACAGCATTTCAGGCCAGCTAGTGCTGACATTCTCGCAGGCTGATATCGAAGCGTTCGGCAGCGGCACGTGGCAGGCGCTGAGCGACATGCACTCGTTCGGCTTCCGCTTCGCGCTCGACCACGTGACGCACCTCGGCATGGATTTCGAGCACTTGGCGCAATGCGGCTTCACGTTCGTGAAATTGCCAGCGCAGGTCTTCTTGAAAGGACTGCCGTCCGACAGCGGGTTCATTACAGTCAACGATATCTGCCGCCACCTCGCGCGCTGCGG
>JANOKZ010000279.1:0-2371 GCA_031419515.1 Hyphomicrobium sp.
ATCTGGCGCTTCAACGCGCTCGCCATCGCGGCTGTCAGCTCTCTTGCCTTATTTGTAGGCGCTTACGCTGCGTTTCAGATTGCCCGCGATTTGTTCCATCGCCCATATCAAGCACACGATATCGCGCGCGTTGAAACGAAATATGCCCCTGGTGCTCCGCCGAAGTTGCGCACCGACCTATCGGTCATGAATTTCTCACCGATCCGCGGAACCGAAACGCTGTGGGGTAATCTCATGGCAACACAAGCTTACGACTACAGATATTCGAGCAAGGAAGCCTCCAGCACACGCAACGTGATATTCTACGATGTGAAATCCGGTCAGAGCCGCAAGCTATTGGCCAACGACGACGCCATCATCATCGATACCCGCGAATTACGCGATGATGACCCGCAAGGCACGAAGCCACCGAAAGCTCTGCTTTTCAGCTTCATTGAAAAGGATACTAACGGCGACGGCGTCCTCAACCACCAAGATGGCGTGACACTCGCACTTGCTCAAGCCAATGGCGAAGGCTTGACGCGGATTGGAGAAGCGAGCGGATCATTGAAAGGCGAAACGCTGGTCACGGCCGCGAATGAAATCGTGGTGATGACCGAGCGCGATGGCGCACTCAGGGCCCTTCATATCGACCTTGCGAGTTTCAAGGTCACGAAAAGCGCGGCTATAGTGCGCTAGGACTTGCCGGTCTGCATTCCTGCCAGCAGTTCGGCCGCGTGCGTTTGCGGCGGATACACGGGATACATCGCGCGGTAAATCACGCCGTCGCGCACGATAAGCGTGATGCGTTTCAAATACGTCACGCCACCCGTCTCAAAGCGCGGCAGGTTGAGCCCATCGGCAAATCTGAAGTCGTGATCGCTTAACAACAAAAATGGCAGGCCGGCGCGCGCCGCAAACGACTTTTGATCGGCGGCCGTCTGTCCACTCACGCCAAATACCTCATAGTCGCGCATTTGAAAAGCCGCGTAGTGGTCGCGAAAACCCTCTGCTTCAGGCGTCGAACCGTGTGCGCCCGCAATCTCGTCCCATTTCGGCGGGTTGGGTTGTCCCGGCGTGCCGGTAAAGGGATAGACGAAAACAATCGCACGCTCCTGGAAGCGCGCGAGATTGACCGACGCGCCCCGTGTCGCCTCCAACGCCACGTCCGGCAGCCGCGTTCCCGCAATCAAATGCTTCGCCGCGCCATCGTCTTTGGGAGCAGGCCACGGCCAGTCTTTCATGTTCGTCTCCCTCATTCGTCTCGATCCGCGTTCGTTGTTAACGCCTTGTTTGCCATAGCCAGTCGCGCCGCGCCAAGGCTAATCGGCCGCTAACACGTTCCGTGCACAGTCGCCCTTGCCGTATGCGTAAGGAGGGTGGGATGCGCCGCGTTGTCAAGATTGCCGTGATATCGGTCGCAGCGTTGTTCGCTATTGCCATGCTCGCAGCGCTTCCCAATCCCAAGGACGCGAACATCTCTATCGCGATCGCGCGAACACTGCGCATCAGCGGCCTGCCGCAGCTCGCCATCCCCTTCTACACATACACGATGGAGCGCGCACCGAAACATGGGATCGTGCCCCGCTCGCGCGGGTTGGCTTATCACGCCATGGGCAAGCATGACGCGGCCATTGCCGATTACGACCTCTCGGAAAAATTAGAACCCCAGGTCGCCTACACGAACTATCTACGGGCGCAAACCTACGCCAAACTCGGACGGCACGAAGAGGTGCTGAAGGACTTGGACACCGCGGTCATGAAAGCCCCAAAGGACGCTAAAATTCGTTACTACCGGGCTTACTACCTTCTCGACAATAAGAAACCTTGGCAGGCCATTTCCGATCTCAATGCCGTTGTGGCAATGCACGATCCGAAATCGGCGGGATACTACTTAGTGCGCCGGGCCCACGTCTACGAAGACCTAGGAATAGCCAGCAGAATGTGGGCCGACCACTTCGCCAGTTGCAAAGGTCCGGCACGCCAAAAATGCATGCTCAAAAGCATTCTGCACGTAAAGAAACGACAGAAAGAGCGTGAGGACCGGAAAAGGGAAATCGCAAAGTTCGAACAGATGACAGCTGAGGACAGGAAACGGTCTGCAGAGTTCCGGCACCTCTATGCTACTTTAACGATGGAGCCTCAGGAACTTCAATTTCGCATTCATCGCTCCAACTCCCTGATCGAGAGCAAACAGTACTGGCCTGCCATTTCCGAACTCAGCACCATTGTGGCCATGCGACATCCGAAGTGGACTAGGTCATAAACTCATAAACTGGATTCCCAAACGGCGCGAACAGTGATTCACAGTCTCAACTGAGGAGGTTGAGATGGGACAGCTGCGCCGTTACGAGCTCACAGATTCCGAATGGTCGATCATCGATCCACTGTT
>JANOKZ010000280.1:0-3046 GCA_031419515.1 Hyphomicrobium sp.
GGGCACCGTCACGAATATCGCCGACTACGGCGCGTTCGTTGAACTCGAAGCCGGCGTCGAAGGCTTGATCCACGTCTCGGAAATGAGCTGGACCAAGAAGAACACGCACCCCGGCAAGATCGTCTCGACCAGCCAGCAGGTTGACGTGCAGGTTCTCGAAGTCGATCAGCAGAAGCGCCGTATTTCGCTTGGGCTCAAGCAGACCCAGGAAAATCCCTGGGACGGTTTCCTCACCCAGCACCCCAAGGGTTCGACCGTCGAAGGTCCGATCCGCAACATCACCGAGTTCGGGCTCTTCATCGGTCTCGACAACGGCGTCGATGGCATGGTCCATTTGTCCGACCTCGACTGGTCGAAGCCTGGCGACGAAGCCATCAAGGACTACAAAAAGGGCGACGCGGTTAAAGCCATCGTTCTCGACGTTGACGGCACGAAGGAGCGCATCTCGCTTGGCATCAAGCAGCTCTCCGGCGATCCGGTCGATGCTATGGCCCGCTTCAAGAAGGGCGACGCTGTCACTTGCACCGTAACCTCGGTCCAGGAAAACGGCATCGAAGTTAAACTCGCCGACAGCGATTTGACCGCCTTCGTCAAGCGCTCGGACCTTTCGCGCGAACGCTCCGAACAGCGTCCTGAACGCTTCAACCTTGGCGACAAGGTCGATGCGGCCGTGTTGACAGTCGATAAGGCCGCGCGCCGAATAACCGTCTCGATCAAGGCGCTGGAAATTGCCGACGAGAAGCAGGCCGTGGCTCAATATGGGTCATCGGATTCGGGCGCCTCGCTCGGCGATATCTTCAAGGCCGCGATCAAGAAGCGCGAAACGACCGACGACGACGCAGAGTAACCTTTGAGGCCCTACAACTTTCAGGGTTTCTATCTGGGTTTATAGGAAGCGCGCGGTACGAAAGTGCCGTGCGCTTACCTTTTTGGGGTGCCGCACGGGTAAGGCGTTGCGGGCGGCCCGATCCTTGCCTAACCTGAGACAAGATCTACAGAATTACTGCTGCCGCCGGTGGCGCATCGTGCGCCTCGCTGCCCTTGGAGGACTGCCCCCCATGCTCGAAACAGAAACCGTACTGGATCGCCGCCGGTTACGCCGGTCGCTTTCGTTGTGGCGCGGGCTCGGCGTCGCGGGATTGGCTCTCGCCATCGGCGCCTTTGTTCTCGGCGGCGACAAACTCGCCACTCTGAGTGGCAAGAAACAAATCGCCCGCATTGCCATTGAAGGCACGATCATGGAGAGCCGTGAACAGCTCAAGATGCTGAAAGAGATCGCGGACGCCGATCACGTGGCGGGCGTGGTGCTTTACGTCAACAGCCCCGGCGGCACGACGACAGGCGGCGAAGCAATTTATGAATCCTTGCGCGAAATTGGCAAAAAGAAGCCTGTTGTCGCGCAATTTGGCACGGTCGCGGCCTCGGCCGGTTACATCGTCGGTCTCGCCAGCGATCACATCGTGGCGCGCGGCAACACGATTACAGGCTCTGTCGGCGTCATCGTCCAGTGGCCCGAGTTCGCCCAGTTGATGGAAAAGATCGGTGTTAAAGTGAATGAAGTGAAAAGCGGGCCGCTCAAAGCCGCGCCATCGCCCTTCGCACCCATGGACGATGCCAGCCGCAAAGTGACAGAAGGCATGGTCAGCGACGGCTTCAAATGGTTCATTGGCCTGGTCGAGGACCGCCGCGGCATCAAAGTGGCCGCAGTGCCAGGTCTGTTGGAAGGCGGCATTTTTTCCGGCCGCGAAGCCTTGGCCGCGAAACTCATCGATGAGATCGGCGGCGAAGACGAAGCCGTGAAGTGGCTGAAGGACGTGAAAAACGTCGATAAGGACGCAAAAGTCGTCGATTGGTCGCCAAGCAGCGGATCGAGTTTTGGCGTCGGCTCCATGACGTCCCGGGCCGTAGGTGGCATATTCGGCGCGCAGGCCGGGAAAATCGCCGCCTTTTTGACCCGCGATTCGACGTTTTCGTCACTTGGCCTTGACGGTCTCGTTTCTGTTTGGCATCCTTCTGATAAATAAGAAGAATTGATCGCATGGCTGGGGAGCATAACGTGATCAAATCAGAACTCGTGCAACGGATAGCGTCAGCCAATCCGCATCTTTATCATCGCGACGTCGAGCGCATCGTGAACGTGATCTTCGACGAAATCGTCGATGCGCTGTCACGCGGTGACCGTGTTGAGCTCCGGGGCTTCGGTGCGTTCACGGTCAAACATCGCGCCGCGCGTCAGGGCCGCAACCCGCGCACCGGCACGACTGTTTCGGTTGCCGAAAAGTTCGTGCCGTTCTTCAAGACCGGCAAGGAACTGCGCGACCGGCTCAATCACAAAGGCAAGACCCCGCACTGAGACGAAACGCAGTGCGCCGGTTCTGTGCAGGCAATTGATTACAACAGGAGTGCACCGCAGTGCTCAGGCGTCTGGTATCGTTGCTTATTGCTTTCCCGCTCGGCGTAGTGCTCGTGGCGCTGGCCGTCTCCAATCGCCATCCGGTTCAGTTGATCCTCGATCCGTTCAAACCGGAAAGCCCGGCGCTTGCACTCGAGCTTCCCTTCTATGCCTACATTCTTAGCGCGCTCGTGCTCGGCGTGATCCTTGGCGGCGTGGTCACGTGGATGAGCCAAAGCCGCTGGCGCCGCACGGCACGCGTGCAAGGTCAGCGCGCGCAACGTTTCGAAGCCGAAGCTGATCGCCTGACGCGGCAGCAAGACACCGACATTCCCAACACCAAGCAACTTGCTTTTGCTGGCCGCTAGTGTTCTGGATCAAACGCTTGATTCCGGGCGAAAGTCGTCAAGCGTTTGTGAATGCAGAACACAATCAAGAGTTGGCTAGAGTTCCAGGCTGACGCTGAGGTTACGAAGCGTCAGAGCCGGAACACTAGCAATCAAATCTGAAGCAACATGACACTCGACGCACTCACAGTCTTTGGCCTCGTGACCCTTTCGGTCATGCTGCTTTTCTATGCCTATGAGGATGCGAGCCCTTGGTGCATTTTCGGCTTCGCGATTGCTTGTGCGGCTGCATCGGCCTATGGATTTC
>JANOKZ010000281.1:0-3578 GCA_031419515.1 Hyphomicrobium sp.
CTCGAGCTTTCCGCCGCGCGCAATCACGTCGCGTGCAACTGCGCGATACAGGAGACCTGTATCGAGGCAGGGAATGCGGAAGTGATCGGCGATGCGCCGCGCGAGCGTGCCCTTGCCGGAGGCGGCCGGGCCGTCGATAGCGATGACCACACTGGGGCGGCCGAGGCGCGGCGTTTTCCCAAGGGCGCGGGCGAGCGTGCCGCTGAGGCCGAAGCCAAACGCTGCGGCGAGCAGCAAGAGCCCGAGACCGAACGCGAGGATGACCGCCATCCACGCCGATTGCTTCACAGGATCGGCTTCGACACCGAGCGGTGCATTTGGGTTGAACATAAAAAAGGCGCCAGCCGCGATAGCGCTCGTCAGCAATAGACCCAGCGCCGCCACCAGAAGTTTGCCAAACAGGTGATTGAAGCGGGTGGCGTCTTGCGTCGCCTGCCACCAGCCGAAGAGCGTGGCGAGAAGTGTCAGGCCATAGACGACGAGGCTTGACGGCGCGGTGAGACATGCCGCGCTCGGGCTATTCACACATTCCATGAAGGTGACGAAGTTTGGCATCATGACTTAGACTGTATACCTCGCCCCCAGTTTTTCCATCAGACCTTGGAACTCTGGGAAGCTGGTCGCGATCATCGCGGTGTCATCGACGGTGACGGGGTTTTCGCTGGCTAAGCTCATGGTGAGGAAGGCCATGGCGATGCGGTGATCGAGGTGCGTCGCGACACGGCCGCCGCCTTTGACTTTGGCACTGCCCGTGACGATCAAGCTGTCGCCCTCGACGCGCGCGGCGACGCCGTTGGCATAAAGTCCTGCGGCGGTGGCGGCAAGGCGGTCGCTTTCCTTGACCTTCAATTCGGCGAGACCGTCCATGCGCGTTTCGCCGGATGCAAAAGCGGCGACGCAGGCCAGTACCGGGTATTCATCGATCATCGACGGCGCGCGTTCGGCCGGAACATTGACGCCTTTGAGCTTGGAGTAGCGCGCGCGGATATCGGCAATGGGTTCGCCGCCTTCTTCGCGCGCATTCAGAAATTCCACATCCGCACCCATTTCTTTAAGCGTCGTATAAAGCCCCGTGCGCGTCGGGTTGACAAGTACGCCTTCTATCGTCACGTCAGATCCCGGCACAAGCAACGCCGCGCAAATCAGAAACGCGGCGGAGGACGGATCGCCTGGCACGACAACGTCGCGGCCTTTCATTTCAGCGTCACCCTTGACGGTGATGCGCGTCAGACCGTCCTTCTCAACCACGCGCACGTCAGCGCCGAAGTATCGCAACATGCGCTCGGTGTGATCGCGCGTTGCTTCTTTTTCGATGACTGTCGTTTCGCCAGCCGCCATGAGTCCCGCAATCAGGATTGCGCTTTTGACTTGGGCGGAGGGAACGGGCAGCGTGTATTCGATCGGCACGAGTTCGTTCGTACCGCACATGGTGAGCGGCAGCGTTTCCTTACCGTCTTCGAGGATTTCAATGCCCATCTGTTTTAGGGGACCGAGCACGCGCCGCATCGGCCGCTTGGAGAGCGAGGCGTCGCCCGTCATCGTGACCGTCATGTCGTGACCAGCGACGACACCCATCATGAGCCGCGTGCCCGTGCCTGAGTTGCCGAAATCAAGGGGACAATCGGGCTGACGCAGTCCGCCAACGCCGCGGCCTTTAACTTCCCAGGTGTTGCCAGTTTTCACGGCTGGCGCGCCGAGCGCGGTAACAGCCTTGGCGGTGTTGATGACGTCTTCGGCCTCGAGCAGGCCGGTAATCCGCGTAACACCCGTCGCCAGCGCTCCGAAGATCAGCGAGCGGTGCAAAATCGATTTGTCGCCGGGAACGCGCAGTTTGCCAGATAGCGCGCCAGCACGCGCTGCCGCCAGAGGTTTAGGTGTCGAATGATGCAAAGCCGTTTTCCGCCAATTTTTGAGTGTTCGCCAACCTCGATACGGGCCGCGATAGGGCCTTTTGGCGGGCCCGATGTCAACGCCGCCCTCAACTGCGCCCCAGTGCGGCCTCCAGTGCGGCCTTGCCGCAGGCGGGCCTGGAAAACCGAATTACTTTTGACAGCGCCCCCGGCCTATGGCAGATCCTCTCCTCAATCCAATTTATTCGAGGCCGATCCATGGCGACCAAGCAAGCGCGCGGGACGAAGCGCACCTGTCAGAGCTGCGACGAGCGCTTTTATGACCTGACAGTCACCCCTATCACCTGCCCGCATTGCGGAGCGGGATATGTCATTGCGTCGTCTCCGGCGGCGCTGCTGGCACTGCAGGCCGAAGAGAGGGCTGCCGCCAAGAAAGCGGCCAAAAAGCCGATGTTCCCTGACGAAGCCGCAGCCGAACTGCCAGCCGTTGAGGGCGAGGAAGCCTTGGCCGACGGCGAGGCCGAGGAGACTGTGGCGGCTGAAGACGAGACCTTCCTTGAAGAAGAAGAGGAAGAAGGCGGAGACGTTGGCGCCATCATCGGCGATGTGGCCGAAGGCGAAGAAGAGCCGTAATAGTTGTTTGAAAGACGCGGACGCGCGGCGGCACAATTGCCTGGCGCCGTTTTCGTCCTTGATGTTTCGGCCTGAACGACTTATCAGGCCGCTTGCGCCGGGAGACACCAGTCCGGCGCCCGACATGGTTCGGGGCTATAGCTCAGCTGGGAGAGCGCTTGCATGGCATGCAAGAGGTCACCGGTTCGATCCCGGTTAGCTCCACCAGCCTTCGCGCCTGAACGGCGCTTCGGCTCTGGCCAAGCCAAGTGATCCGGTGTCAGACCCGCCATTCTTGCCCGCTTTCGGCGAGACGGGTCAGACACCCATTCTCCAGTTCATCGCTGCGTTCATGCGCAGTTGCGGGGTCAGACCCCTCACAAGAAAAATCGGGGTTTGAACGCAATTTTCATGTGAGGGGTCTGACCCCTTTTCATGTGAGAGGACTGACCCTTTTTCATCTTAAGGTTAAGGGCTATTCCGGCGCCTTCCGCGCTCCAACGCTAAACCCTTGAAATCGACTGAAATCGGCGCAGAAAAATTTTCGCGGAAATTATTTTTTCCCCGGGCACTCTGGCGGCCGCATACTGCGAGCTTGAAACGGCAGATTCGAGGTGCGGTGATGAAGAGGATAATTTGGGGGTTGGTGGGGGTGATGGTGGCGATGGTGGCGATGGTGGCGATGGTGGCGGTGTTGCCAGTTCGAGCAGCGGCGGAACCAACCGGCGCGCCGGAGTTTTCGCCCCAGCAGATCGCTGGCGCGGTTTCAAAGCTCATCTCCGCCACCATTGGCGATTGCGCGGTCGTGTTTTCGAGATCGCCCGCGCACAAGCACTATTCGCTCGCCGATATCGAGTGGATGATCTTGCCAGCAGTGGTCACTGGGCAAGTCTATGTGGCCGAAGCGCAGCACACGGAGAGTGGCGCGCGAGTGCCGGTTGCTGTTGTGCTGTGGGCCAGCGTGTCGGCGGAAACCGACCAGAGACTCTCATCGAACTTAGGGCAGAAGCTTCGCCTTCGGCCCGATGAATGGCAGTCAGGTGAAATTGCCTGGATTGTCGATGTTGCGGGAGATCCCACAGCTTTGATGGGCGCGCTACGGCAGCTCTCTGTGAC
>JANOKZ010000282.1:0-4285 GCA_031419515.1 Hyphomicrobium sp.
TTCAATTGCGGCCGTGCCGCCAACGAGCGCCACATCCACCACGCCGATGCCGCGCGTGCCCGAGACACCAAGGAGCGCTAGCGTTTCGCGCGGCGTGCGGATGCCAAGATCGATGATGACAGCGCCTGGCATCATCTCGCCAAGCAATCCGGGGCGATCCGGGGTACCGAGCATGAGCTGGCGCATCTGCCGCGTATCGTCGATCTCTAGAAAGACGATCTCGCAAGCGAGCGCCACATCGGCCGGTATCGATGCCGCTTCGAGATTGGGCGCGAGATTTTTGCGCACCGCGCTGCCAAACATATAGAAAATGACGTGCTCGCCAACGCCTGCCATGCGGCGCGCAACAGCGAGCGCCTCTGGATCGGAGGCTATGAGGCCGATCGGCCGCTTGGTCACGGGCGTTCTCCTGGGCCGTGCTCTAGGGGCGTTCTCCGTGCAAAAGCGCCCGGCGCTCCTGCCTTTGTTCTGCCCGCAGAATAGAGTGCGGCCCGGCGGCTGTCACCGCCAATCGCTGCCGACGTTAATCCTCATGAAAATCGCAGCAGGACGACGTCGAACTTGGCACGCCAGACGGCAGCCGATGTGTCGAGCGCAACGATATTCTTCGATTTAACGGCCCATGGGTCGTTTGGGATTTCCGGGTCGCCCGCGAAGTAGATTTGCGTGATGAGCGGCACGGTGCCGTTGTGGCTCGTCATCATGTGCACGTGCGAGGGGCGGAGCACGCCGTCGAACGTTTCAAAACCAGGGAGCTGGGGCGGGATCTTGTATTTGCCGGGAACGACGGTCTCGACCTCATAGCGCCCCGCCTCGTCCGTTTTGAGAAGGCCACGGAATTTGAACTCGGACGGATCAAGCGCCTGGCTCGGGTTCTTGATATCGTAGATCCCATCCGCGTCCGAGTTCCAGATATCCAGAACGACATTGGGGATAGGTTTGCCGTCCGTGTCCATAACCGTACCGGACATGACCAGTATCTGCCCCTTGGCGCCTGGCGGAATAATTTTCGATTGGAATGGAGCGCCGGCCCGCCAGAACGGCCCCAGGATATCGTTGTGTGTCGCGACGAGCGGGGTTGGCATCGCGTGCGCTGTAGTATCGGCGATGAGATCGATGCCGGGCGTCGGTGCGTACTTCATACCGGGCGCCAGAACGCGAGCGCGGGCGGCAGAGGCTGCAAGCGAGCCCGCAAATCCCATGCCGAGCGCCAGCAAAATCGAGCGGCGCGATGCCAGTGAGAACGACGTGTGGCCGTGATTGTGGCTATCACTGCACATGTTTCATACCTCCAGGAATCTGGGCTATACGGAGAGCAATTCTGTCCTGCGATGTGGAGGGATTACTATAATCCTTCGGTATTGGAGAACCGGGTGGTTCACCAAGCGGCAACAAAGCCGACGCGTCCACCGACGTTCTTGTGGTCCATGCCCATGCCCACGCCGCCGCTGAGTGTCAGCAGGTCATCGACCCGGAGCGCTGCTTGCGCGGCGAAAGCCTGCTTGTCGTCGTAGAAACCTATGTTGCCGCCGATTGCAAACGACTTTCCCGCAGGCAGCACCATGCCGCCCATGGCAATAGCGATCGCGATGCCTTCGGTGTTCTCGTCGATCTCGCTGAAGGCTTGGGAAAGTCTCGTATCCGCTGAGCCGGCCACGGCATCCACGTAGCCCTTCGTTGCGGCGTCGCTGGCGGCGACCGGGGCGCCCACGTTCTGTACCCGGTTGCCGCCCATGGAGACTGGAGCGCCCGCTGCCACAGCGACGCCACCGGTGCCAACCGCCAAGGCGCCGGTCGAGAGGGTTCCCGAATTATTGATCGTCGCGGAATTGACCGTTCCTGCCGAAACCGTTGTGGCATTTACGTTTGTAGAATTAACGGTTGCCGCATTCACCGTCGCGATATTGCCGGTCGCAGCAACAATGGCGCTGGATGTGACGACGCCACCTGAGATGACGGTGCCGGCGCCATCCCTCAGCGTGGCGCCTTGCACCGTCCCCGTTGCGGCGATGTTAGTGAAACCCGAGAGACTGCCGCTGCCGGTGCCGGTCAAATTCGTGACGCCGCTGACCGCGCCCGCGTTGGTGATTCCGCCGCCGTTGTTGTTGAGGCCGTTGGTATTGAAGGTTCCCGATACCGTCAGGTTGCCCCCGACGGTTGCGTTTCCCGTTGTGCTGAGCGTGCTTGTCGAGATATTGCCGGTGTTTGTTAGGCCGTTCGTGCTCGTGATTCCTGCCACTGTCAGGTTTGCACCGGCGCTCAATAGACCGGTCGTGCTCAATGTTCCGGTCGAGATGGCGCCCGTATTCGTGATGCCGTTGGTTGTGGCCGTGCCCGTAACACCCAAGGTGCCGCCAACGGTCGCGTTATTGGTGACGCCAAGCGAGTTGAGCGTTGCCGCGCCGGTCGTGGCCAGTGTGTCTGTCGTGACAGTGCCGGTGTTAGTGACGCCGTTTGTCGTTGTGGCGCCGGTTACGCCGAGCGTGCCGCCAACGGTCGCGTTATTGGTGACGCCAAGCGAGTTGAGCGTTGCCGCGCCAGACGAGCTCAGTGTCGTTGTCGAGATCGCGCCGGTATTCGTGATGCCATTGGTTGTTGTTGAGCCGGTGACGCTCAAAGTTGTGCCGACGTTTGTCGCGCCCGTAGAGGAAACCACACCGCCTTGAACGGTGCCCGTGCCGGTGATGTTGGAAAAGCCCGAAACATTACCAGCCCCGGTCCCTGTAACGTTGACGAAGCCGCTGAGGCTGCCCGTGCCGTCACCGCCGAGATTTGTCACATTCGAAATCGCGCCGTTCGTCATGTTCAACGCGCCGTTGACCGTGAGGTTCGTGCCAACGCTGATAGTGCCGGTCGAATTGACTGTTGCGCCTTGTACGGTTCCAGATGTGGCTGTGATGTTTCCCGTCGATGTTGTGATGTTGCCGGACGTCGTGGTGATGCCGCCGGAAACCGTCGATATGCTGCCCGTCCCTGTCGCCGAAAATCCAGCGGTTCCCGCAGCGGTGAATCCCCCGCCGTTGCTGATGGTGATACCTGTGATGCCCGTCTGCGGACCCGCGCAGGTCGTGTTACTGTTGGCGTCGAACGTCAAGGCTCCGGTGTTGCTCACGCATACGACGCTCAAAGCGATCGGCGCATTGGGAGTGACGTTGGTCTGTGCGCGTGCCGGCGCACCAAGCGCAAGAAGTGATGTGCACGCTACCGGCAAAATTATTGAGAACTTGCGAAACATCGGCTCGCCTCCGGATTGCGGCTCGCGGAGACGATAGAGATCTCCGTCAAGAGTGCACTCAAGAGTAGCGCGATTCTCTAGACGCGCGCGGGGAGACAATCACGATGCAGTTGTTCCGCGTTTGCTATTGCAGCGAATCGCTTTCCAAGCTGGTGTGGAGTGTCCGGACGATTCGCGACTACCGCCCTTCTCTCCACCAGGCGATGGCGAGCAGGAACAACAGCGCCGAGAGTGCGGCAAAGCCCGTGAACATCGGCGTCAGCTTTACGCCGCGCGTCAGATGCGCGTCGCGATCCTTGAGGCCCATCCAGCCGGAGCCCGCGAGCACCTTGGCATTCGATAACAAAGTGACGCGCGGTACCTCGACGGATGTCCCCGTGGCACTTGCAAGCAGGCCCGACGTCCGCGTCCAGAACACGCCAGCGCCGGTTGCGTCCGCGATTGGCTTCATCTTGTCTTCGGTTGCGGTCACTTCATTCATTTCGCGCGGGTCTTCGATGCCGGCGTTGGCAACGGCCGTCAGCGTGCCAAACGTTGCCGCCGTCTCCGCTTTGTAGAGGCCGGGGATTTTGACATCGACCGAACTGCGCCAGAGGCCAGGACCTGCCGCTTCAAGCGTCACCTCGGAGGCTTCGCCGCCCGGTCCTAAGAGTTTGACAGGGCCAACCTTGTCTTCCATCGAACGCCGCTCAAGCGACAATTTCAGACCCTTGGAGGACGCGATCAATCGCTCTTCCTCAAGATCCGGTTCTTTCATCAGCCAGTGCGAGAGACGGCGCAGGAGATCGGTGTGTGGCCCGCCGCCCTCGTAGCCGCGCGCCCACAGCCAAGCTTGATCTGACGTCAGCAGTGCGACGCGGCCTTTGCCTTTGCGATCCAAAATCAACAGCGGATTTTTTTCCGCGCCGTCCATGACGATGCTGCCCTTGTTCGCGCGCACTTCGGCTTGGCTGAACCAGCGGCCCCACGTCGGCGTATCGCCGGCACCTCCCGGCAATCCTTGCGTCACAGGATGCTTAGTGCCGATTTCAGTGATGTTCGCTTTGAAGG
>JANOKZ010000283.1:0-32732 GCA_031419515.1 Hyphomicrobium sp.
AGCGCGAAGCCGAGGCTTTGGCGTCTGAATCGAAGAAGTCCTTGTCTGAAATGATTGATCGCCGCTCAAAACTGGCAGAAGAAAAGATCGCCCGGGCCGAAGTCCAGGCTGTCAGCGAAGTTCGCGCAAGTGCGGTCGATATGGCGATTGCCGCAGCCGAGAAACTTCTTAAAGCGCGCGTCTCCGGTTCGACCAGCGACGGCCTGATCGACCAGTCGATCAAGGATCTCAAAGGCAAGCTGAATTAAAACCACACGTTTCGAGACGCACAAAATTTCAAAAGCCGGGCAACATCCGCCCGGCTTTTTTTGCGTGTTCGTTCCCGATAAAAAGTGCAGCAGTTGGCTTAATTGTTCTACTTCGAAGCGGCCGCCGGCGCTGGCGGAGCGGACGGCTGTGCGGGCGCTGGCGGCGGCGCCTTATCGCCTGTTCCCAGCGACTGCGGCTCCTGCACAGTCCGGGTGCGATAACGCTCAATGGCAACCCGCGCGCGCTCGCCATCGGAACGCCAGCGATCCTGGCGCGCGGCCTCCGGAAAGCGCTCGATGGTCTGCGTTGCCTTGTTGACCGCGATGGCATCGCCCGCAACGTGCGAGACCGTATCGCGCTCGTCGAAGTATTCCCGGCATCCGCCCATTCCCGAAGCGGCGGTCAACACCGCTCCGGCAATGCACAAAGCCTTGAGGCGCGGCCTCATGAGATTATTTCGTCGGAGCATGGGCCACCTTTTCGGGTCCGGTGTGAATGATATGGCCGAACTGCTTCGGCTCCTCGCGGCGCTGGCGGTCAACTTGAGAAATTTCCGACCTTCCGCCGGCAAAGAAGTCGACATCGTTCGAGGCAACCGGCTCGTCGAGCGGCGTTTTCAAAAGTTCGCCCGGCTTCTTCGGCTTCACAAGACGCGGCGTCACAATGATCACAAGATCTGTTTCGGCTTTTTGGTAGTCGGCGCTGCGGAATAAGGCTCCGAGAATGGGCACCTGCCCAATCCAAGGTAACTGCCGCTGTGACTTCTGATGCGTGTGCTGCAGCAAGCCCGCGATGGCCAAGCTCTGCCCATCCTTCAACTCAACCGTCGTATTTGCACGCCGGACGACAAGACCCGGTATGCGCACGTCATTCAGTTCAATCGTGATCGTATCGTCGATATCGCTAACTTCCGGCGCGATCTTCAAGTTGATCAAGCCGCCCGCAAGCACCGTTGGCGTGAACGCCAGCGCCACGCCAAATTTCTTGAACTCGATAGAGATCTTGTTGTTGTCGGCTGCGACCGGGAACGGAAACTCACCACCCGCCAGAAAGCTTGCCGTGTCACCAGATGTTGTGACAAGATTGGGTTCTGCAAGCCGCCGTGCAAGAGACCGTTCTTCTAGGGCCCTCAGCATGACATCGACATTTGTGCCGCCATCAAGTACGCGCGCAAGCATTGTGCCAAACGGTTCTGCACCCGACAGGAGAGCGGCCGTCTGGATAGCGCCGCCCACAGCCGAGTCAAAAATCTGATTGTTTGTGTCGGAGCTTGCGCTCGGGCCCCGAACCCGCGTACTGAGGCCAAGTTCGCGCGAGGCCGACCGCGAAGCTTCAACAAATCGCACTTCCAGCATCACCTGCTGGGGCGAAGCCACGCCAATCGCATTGGTGATGGCGTCTGGCGAATAGCGCCGCGCAATGTTGATAGCTTTTTCAATCTCTGGCGCATCGCGCGCCGTTCCGCTCAACATGATGCCGCCTGCCACCGCACTGACGCGAATATCGGCTTCTGGCACGTTTTCCTTGAGCTTGGCTCTGAGATCTTCAAGATCGGGCGTCACGTCGACTTCGACAATCTGCAGAACGCGCTGGTCTTCGCCGACGACCGTGAGCCGCGTGGCGCCAACCTTCTTACCGACGATATAGATGGAGCGATCAGAGATCGGGACAACGTCTGCGATTTCCGATTCTGCAATAAGCGCAGTCGAAAACGGCCGTCCAACGTCCACGACCTTGGATTTTTTGACCGTAACCGTCGCTTTGGAGACGACGCCCTTTTGCGAGGCGCCAGCCTTAGCGGCCGGACCGGCATCCACTTGCCGTCCGTCGCTCACCGCAACTGGCAAAGGAAGAAGCAGTACGAGTCCCAGACCGCAAATACCCGCAACCAAGTGCGCGTGAGCCGGCCGAAGTGACGTCGAGTTTATTTTCAGTCTCCCGGGCGTTTGGCCCGCCTGGGTACCGGGCGTTCGGCCCGATTGGCACGCGCCGCGCGCAAATGCCTTAGACAGCCGCAAAACGCGGCTTTCAAACTTGTGCAACATCGCTACAGGTCCTCAACTTATACCACTGTCCCGAACGCAAGACGGAACTCAGATACTGGACGCATGAACGATGAATGCTTCGGCACGCGCACCACACGACCGCAAAAACGAATGCGGTAAGTGACGCACTTAATTACGGCTGGAGACCCCCGTCCCCTAATTCTTACTCTTCAGTCTTATTTCAATCCGCAGACGGCGTGCGCCTGACAGTGTACTCCTTCTGCTCAAGCTTCTGATCAACCGATCTCACGATATTGATCTTCGCCATCGCAGGAGTACGTTCTTCACCTGACACGGGCGCCGCCGCCCCGGCAACCGCATTCGTCGGTTGCATCGTGGCAACCCGGTTTTTATCCCCGCTATCCCCAGAGAGGTCATTTGCAGTCACCCGCTTCCAGTCCGAGGCCGATGCTGTTGAGCCCTCTTCGCGCAATACCAGGGACAAGTTGCCGACAGTGGACGCCAAAGTAATCTTTTGCGCGTCTTGCATACTTGCTTCGACAGTGACTGTGCGCGCCACAACGGGCGCGTCTTTCTTGGGGTCTGCAATCTGATCGACTGCGAGCACGCGAAGATTCTGTATGAGCAAGTCCGTGAATGCGGGCGTTGCGGCCTCCGGCTTGTCAGTGGGAGCCTTGCCATCGTGCGTCATGAAAATATCAACATGATCTCCCGGTAGCACGAAGCCGCCCACTCCAATCACGTCGTTGACCCTTATTGTAACGGCTTTCATGCCGTCACTGAGCATTGTCGAGAGGCTGGCGCGCTGGCCCGGTCCCGTAACTTTGCCACTTAGAATTGGCTCGCTCGCGCGCATGGCTTCGATGACAACGCGGTTCTGATGCTCGGTGAAAAACGCATCGACCGACGTGAATGAGCCCTTAGGAACGCTCCCCGCGGGCCACTGAATTTCTACGAGCTTCTCTTTGGCCAGCTGCGTGCCAAACGCCAAATCCTCTTTGGCGACAACAACGGTCGTCAAAGGAATTGTTGGTGCCGCGACGATTTCTGTCCTCGGAAGCCCAGATTGGTCTGGCGCCCAATTGTAGGCGCCGATGGCGGCAAAAAGCCCGCTGACGGCCGCAAGGCTGAGTGCGAGAGCAGATTCACGGCGCATAGGAGCATCCTTGCGTGATAAAAATCCGACACTTGCGCCGTAGCCCGTGCTCCGAAGGGTCAGTCGTCAACACCCTGTGCAAATGTTTGCTGATGTTTTCCGTATCACCGTCGCATGCCAAAAAAGCCCGGAGAATCGAACTGAACGACGCATCCGGTCGAGTTGTAATCGCCAACCGTTAACAGGTTCTCAACAGGTTGCGGCCGTCCCGGAACTCGGGTGCAACAGAAAATTGTTTCTGAGAGCAATATCGGGCACAAGAAGAGCAGGAATGCGGGACCTGAATTTGCGCCTTTAATGCGGCCGCCCGATCACAATTCGAAGCAGTTTCGCCAGCGTCGAGCCTACGCGAGTTAAGTGTACTGAGTTGTATCCGGACTGCGGCGTGGGGTTCGCCGTTGCAGCTGAGAAAAGTCTTGGTTGTCGGGAGTGGGGTCAGTGGTGTTGAAGTTTCACAGAGCGTCAAAACTCGTTTCTGCTGTCTGTGCAATGGCAACGCTCGCCGGTTGCGCGCCGCAAGATGGCGAACTTTCACAATCGTTCTCACAATCGTTCTCAGGCCTAACCACAGGCACAACGCTGCCGCACGCCACGCGCATGGTCCAAGAGGCCCAATTGCAGTTCAGCGAAGGTCATTACGGCCTTGCGGTCGACGCCTACTCAAAGACAGTTGAATCCGATCCGCTTAATCCCGAAGCCTGGCTGGGTTTGGCGGCGGCCTATGATCAGGTTGGCCGTTTCGATCAGGCCGACAAGGCCTATGCGCGCGTGCAGGAACTCATCGGGCCGACGCCGAGCGTGCTCAATAATCTCGGCTATTCCTATCTACTCCGCGGCAACCTTGATCGCTCGCGCTCGACGCTCACGGCCGCCTATCGCAGCGATCCCGGCAACCCCTACATCGTCAACAACATCGGGATCCTCAACGAGCGGCTGGCCACATTGGGTCAGCCCGCACTCGTTATGAACTGAACGGACCAGGCCTTACCCCAACAACCACCAGCTTCTATTCCCGGCCTTTAACGACCTCCGCTAATGCTTTGGCAACATCCTCTGGCTACATTCGGCTTTGCCCTGCAAATCGTTATGCGCTCTGAGCGGATCCGGTAAATACATGCAAGCCCCAAACGAGACCGCCGCCGCAACAACCCCGGCTGATGCCGCTTCTAAGCCAGGTGGCGAAATCCGCCTGTCGTTCCGCTTCTTTTACGTTGTTCTGAAGTGGGGCCAGGAACGGCGCAGCCTGGAGCGCGTCAATCAGGAACGCGAAAAATTTCCAGTCCTCACGTCGACGCATATGCCGGTGTTGGCCGTTATTTATGCTGCATTCTTCCTGCTGATCTACGTCCTGTTGACGCTTGGCATCGAGGCGCTGGTTTATCTCGTCACCTGAACCACTTTGCAGCCGAGTGCGCGTTGGTCGCGCCCAAAAGTCGGCCAAATGCTCCGGCCTTACGCCCCTTTCAGGAACGAAACGGTGCGCGTCAGCGTGATCGAATCATGCTGCGTAAATGGAATGAAGAAATTGAACTGGTACGACGCTGTTAGCGTTGCCGTTCTGGTATTATCGGCATTGACCACTTCACCCATCGTCACGCCTGTGAGATTTTCCGGCGCGAGCAAGATAAAGCGGTTTCTCATCTCCTGTTCGACCACAGCCCTGCTCGCGTTATTGGCGACCATGCCAAGCCGCGTCGCTGCGTGAACAGCATAGTCAAACTCGATCTTGGCAAAGAAAACACGCCCGGTTTCAATGACGAAAAGTAATCCGGCGAACATCAGCGGCAGAACGAATGCCGCTTCGACCGCGGCAACGCCCGAGCGATTGCTGGCAAAACCTTTGACGCCACCACGGCGGCGCGTCTGCCCTTCGGCAATAAATGCCTGCCAGTTGGATACAGCACGGCAATCGCCGGGTTTGCGCATTTCGTTTGTCATTGGAGCCTAACCAGAGAAGTATCTCTCAGAGTAAAGCTCAAAGGTAAATATCGGATCTGCACCATCGGCGTGTATGGCTTCGTCACGTCGACCCGGAGGTACGTTTGGCTGCGCTCGCCTGCCCCGCAAGGTGCGCCGCATTGTGCGGGGCCGCTGACTTCGCACTCGCAGAGTATCGAAGCGGCAACCACGGCTTTATCGGTATTCGCCGCATCAAGCCATTCTGCCGGCAGCGCGGCCCGAACCGAGTCGATCACCGGCTGGACATTGCCTTGAACCGGCGGTTTGGTCAGCCCAAAATTCGAGCCGACCCGGGCGGCTGCTTGAACTTGCAATTGATTGCTAATGGCCTGCGATATTTCGACGACACCGAGGAGCAAGCCGATGACGACGGGGGCAATGAAACCGAATTCGACGGCCATAGCCCCGCACTCGGCGCGCACAAATGCGCCAAGCCAACCCAGCGGGCGCGCACTCCGCTTTGAGTTTTGCGCGCTTGTCATTCTTACTCCGCCATCTTTACGCTGACGCGGCGCATGGGTTCTGTTCCATCGGTGGCGTCGCAGGTACTCGATACTGCAGAGTTTCCCGTGAAGGTGACTTTGTATCCAACGATTTGAAGGCAGGAAATATTCGCGCCCGCGCCACCAGAATATTCCAAGGCCTGCTTGGGGAAGTACAGTGCGCCATTGAGAACCAAACCTGCGCCGCCGTTGAGTTTATTGCGGACGACCTGGTTACCCTGATATGTGGGCGCGGCCGGATCCTGGAAGAAAAGCACTCCGTTGGTCGCACTTCCAGTCGATGGCGCCTGAAGATTGACCGAGGCGCCGCCATTTATATTTAGCGTCGAATAGTTGGTACCTGAGCCCGTCAGGATAATCGTAACCCCGGTTCCTGTGATAGACGCTTGGGCATTGGCATTAAATGCACCCGCATCAATAATATATGTGCCGGGCTCAAGTGTCGCCGTTCCGCTCTGAAAGTCGATGCCACCGCAGTACCGGCCCGGCGATAATGTCGTGTTACTTTTTACCCTGAGATTCTTTCCGAGGCACTTGGTTGGCGTCGCCGGCACCTGAAGGTTCCGGCCCTCCGGTCCATAAGGATCCCGCAACTTCGGCGCATGGCTTCGCACCGGGCCGCCATTGGTATTCAAAGTGTTGCCGTTCGATTGATAAATATCTCCCACGGCCGAGATTCCAGAGGTCGTTACTTGGGAATTTCCCGACAAATACATGGCTTCGGGCGAATTTGAATTGGAAGCTATTCCGCAACTCAAATTCACTATGGATGAACCGGTAACTTCTACAGCCTTGTCATCATTCGGCGACAGCCCAAGCAAACAAGCTTCGGACATGTTGTCGATCCTGGCTACGGCCCTGGTCTTGATCACAGTCTTTTTGATGCCGAACGCCGAGATAAAGTAGCTCGATTGGTCACGATCGGCCAGAACCGCAACAGTGGCCATGTCGCCCGCATTTGGTCCGCTCTTTGGGGGATATTCGACTTGGAACTTCACCGTCGAAACTTGAGCGCCATAGACCTTAGTGAAGAGTTTGGTGGCTTCCGCCGTCATCGCGGCATTGTTGCCGTCGAGTTGAACGGCCTGCGCTACAGAAATTGCAGCACTGTCGGTCGCCGACTGCAGCTTGTTTCGTTGCACAAGCCAATTGGCTCCATCGACTCCTAATCCTGTGAAGCCGATGAGCGAGGGAATGACGAGCCCGAATAAAATGGCAATGCCACCCTCTACGTCTCTCGCAAACTTTCTGGTGACGTGCCTACCCATAGATACCCCGCTGCCTGCAATGAATAGGATTTCAAGGTTGTTATTCATTTAAGATATACTTCGCAGAGTTGCTTTGAAACAAACTCCTGATGTGTTGGTTGGTACGTTATGACTAGCCTGGATGCAATTTTACGAAAATATTTGCGACCGCGACCTTGCCCGAAATAAAGGCGCGGAAATGCGGTGCTTTGCGCACTTCGCGCAAAGTGAGTTGTCCCGGAACTTATTTCCTAGAACTTAAATTGATGTCTCAATATTTAGGTATTTGACCAATTGCCCGAATTAGCCGGTCAAAATGACATCGGAACCGGTTCGGCGGGAGCGAGCTTTCTGTCGCCCCATTCGACCCATCCATCGGTGCCTTCGGGAAACCAATAGAGCGAAGAGTACCCAAGGCCCGCGAGCCGCTGCACCGCGTTCCACGACATCCAGCAATCCGACTGACAGAAGATAATGATTGGTTTTGCCTTATCGCCTTTGGTCAGTGTTTCAACATTGGACTTCAGATAGCTGTCGAACCTGGCTGTCAATTTTCCGCGCCCCACATCGGGCAGCCACGTTGCGCCGGGAATTGTTTGATGCGGCCGCGACAAGCGCCATTGCCCCGTTGCGGGATCGGCGCCCGCACCTTCCGAGGGCATAACGTCGAGAAGAACGGCGCTGTCTTTTATGAGTTGATCCACTTTGTCGAGATTGGCGCGCGTACCACCAGGCACCGTTTCAGGAACGGCGGCGCGGTAATGAGCAACCCGGTACCCGGTTGTGGGATCGAACGACGCCTCGTCTTGTCCGGCTGCGTTGACAATGGCGACCGGCACCAGAAGTGCGCACGCGATGAGCGATAAATTTTTTTTGATGAAACCCATGAGGTCCCTGATCCAGCCTATACGGCGCGCAACGTCCAGTGAGCACTCTGCAACGTCAACACCCTTCAAAGTCGAGCAGTACTCATAAGGACGGCAAAACGGCGACGCCCGGGTGGAGGCTCATCAGGTGCATATCGTTGCCTTAATGTTACAATATATCAGTTATCACGGCCTGCGTCGTTACACTATTTGCCAATTCAGCCTTGTTGCTGCGACCCATAGATTGCGGGCAACGGGCTGGCCAAGGCGTTGGCTGGAAACGCGTCTAAAGGACACTGAATTCAATGCGCAATCGGAAATTTGTATGGGCCTTGCTGGCGGCTGCCAGTTTGGTCACGGGATCTTTTTCGGCAGCGTTCGCCCATGGCGACGTGACCCCTCAGCCCATCGACACGGCTGGACTTGATCCTCTAAAAGAGGGCGAGTGGCTGACAGAAAACCCATATCGCGGCAACGAAAAAGCCAAGGAAATTGGCTCGTCGGGCTACAATCAAAATTGCGCCCGATGCCACGGGCTCCAAGGGATCTCGGGCGGACTTGCGCCAGATCTCAGATATCTCGAATCCGGCAAAGTCGGTGACGAGTGGTACATGGAGCGCATCCGCCACGGCGCCAGAAAGCCAGATGGTTCGACCATGATGCCGGCCTTTGAGGGGCTCATCAACCAGGAAGCCATGTGGGCCATCCGGGTCTACATTGAAACCGTTCCTAAGGAATAGAAATGCGCTCGATTTTCCCAGCATCTTTCACTCTAGCTGCGCTTTTGCTTGTGATGCCTGCTGGCAGCACGCACGCGCGTCCGCTCGACGAAGTCATCGAAGCCAAGTCGCTTAAAGTCATCCTGTATGAAGACAACAAGCCGTTCTCGTGGACCGATGGCGAGGTGGCCAAAGGCATCGATGTCGATCTGGCCCGGGCGCTGGCGAAGGAACTGGGCGTCGAAGCCGACGTTGTTCTCAGAATGCAAAGCGAACGCGCTGATGGCGACATCAGGGCCAACGTCACACGCGGCCCGCTGACCGGCGGCGGCACCGGCGATGTCATGCTCCATCTGCCGTTCGACGAGGACTTCGCGGTACGCTTCAAGGAAGCCGTGTTCATCAACCCCTACTTTGAAGAACGCGTCGCACTGGCAATTGATCCCAAGCGCATTCCGCCCGACTCCAATTTCCAGATCTTCAAGAAAGAAAAGATCGGCGTGAAGCTCGCAACCGTCGCGGACTATTTCTTGATGGGCTTCGAGGACGGCGCTCTCGTCAATAACATCTCGCACTACGTTCGCGATCCTGTAGGCCTCAAAGAGTTCACGGACGGGGAAACCGCCGCAATCCTTGGCGTGCGCTCGGAGACGGAAGGTCTTCTGCACGAGGGCGGCGCCAAAGCGACGTTCATCGAGCCCGATATGACCGGCATCATTCGCAAGAGCTGGGCCGTTGGCATGGCCGTCAATGACAAGAGCCGCGATCTTGGCGAAGCGCTCGGCAAGGCTCTGGGGAAACTCAAAGAGTCGGGTGAATTGACCAAGATATTTGCCAACTACGGCGTAACTTATGTCGCGCCCCCTGCGAAGTGATAGAGTGGGCTCGTTGCGCACCGGCTGCGCCAAACAACAGGGATAGACTTCCATGAACACGCGCTGGCCGCTGGCTCTGGGTTTCTTTCTCGTTCTCTGTGTCCCTGTTCTCTGTGCCCCTGCGTTCAGTGCCGATCCCGCAGCCGATCCGCTTCAGTCCCCGGTTTGGAAAGACCTCGCGAAGAAAACGTTCGGCAGCGCCGAAATTCAGTTTGACGACCGGGTTAAAGTGCTGGTTCCAACCGTGGTCGAAAACCAGGCTCAGGTGCCCGTCACCGCCGACGCGCGCGCACTGCCCAATGTCGAAAAGATCATCATTATTACCGACCTCAATCCGATCCAGCATGTCCTGACCTTGACGCCATTGCCCGGCAAGGCCGAGGCCTTCATTTCGTTCCGCATGAAAGTCGAACAGGCAACTCCGGTGCGCGCTGCGGCTCTGACGTCAGATGGCGTTTGGCATATCGGCGGCGTATTCCTCGAAGCGTCCGGCGGCGGCTGCTCTTCGCCCGCCATGGCGCGCGGCGACGCCGATTGGACCGATACGCTCGGCAATGCACAGGGCCGGATGTGGCGCAAGGCAGACGGCGCGGCGCGCCTGCGTTTCCGCGTGCGCCACCCGATGGATACCGGTCTCGCCAAGGACAACACGCCCGCGTTCTTCATCGAAAAGTTTGATCTCAAGAGCGCCGGCGGCGATCCACTTGCAACGCTTGAAATGTTTGAGCCCGTTTCCGAAGATCCAACCGTCACAATGGAACTGAAAGTGCCGTCAACCGACGCTTCCGTTCACATCGACGGCCGCGACAATAACGGCACCATCTACCGCTCGACCGTTCCAGCGCCTTGGAACGAGAGCGCGCTGACTGCGCCCGCCGCGTTCAGTTCGAATTGAGCGCTGATCGCCGATGCCCGGTTTATCCCGCCGAGAGTTGATTGCCGCTGGGGCAAGCTCGATTGCCTCGCCCTTGCTTCCAATGTTCGCGGCCGAAGCAGCACCCCTCACTTACAACATTAGACCCATCAAGATCGGCGATGGCGCTTGGATGATCGCCGGCGTCAACGAAGCCATTACATTTCAGAATGGTGGTGCCATCGCTAACATCGCCATTCTCGACTCCACGGCCGGTGCCATCATTATCGATACCGGCCCCTCACGCCGCTTCGGCGAACAACTCGCCGCCGTCGCCAAGAAACTGACCGGCAAAAGCGTGGCCCGTGTCTACGTCACCCATTTCCACCCTGACCACGTGTTCGGCAATCAAGCCTTCGCTCCGGGCATCCTCGCGGCTCCACAAGGGGTCATCGACGGCTTGAAAGTAATGGGCAATGGATTTTCCGACGCCATGTACTACATCGCGCGCGATTGGATGCGCGGCACCGAAATCGTACTACCGGAAAAGGCCATCGTGACAGGCATTGAGGAGATTGGCGGCCGCCGCCTCAATCTCTTTGCGCTCGCTGGCCACACCGCGTCCGATCTCGCGATCTACGAGGAAAAATCGGGGCTGCTTATCACGGGCGACCTGACGTTCTTAGATCGCGCGCCGACTACGCCACACGCAGATCTTGCCGTTTGGAGCACAACTCTGGCGCAGCTCGAAAAACTGCAGCCCGCAAAACTTGTTCCAGGACATGGGCCCGCTGAAAACGGTGCGCGTGCGATCACTCAGACACGTGATTGGCTCGAAGCGATCGACGGCATCATCACCAGAGCCTATGAAAAGGGTCTCGATATTCTTGAGGCTGCCGCTGAGCCGCTTCCCGCAAGCCTTGAAAAAATAGCACTTTCCCGATACGAATTCGAACGCTCGGTGATGCATCTCTATCCCAAACTCGAGGCCGCGCGTTTGCCTGGCGTCGGTAAGAAGGCCGAATAATTCATATTGCCAATTAGTACTAGGCGAGCACAAGCCTCACACTGATACCTCTGTACTATTTGCCAATAAGAGGCTGATTGCCCCTGCGATAGTTTCCCGCACGGCAGAACTTCCTTCGCACACAAAACCGAAGCTCATTCGGGCACCGGAAGCAGCCTGATAATAAACGAGGAGACACCCATGAAAGCATTGAAGTGGTACGCCACAGCGAGCGCCGTCGCTCTGTCGGTCGCGTGTACCGTTCCTTCTCTTGCCGATGTCAAGATCGACGACATCGTCAACGACGCGACGACCACGAACGACGTCGTGACCAACGGTCTCGGCAACAGCGGCCAGCGTCACAGCCCGCTTGCTGCCGTCAACAAAGACAACGTCGGCAGCCTCGTTCCCGCTTGGGCGATGTCGCTCGGCGGCGAAAAGATGCGCGGCCAGGAAGCTCAGCCGCTCGTTAAAGACGGCGTAATGTACATCACCGGCTCGTACAGCCGCGTGTTCGCCATCGACGTCAAGACCGGCCGCGAACTCTGGCAGTACGACCACCGTTTGCCAGAAGGCATTCTGCCTTGCTGCGACGTTATCAATCGTGGCGGCGCACTGATCGGCGACAAGTTCATCTTCGGCACGCTCGATGCCAAGCTCGTCGCACTTGACCAGAAGTCCGGTAAAGTTCTCTGGACCAAGGAAATCGGCGATTTCAAAGCTGGCTTCTCTTACTCGGCCGCTCCGCTGATCGTTCCAACTAAGGCACACGGCCCGCTATTGCTCAATGGCGTTTCGGGTGGCGAATTCGGCATCGTTGGCCGCGTTGACGCACGCAGCGTTGAAACGGGCGACATCGTCTGGTCGCGTCCCACGATCGAAGGCCACGTTGGCTCGCTCAAGGGCAAAGACTCGACGATGACCGGCAAGAAGAACGAAAGCTGGCCTGGCGATCTTTGGAAAACCGGCGGCGGCGCAACCTAGCTTGGCGGCACGTTTGACGCTGACACAGGTCTCGCATTCTTCGGCACCGGCAACCCGGCACCGTGGAACAGCCACATGCGTCCTGGCGACAACAAATGGACATGCGCACGCATCGCCATCGACGTTGAAACCGGCGAAATCAAATGGGGCTATCAGACAACCCCGAACGACGGCTGGGACTACGACGGCGTGAACGAAGTTGTTGCCTTCGACAACGACGGCAAGAAGCTCGTTGCCACTGCCGACCGTAACGGCTTCTTCTATGTTCTCGATCGTGCGACTGGCGCCTTCCAGGGCGGCTATCCGTTCGTTGAGAAAATCAACTGGGCAAAGGAAATCGGCAAAGACGGCCGTCCGGTCTTCGATCCGGCGAGCCGTCCCGGCGATCCGAAGAAATCGGCTGATGGCAAGAAGGGTTCGCCCGTCTTCGCTGTTCCGAGCTTCCTCGGCGGCAAGAACCAGATGCCAATGGCCTACAGCCCGCAGACAGGCCTCTTCTACGTTCCTGCCAACGAATGGGGCATGGATCTGTGGAACGAGCCAGTTGCCTACAAGAAGGGCGCTGCTTATCTCGGCGCCGGCTTCACAATCAAGCCTGTGTTCGATGACCACATCGGCGCTCTCAAGGCCATCGATCCGATGACCGGCAAGATCGTCTGGTCGAACAAGAGCAAGTCCCCACTGTGGGGTGGCGTTCTGACGACCGCTGGCGGCCTCGTGTTCCACGGAACACCAGAAGGCGATCTCAAGGGCCTAGACGCTGCAACCGGCAAGGAGCTTTGGAGCTTCAATACGGGTTCGGGCATCGTTGCTCCTCCGATCACCTGGGAACAAGACGGCGAGCAGATGATCTCGGTGATCTCGGGCTGGGGTGGCGCAGTGCCGCTTTGGGGCGGCGAAGTTGCCAAGACCGTAGCGAACCTCAATCAGGGCGGTATGGTTTGGACCTTCAAGCTGCCGAAGAAGATGGCCGCACAGTAAGTCTCTGTAGCCAAGACGAGAATTGTTAGCTTTCGGGGCGCGCTGCATCAACAGCGCGCCCCGATTGCATGTCCGGGCACGTCTCGCCTTCACGCACCCAGTACTAATATGGCCGCCAGCTGCTGCCATGCTCTCGTCGAGATCGTGGAATTAATATTAACTTCGGCGGGTTTGCTCCCGCCAACTGGCAAGACCTTTGCTCTGTTGCCGATGAGCGCCGCGCCGTCGTGCGGCCTGCAACAGACAAACAAGGGTGTGCGTGATGTTGAAGTTGGCCGCAATCGGACTAGCCATGGCGCCGATCTACTCGGATTATCCCGTGTTCGTGAACAAGAATGTGCTCGTTGAGGCCTACACCGATCTCGGCCCGATTGTCGAAATGATCGTCAAGTGCCCGACGGGCACCGGCATCATTTCGTATTCGAAAGTCGAGAAACTGTACTGCAGCTCAAAGCTCGATTGCTTCAAAGGCATTCATGACGCCGTCGCGCGCACCTGCGGCTAGTGCGATAAGTACGGACGCGCTTGCGCGTATTCCAGATGCGCTCACTTTCCGGCGAGAAGAAACGCCAGTACGATAACAGAAGCGGAGAGCAGGGCACTGAGCCCTTGCCAAAACGCGAGCGGATTTCTTTCGATGAGCGGACGCGTCCGCTCAAAGCCGAGGGACGGGTTGGGGCGGCTTAGATCTTCTACCAAAGCCGATAGAACGTCCGTGCGCTCGGAAGGGCGCTTTCCGACTGCCTTTGCAAGAGCGGCATCAAGCCAACCCGGAATGTCATCGCGAAGTGTCCGGGCGTCCGTATAGCGCAAGCGTTGCACGTCGCGCGCACTGGAAAAGCCTTTGCCATAGGGCAGACGGCCTGTCAGCATTTCGTAGGCGATGACGCCAAGCGCGTAAATGTCCGACCGGTCCGATCCGGGTTCTCCCAGATGATATTCGGGAGCCGTGTAATCGACAGTACCAACAAGGCGTGGGCTTTCCACGGGCGAACCGCTCTCCACGTGACTGGCGGCGCGCGATGATCCGAAGTCGATGATCTTCACCTGTCCATGGCCGTCGATCATAATGTTTTCAGGCTTCAGGTCTTGGTGGATGATGTCTTTCCTGTGAAAGGCGCGAAGTCCCTTGGCAATCTGCTCGATGATGTTGCGTACGGACTGAAGATCCGGCTTTGGATTATCGAGCATCCACTGCCGCAAAGTTTGGCCATCGAAGTACTCGGTCACATGATAGAGATGCCGGCGCGGCCGGTCCGGTGTTATGACTTTCAAGACATGCTGATTTGCCACCAATCGCCCGACCCAATCCTCGCGCGTGAACATTTCGAGGTATGTGGCATCGTCCTCAAAGTTGACAGACGGCGTTTTCAACACGACGGCCGCGCCGGACGATAGGTCCTTTGCAAGGTACACCTGCGTTCGATTGCTGGTGTGCAGTTCGCGCAGAATTTGAAAGCCGTCAAAAGTCTGCCCCGGCGCAAGTTCCGGCGGAAACGGCAGCCGCATAAGTGCGCTCACGTGACCGGCCGCGTCGAGCTGGCCCGGATTGCCGATATGAACAATCTGGCACGTCAGATTGTCAGAGCTTCCGTTCGCGAGTGCCTGCTTGACGATATTCTTGGCGCCACCGTCTAAGTCATCTGGCGTTTGCCGGATGATATTCGCCATCATGGCGGGTGAGACGTGCTCGTGCACGCCGTCGGTCGTGAAGACGAGAAAATCGCCCCGCTGCAGGGCTTCGCTCCGGTAATCGATCTCGAGATCCGGATTGATGCCAATAGCGCGTGCGAGATAGGAGTGGGCGCCGCCACCCACTTTATGGTCTCGCGTCAAAGGCTCAACCGAGCCATCGCGGATCAATGAAATGCGTGAATCGCCAGCGTGAAAGATGTGCGCAGTGCCGGCTTTGAGAACGAGGCCCGAGAACGTGCACACCATACCTTGTTCCGACTGATGCACCGCTTGGCCCTGAGAGTAGAGCCAGTTGTTCAAAGCTTTGAGCACGGTCGCGACCGATTTTTTGGCCGACCAGGATTCGGGTGTCGCGTAGTAATCTTCGAGAAAATTCTTGACGCACGTTTCACTCGCCGCTTTCGCGCCTTCGCTCGACGACATCCCGTCGGCGATGGCCATGGCAATGCCCTTGGCAACGAGCTGAGCTCCCACGGGCACCAGAACACCGTAAGAGTCATCGTTGCGGGATTTGCGTCCCGCCTCAGAATGCTGACCGACGGTGATAGCGGGTGCGCCGGCTTGCATGCGCGAGCCAATGAAATCGTCCCGGAAATTGATCGGCTCTCCCCTCCCTGCAAGATTGTATGGTCTAGCTTAGAAAGCCCTGCAGCACCGTCAACACGGATCGCGATGACCGCGCCGCAGGATAACGGGCTTTGCTGATCGTCTATGTAACATCGATCAAAGCAATCGAACCATCCGGCATAACTTCGGTGATTTGCCCTGAGGGTTCGTCGATGAGGACGAGTACCGATAGAAGTGCGATGAGCCCCATTATTCCCGCCAGCATGAAGAAGGTCTGCGCCGACAGGAACGAATAGGCAGTCAAAAACAGCACGCCGCCAACGTTACCGTAAGCGCCCACGATGCCGGCAATCTGCCCGGTAAGTCGGCGCTTGATCATGGGCAGCATGGCATAAACGGCGCCATTGCCGGCGTTCACGAACAACGAACAGATGAAGGTCGAGAGTACCGCGAAGACGATGCCGAGGTTTGGCGTCATCTGGCTCATCGCGAAATATCCCGCCGCCGTTCCGGCCAAGCACCACAGCAGCACGGTCTTGCGGCCGTACCGGTCGCTGAGCCAGCCGCCCATTGGCCTCGCAAAGAACGTCGTCATGCCAAAGCTGGCGCCGAGAAACCCCGCCGCCGTCAGAGACAAGCCAAAAGCATCCTTGAAAAAGAGCGGCAGGATCGAGACGACGGCGAGTTCGGAGCCAAAGGTTGCGAAGTATGCGACGTTGAGCGCCGCCACTTGGCTAAACTTATAGCGATGAATTACCGGCACGGGCGCCGCGAACACCGCCTTGTTTATCCTCCAGGTGTCATAGACGCCGTGCAAATAGAGAGCGGCGAGGGCGACGTAGGCAAGAAGTGTCATTTCGGGCGTCAGCATTTTCAAGTTTGACGGACCAAGCTTCCAAGCGAGAACTGCTAGCGCCAGGAATAAGGGCGCCTGCATGAGGACGTAGAGTGCAAAGTCGCCTTTGCTGGTGACTTCCATTGCGCCGGTTTTCTTCGGGCTGAAGTACGTCGAACTCTTCGGCGTATCGGTCACCGAGAAAAAGTAGATCATCGAGTAGGCGATGGCGATCAATCCCGTTGCGCCGATCGACCAGCGCCAGCCTTCGTCTCCACCAAAATAAAGCGCGAGTGTTGGCAGCGTGACCGCCGCCGCTGCCGAACCGAAATTGCCGAAACCCGCATAGATGCCTTGAGCAACGCCGGTTTCCTTGGCTGGGAACCACTCCGCCACCATGCGGATGCCGACAACGAATCCAGCCCCGACGAAGCCCAGAAGAAAGCGCGAGATCGCCAGCATGGTGAAGCTTTGCGCGGTGGCGAAGACGAGACAAAGCAGGCCCGAGATCGCGAGCAGACCGGCGTACATCAGTCTTGGGCCAACTTTGTCGACCAGCATCCCAACCAGAATGCGCGCAGGGATGGTGAGCGCCACGTTGAGAATGAGGAGCGCGGACACCTGCTGATCGGTAAGCCCGAACGTGGTCCGGATCGAAGCCATCAGTGGCGCGTGATTGAACCAGACTAGAAAGCTGACGAAGAATGCCAGCCACGTGAGGTGAAGCACCTTGATCTTTGGCTCGTTGCTGAAAAGCCGGACATTACCGGCGACCGTCGATCGCATAGAACCCCCTATCTTCTCGTTTTCACAGGGGTACATTGGCAAGCGGCGTGCCAAGTCGTTAACGGCGGTCAGTATGGCTATAACACGCTGAATGATCGCAATAAAATAGGAACCGCTTAAAAAATAGTCGACAATATAAAATGACTATTACTTAGGCACATAGTTTGCCTGGCGCATATAAATTGTGCATCGCAATCGCGTTGCGCTGGCTGTCGAAGTCGCCGGATGAATGTCCAAAATAATAGCAATAACAATAGATAATAGGTTGCCCATCTCCGCGTCTTAACGTTGGCATGGGCATTGCTAAGGGTCGCTTGTGTGCAGTGCAAACGAAGGGTGCAGCCTGGATAAACCTGGCGCTCGCTTCGACATAGGGGATGCCACCAATCATGAGAGAAAAACTCGTCGTCATTGGCAACGGAATGGCACCGGGCCGCGCGCTCGAGCGCCTGCTTGAGGCAGCGCCTGAGCGCTACGACATCACCATTTTCAATGCCGAGCCGCGGGTCAACTACGACCGCATCATGCTGTCGCCGCTACTGTCGGGCGAAAAGACTTTCGAGCAGATCGTCATCCATGGCGACGGGTGGTACGTCAAGCATGGCGTCACGCTCTACAAAGGGCACAAGATCACCGCTATTGATCGGGCTGCCAAGACCGTCACGTCCGCCGCCGGCATCACTGCCCCTTACGATAAGCTCATCATCGCAACGGGCTCATTGCCGATCGTCATCCCGGTGCCCGGCTCGACGCTAGCCGGTGTCCTGACTTATCGCGATCTTGATGACGTGCAGGCCATGCTCATCGCCGCTAAGTCGCGAGGATCTGCAGTCGTCATCGGCGGCGGGCTTTTGGGACTTGAAGCGGCGGCCGGGCTCAAGGAACAAGGGATGGACGTTACCATCGTCCACCTGATGCCAACACTTATGGAAAAGCAGCTCGACGCCACCGCCGGGCATCTGCTGCAGCGCGCCGTCGAAGCGCGCGGCATCAAAATCCTCACCAAGGCCAACACAGAGGCGATCCGGGGCCAAAGCAAAGTCGAAGGCGTGCTTCTCTCTGACGGCACTGAGCTCCCGGCGGATATCGTGGTGATGGCCGTCGGCATCCGGCCAAACGCTACACTCGCAAAGGATGCGGGCCTCATCGTCAAGCGCGGCATTGTCGTGGGCCCTAGCATGCAAACCAGCGATCCCAGCATCTTCGCCGTTGGCGAATGTGCCGAAGCACAGGGCGAATGCTTTGGACTCGTGGCACCACTTTACGAGATGGCCACTGTCTTAGCCGCTCGGCTCGCGGGCGATGCCAATGCGCAATTCACGCCCAGTGCAACTGCGACCAAACTGAAGGTAACCGGCATCAATCTCTTTTCGGCTGGGGACTTTGCAGAAGGCAAGGATCGCGAAGAAATCGTGCTGCGCGATGCATCCCGCGGCATCTACAAACGGCTTGTAATCAGGGATGACAAACTCGCGGGCGCCGTCTTCTATGGCGATACCGCTGATAGTGCCTGGTTTTTCGATCTCTTGAAGCGCGGCGCCGATATTTCAAAGATGCGCGAGACGTTGATATTTGGCCCCAGCTACGCAGGGGGTGCTGCGCTGGACCCTATGGCGGCCGTTGCAGCATTGCCCGATGACGCAGAAATCTGCGGCTGCAACGGCGTGTGCAAGGGCAAGATCGTCACCGCTATATCAAGTCAGGGTCTCAAGTCTCTCGACGACGTGCGTGCCCACACAAAGGCGTCTGCTTCGTGCGGCTCATGCACCGGTCTCGTCGAGCAACTCATAAAGGCGACACTCGGCGACGCTTACAATCCTGCGGCAGTTCAGCCGATGTGCCCGTGCACGGCTCTTGGACATGATGATGTGCGCCGCCTGATCATCGCCAAAGAACTGAAAACCATTCCCGATCTCATGCAGGCGCTAGAATGGAGAACGTCGTGCGGATGTGCCAAATGCCGCCCGGCTCTCAACTATTATCTGGTGGCGACCTGGCCCGGCGAATACCAGGATGACAGCCAGTCGCGCTACATCAACGAACGCGTGCATGCCAACATCCAGAAGGACGGCACCTACTCGGTTGTGCCGCGCATGTGGGGCGGCATGACGAGCGCCAACGAGTTGCGCGCGATTGCCGACGTGGTCGATAAATTCAAGATACCGGCCGTTAAAGTCACCGGCGGCCAGCGCGTCGATATGTTGGGCGTAAAGAAGGAAGACCTGCCTGCTGTCTGGGCCGATCTCAACAAGGCGGGCATGGTCTCAGGTGCTGCCTACGCCAAAGGATTGCGAACGGTCAAAACTTGCGTGGGCACGGATTGGTGCCGCTTCGGCACGCAAGATTCAACCGGCCTCGGCATAAAAATCGAGAGGTTCATGTGGGGATCGTGGACGCCGGCGAAGGTCAAGATGGCGGTTTCGGGGTGCCCGAGAAACTGTTCTGAAGCGACGTGCAAAGACGTCGGCGTAATCTGCGTCGATAGCGGCTACGACATTCACTTCGCAGGCGCCGCCGGTCTCGACATCAAAGGCACCGAGGTCCTCGGCCACGTTGACACCGAACCCGAAGCCATCGAAGTGATCGCCGCCTTGGTACAGCTCTACCGCGAGCAAGGCCGCTATCTCGAACGCATTTACAAATGGGCCAAGCGCGCCGGCATCGACACTATCCGCCGCCAAATCATGGACGATCTTGAGCGGCGCCGCGCGCTGTACGACCGCTTCGTCTACTCACAAAAATTCTCGCAAACCGATCCTTGGGCCGAGCGCGTTCAAGGCAAAGAAGCTTATGAGTTCGCCCCCATTGCCGATTTGACACTTCGTGAGGCAGCGGAATGACCATACAAAATCAAGTCTGGGTGGACGTCGGTGCCCTTGCCGGCATTCCAGTTCGCGGCGCGCGTGTGGTGAAAACCACTTCAGGGTGCGTCGCCGTTTTCAGGACAAGCGAGAACGAAGTCCACGCCCTCGAAGACCGTTGCCCGCACAAGGGCGGACCATTGTCGCAAGGCATCGTGCATGGCACTTCGGTCACATGCCCGCTGCACAACTGGGTCATCAGCCTGACGACGGGAGAAGCCCAAGGTGCCGATAAAGGCGCGGTCAAAACCATTCCCGTGCGCATTGAGAGTGGCAGGCTCCTGATTGATCCCACGGTTCTAAAGGCGCGCGATGCGGCATGAACACGCGCCGGCGGCGACGTGCACGACCTGTCCATATTGCGGGGTCGGCTGCGGCGTGCTGGCGACAGCGCGGGCTGATGGGTCAGCGGATGTTTCCGGCGATCCCGATCATCCGGCGAACTATGGGCGGCTATGTTCAAAAGGCGCAGCACTCGGCGAAACGTTGTCCCTTGACGACCGCTTCTTGCATCCGTTCGTGCACGGAGCGCGCACGACGTGGGATTCAGCGCTCGACCTCGTTGCGACGCGTTTTCGCGAAGCTATTTCCGCGCATGGACCAAACTCAGTCGCGTTTTATGTTTCAGGACAAATCCTGACCGAAGACTACTACGTTGCCAACAAACTGATGAAAGGCTTCATCGGATCGGCCAACATAGACACCAATTCGCGGCTCTGCATGGCATCATCCGTAGCAGGCCACAAGCGGGCGTTCGGTTCCGATACTGTTCCTGGCACCTACGAAGATCTGGAACTCGCCGATCTTGTTGTGCTCGCCGGCTCCAATCTCGCTTGGTGCCATCCGATCCTCTATCAACGCCTTGCCGCAGCGCGGGAAGAACGCGGTACGAAAGTGGTCGTCATCGATCCCCGCGTCACCGCGACGTGCGAAATCGCGGACATGCACCTGAAGCTCGCGCCAGGTTCGGATGTTGCGCTGTTCAACGGCCTGCTCGCCCATCTTGATCAAACGGATGTATTCGATAACGACTACATCAACCGGCACACATCGGAATTTGACTCCGCTCTGGCAACGGCACACGCAGCGGGTATCAACGACATTGCCGCCGTTACTGGATTGGCGGAAGCGGACCTCACCGCTTTCTATGCGCTTTTTGCAGCCACTGGAAAAACCGTCACTGTCTATAGCCAGGGCATCAATCAGTCGTCGTCCGGCACGGATAAAGTCAACGCGATCATCAATTGCCATTTGGCAACGGGCCGTATCGGCAAACCAGGCACTGGCCCGTTTTCTGTAACTGGTCAACCCAACGCCATGGGCGGGCGCGAGGTTGGCGGGCTCGCTAACACGCTCGCCTGTCACATGGAACTCGGTGACGCCGAACACCGGCGCATCGTGAAAGCCTTTTGGCAATCGCCCGGCATCGCGTCGGAACCCGGCCTGAAGGCGGTTGATCTGTTCCGCGCTGTTGGCGATGGGCGCATCAAAGCGCTCTGGATCATGGCCACGAACCCCGTCGACAGCATGCCCGAGGCCGACGTCGTTCGCGCGGCGCTCAAGGCCTGCCCGTTCGTCGTCGTATCGGATGTCGTTCGACACACCGACACAACCCCCTTCGCACATGTTCTTTTGCCGTCCCTCGCCTGGGGTGAAAAAGATGGCACCGTCACCAATTCAGAACGGCGCATCTCACGTCAACGCGCGTTCTTGGCGCCCCCCGGCGAGGCGAGAGCCGACTGGTGGCAAATGGCGGAAGTTGGCAAGCGCATGGGATTTGCGGATGCCTTCGGCTACGCGAATGCCGCAGAAATTTTCGCCGAGTACGCGCAGCTTACGGGAACCGAAAACAACGGCACGCGCGATTTCGACATCAGCCGCTACTCAGACATCACCCGGAAAGACTACGACGCGTTGCGCCCCGTCCAATGGCCTCAGCCCGCAGGGGCTGACACCGCCTCAACCCGGTTTTTCGGCGACGGCCGCTACTTCACACCCGACCGCCGCGCGCGTTTTATCCCAACGCCATATCGCGCGCTCGCATGCCCAACGACAGCGCAATACCCATTTGTTTTGAACACCGGCCGCATACGCGACCAATGGCACACCATGACGCGAACGGCCAAATCGGCGCGCCTCATGACGCATATGGCCGAACCGTACGTGGAAATTCATGCCGACGACGCGGACCCATTGGGGCTTGAAGATGCAGCGCTCGCTGAACTCGCCAGTCCGCACGGCCGCATCGTTGCCCGCGTATCGATCACGCCGCGCCAGAGACCCGGCTCCGTGTTTGTGCCGATGCACTGGACCGATCAATATGCCAGCGCCGCCCGCGTTGGTGCGCTCATCGATGCCAATGTGGACCCCGTATCCGGTCAACCAGAATTGAAGGCGGCCCCGGTCTCCATTCAGCCCTTTGTAGCGGCTTGGTTCGGATTTGCGGTTTGCCGCACAAGGCCAGAATCAATCCCCGCGGACTACTGGGCCGCCGCACTGTCAAAATCAGGTTGGCGCGTTGAACTGGCAGGCCAGACCGCGCCGCCCGATTGGGATGCGTATGTCCGGGACTTCTTCAAGATCGATAGTTGCAGCACCGTCGAAGTTCTGGCTTATCGCGACGATCGCGGCGGCCAACACCGGTTCGCGATTTTCGACGGCGACCAACTCACCGGCGCCCTGTTCGTTGCTCCAAGCCCTGTCACAGTATCGCGCACATTCGCCGCCGATAAGCTCGGCGGACTTTTTCAAGCAACATCCGGCAGGTTGCGTGTGCTGGCGGGACGCGCAGGCGCGACTGAACCTGATCGTGGCGCCACTGTCTGCGTGTGCTTCGAAATCGGCTTCAACCAAATCGTAGACGCCGTAACACGTGGGGGCTGTATATCGCTTGATGCAGTGGGCGCGGCCCTGAAAGCCGGAACCAATTGCGGTTCATGCCGCCCAGAAATCGGAAGAATCATCCATGACCACGCAATTGCGTGACACAGGCTGGTTCGGGCCCTGGTGACGCCGAACTCTCGACTCGAAGCATGGTCCGGCCGAGCGTCGCAAGCGGTTATCCACAGCATCGCGATTTCTGCGGAGAACCATACTTCGCTACAGGCAGTCGAACTGACTTCGCCTTAAAGCTCTCATGGCAATAGTGTGTGGGGTCTTCGATGCTCGAGCAGCCGGAACGCGATAAGATTGGGGGCGAATCCGCAGTGGAGCCAAAAAGCACGCCTCCCACAGATTCAACAACGCCAGACCAGCAATATCAACCCGCACGCATCACGTGCTCGCGCGGTTTTGCCGATTGGCTCATCCGGCATAATACGAGCATCGCTTTCACATCTTACCAGTCGGGCAGGCTCTACCTGGTCGGCGTCGATTCCAAGGGGAATATTTCGTTCCACGAGCGCTTTCTCGCCCGCGCCATGGGGCTATGGTCCGACGCGCAGCGCCTTCTCGTTTCTACGCTTTTTCAGGTATGGCGCTTTGAGAACGTGCTCGCCCCCGGACAAAACCTCGACGGCGCCGACAAACACTATGTCCCGCGCGTCGCGCACACCACGGGCGATATCGACGTGCACGAAATGGGTGTCATGGAGGACGGGCGCATCGTGTTCGTCAACACGGCCTACTCCTGCCTCGCGACCTTGAGCAACACGCACTCGTTCAAGCCGTATTGGGTGCCGCCCTTCATTTCAAAGCTTGCCAACGAAGACCGCTGCCACTTGAACGGCCTTGGCATGCGCGACGGCCAGCCCACCTATGTCACGACCGTTTCGCGCAGCGACGTTGTCAACGGCTGGCGCGAAAAGCGCGGCGAAGGCGGCTGCATCATCGATATTCGCGACAATTCCGTCGTCACGGATAAGCTTTCGATGCCCCACAGCCCACGATGGATCGACGGCAAATTGTGGGTTCTGAACTCGGGCACCGGCCACATCGGCTTCGTCAACAATGAGACCGGAACCTTTGAACCTCAAGCGTTTCTCCCCGGCTTCATGCGCGGCTGTGCCTTCCACAACGGCTATGCCATTGTCGGGTTGTCACTCCCGAGAAATGGCAACTTTGCAGGTCTAGCGCTGGATGGTGAACTCAAGAAGCGCGACGCAAGTCCGTGGTGCGGCGTTCAGATCGTCGATACGCGCACGGGGGACATCGCGCAGTGGGTCCGCCTTGAGGGCGCGGTCACGGAACTCTTCGACGTAACGGTCATCCCCGGCGTGCGCTATCCGACCGCGACGGGGTTTCTTACCAACGACATCCACACGATGGTGACGATCGAGAGCTGATCAACCCATTAGGCACGCTGCCGATTAAACGTCTGCCCACATGCGCTGAAGATTGGCGTGGGTCTTTGACAGCGTATCGAATACTTCTGACTTGCCGCGCGCCTCGAAGACAATTCTGCGTGTACGATCAAGGTCATATAGAATTTCGCGCTGCTCGGCGTTTCTGACAAGGCTTTGTATCCAAGCGACTGCAACAACGCGCTCGCCTGATGTTACAGGCCGGACGCGATGCAGCGTGGTCGAGGGATAGAGTGCCGCGGCACCGGCCTCGAACTTGATAGCGGTCGAGCCACCCGGCGTTTGCACTTCAAGTTCGCCACCGTCGTACGTTGCCGGTTCCGTCAAAAAAACCGTCACTGAGATGTCGGTTCTCAGCGCGCCGTCGCCGTGGCCCATGATGGCTTCATCGACGTGCAGGCCGTAGTTTTCGCCACCCGCGTAGCTGCTAATGAGTGGCGGGCTGATGCGTTGAGGCAGCGCGAAGGCGCGGATCACGGGGTGCGATGCGATGGCGTCGATGACGATCTTCTGCAGGGTTTGAAGTGCCTCGGATGCCGCCGCTTGCCGGTTTTGCTTGACCAGTTTGGCGTGCCATCCGGCTGTTGCTTTGCCGTCAACGAACGCCAGTGTGTCTTTGATCCGCAAAACCTCGGCGAGTCTTTCGGGGCTGAGAACGGCTGGCACATGAAAAATCATGCGGATGCCTCGCTTCTCCGGAAATCTGTTTCACGGGATATGTTCATTGGCCGGCTGATAAGAAAATCGCGGCTGTGTTCCGATAGTGCATTCCCGCATTTATAGAACAACATTCTTGCCCATGATGCATAGTTGCAACAGGGGCGGATTAATCAAAACAGGTTGCGCTCCTGCGCTTTGGGACTCGGGCGGCGTGAATGAAGGTGGGCCGTTGCCGGTTCAAATATCTGGCCTTTCGGGCGTACGCGCCTGGGAGGGCAACTGAAAAATCGGCAGTCTCAGAAACCGCCCCTAAGTTCAGTACACGCGCGTCATCCCAAAATTGTTGAATGAAATGTTCTCAAAAGAGTGGAATGCGCTTGTAACATCGGCGAGCAAATGAGAAATGTGAGTGAATATTGTGTGCGATTTGTTTGCGTTGGGGGCTGGGTTGCGACCCCTGCCCCGAATTAGCAGACATCGCTAGTTAGCGTTGGTTCCCAATTGCGTTCCGTGCGTGTTGAACCGTCCCTTCGCAAATGAAGGGCGGCTTTTATTTTGCCATTGAAATGCGGGGAATTTTGCCATGACAACGCCTGGACACAACCCGAAAACGCTTGCCAACGAAACGGTTTTCGAAGTCCAGGGCAATGATGGTGAAAGGCGCAGGGTCAGGTATTCCTACGACGCGCTGAACTACAGCAACGACGCCGGGCGCGGGTCGGCGAACTTTTCGGATGAGGCCGGAATCACTTGGCGGCGCGCGCTGCTTGGCACCGTGGCGGCAGGCGCCATGTGGGCCGGAGCACCCCGGACAGCGAGTGCCATGAGCGGCCAGCCGGTGACTTGCACCAATGCAAGCGCCGAAATCTTAAATTGCACGGGAGACCAAGGCCCCGGCATTTCCGCGACCATGTCGTTCATCCCAGGCACGATCAACGTCAACACACTCACGGCTCACATTGCCCCCGCCTCCGGCACGGCAGGTGTCTCGTTCTCGGGTCAACCTTCGCTCACCGTCAACACCACGCTCGGCGCCTTCAAAATCATTACAAACAATGCACACGGCATCGATGTTTCTTCGCCGTTTGGCGTTACGATCAATCACTCGGGCGACATTACCACCACGGGCACTGGCGTCGCCGGCATAAGAGGATACTCCGCTGGGAGCTCAGGCAATGGCGGCGAAGGTGGTTCCAATGGAAACGTTGGAAGTGTTGGTGACCCTAATGGCCCCGGCGGCAGCGGCGGGACAGGTGGTGCCGGTTACAGTGGCTATGCAGGGTCTCTTGGCGGACCCGTTACAATTACGTCTGCCGGCACGATCACGAGAGCAGGAAACTATGCTCCGGCAATATTAGCAGAAACCCAAGGCGGCGACGGTGGCCAAGGCGGCAATGGCGGAACGGGCGGCACGGGCGGGGCCGGTGGCTACGGCTCGACTGGTCTCTTGATCGGCGGCGATGGCGGCGCAGGTGGTGTCGGTGGCACCGGCGGGACCGGCGGAGCTGGAGGCGCTGTAACAATCACATCATCGTCTGTCATCTTTACGGCCGGGATTATCTCGCACGGCATCGTGGTCAGCAGTATTGGCGGCTCGGGTGGCAGAGGTGGTTTTGGTGGTGAAGATGGCGCTGGTGGTGCGGGGGGAGGCGGTGAAAATGGATCTGGAGATCAAGGCGCATATGGCGCCAGTGGCAACAGCGGCGCGGGCGGCGCGGGCGGCGATGGCGGCGCAATCACGATCACAAGTTCGGCGGCCATCACGACCACCGGTGATGGTTCGAAAGGCATAACGGCGGAAAGCCAAGGCGGCAGCGGCGGCAATGGCGGTTCCAACACAGGCGGCAACGGCGGCAATGGCGGCACAATCGGCGTCACGGTTGCAGGAGATATTTCGGCAGCGAGCGCGGGCGTGGTAGCGCGCAGCCAAGGCGGCCGCGCCGGTTATAGTGGCGATGGCGGCAGCTTTGGAAACGCAGGCTCTGGCGGCAAAGTCACCGTCGGCGCCACGGGCGCGATCACGGCTGGGAGCCAAGGCATTTTCGCGGAGAGTTCCGGCGCTTCTATCGACGACACGGCTGACGGTACGGGCGGCAGCGGTGGCAATGGCGGCACTGTTACCGTCACGGCGAAGAATATCAACTCGGGGTACTCGGGCGTCTCCGCGCAGAGCCAGGGCGGCTATGGCGGCAGTGGCAACAGCGGCAATGGTGGTAACGGCGGCAGTGGCGGCACGGTGAGCGTGACCGTCTCGGGCGACATAGCAGTGACCGTTACTGGCATCACCGCTACAAGCCAGGGCGATGAAGGCGGCAGCAGCAACAATGGCAACGGCGGCAACGGCGGCAGCGGCGGCGATATAACCATCAATTCCGCTGGCGATATCGTGGTTGGCAATACCGGGATTTCGGCCACGAGCACCGGTGGCAGGGCCGGGTATAGCTACGATGGCATTCCTGGCACCGGGGGCCGGGGCGGCGACGTGACGATCAACTCGTCGGGCGACATCACGGCGCGCTTCGGCATCAACGCCTCGAGTTCCGGATATGGCGGCGCGGGCGATGTGACCGTCAACGTCACGGGCGGCATCATTATCACGGCAGCCGGGTCATTCTGCTGCGGCGGCGCGGTGACGGCATCGTCGGGCGGCTATGGCGGCGGCAGGAGGCGCAAGGGCGGCGGCAACGGCCCCGCAGGCGATGTTGAGATCAATGTCGCCGCTGCGGCCACGATCAATCACCACTCCGATTACAGCCCGGCAATTCTCGGCACCTCCGGCGGCGGCTCCGGCGCTTATGGCGCGCGCGGTGCCGACGGTACGGTTGGCAGCAACGGCGCGGTTGGCGCCCCCGGAGACGGCGACGGTGGCCCCGGCGTCGACGGTAGCATTGGATTTGCAGGCATCGACGGAGGCACCGGCGTCGTGGGATTCGCCGGCGGCAAAATCAACGTCACCAATGCCGGCACGATCATCACGAGCGGCGACTCTGCCTACGGCATTCTGGCTCAAAGCAGCGGCGGCCAAGGCGGCAGCGGTGGCCAAGGCGGCAACGGTGGGCAAGGCGGCATCGGCGGTACGGGCGGAAATGGCGGTTATGCTGCACCCGCATTCTCGGGCAGGGGCGGCGACGGTGGTAGTGGCGGCAACGGCGGCGACGGCGGTACCGGCGGCAACGGTGGCGCGGGCGGTGTAGGTGGCGCAGTCACCATCACCAACTCTGGCGACATCACCACTACGGGCGTGGAGAGCCACGGCATCGTTGCTTCGAGCGTCGGCGGACGAGGCGGCCGTGGTGGCAGCTACGGCTACTCTGGCTCCGGCGGCGAGGGCGGTTCTGGCGGCGGCGAAGGACAAGGTGACCCCCGTGTTGGTAACGGCAACCCCGGAGAGAGTGGCCTAAGAGGCACCGAAGGTGCCTATGGCACGAACGGCAACGGCGGCAACGGTGGTGCGGTCACGGTCAACTCGTCGGGCGATATCACCGCGTCGGGCCTCAACGCGCACGGCATCCTTGCGAAAAGCGAAGGCGGCGAGGGCGGTTCCAGCGACGAGGAGCCCGGCGCCGACAGCATTGGCGGCGCTGTCACCGTCAACATCACGGGCGGCACTGTCAGCGGCGGCACGGGCGAAGGCGATGACGATGACGATGACGATGACAAATTTGGCGCGGGCGTCAGCATGATAAGCTATGGCGGTTCCGCCACACTCAATAACGCGGGCACGTTGAAGGCTCTTTCCGGCCTAGCGGCTAAGGCCGAAGCAGGAACCGTCACAGTCAACAATACCGGCAAGGTCATCGGCCGCGTCGATCTTGAAGGCGAAACCTCAGCCACCTTCAACAACAACGCTGGCGGCGTGTTCGAGATGGACGGCGAGTCCAAAATCTACTTCAACAAAGAAGAGAATGGCACGTTGAACAACAGCGCCGGCACGATCTCGCCCGGCGGCACGGGCACGGTCAAAACAGCCTCGCTGCTCGGCCGTTTCGTGCAAGGCGTCAAAGGCATCTTCGGCGTTGACGCCGATTGGACCGGCAATGCGGGTGCCGGCAGCGCCGACAAGCTCGAGGTCTCGGGCACCGCTGAGTTAGCCGGCACCGTGGTTGCCAACGCGATCCACTTCCCAGCCTCCAATGCGGCCAACAAAGGGTTGACCAAAACATTTACGATTTTGACGGCCGAGGGCGGCGTCACCGACAACGGCATCACCGTGACCGACACGGCGGCGGTCGATTATTCGCTGTTGTTGCCCAACGCCAACACGCTGAACCTGCAAGCCACGATCGACTTCACGCCCGATCCAGTCGATCCGGGCGAGGAAGAAGACTTCGCAGGGCAAACGGCCAACCAAAATTCGGTCGGCGAAACGTTGAACCAGATCGTCGCGGGCGGCGGCTCGCTCGGCTTCCTCCCGGACTTGATGAACGTTCCAACGGACGAGGGGCTCAACGACGCGCTCGATCAACTCGCGCCGGCGGGCGACGGCGCTGGCTCCGCCTCGGCCATGGCAACCGGCACGACGTTTGCCCAGCAAATGTTGTCGTGCCGCGTGAATGGCGAGACGGACGATCAGAACCGCTTCATTCGCGAAGGTCAGTGCCTGTGGGCGCGCGCGAATGTCCGCCAAACCAATGGCGACGGCGGCGCAAGCCGCGTCGGCTTCGATGAAACAGCAACCTTCTTCTCGGCCGGCGCGCAGCTTAATCTCGGCGGCGATTGGCGCTTGGGGGGCGGCATCGGCTTTGAGCAATCGGACCTGCGCACGAGCAGCAATGCCACGTCGGATGGCGATCGCCTGCACCTGGGCGGCGTCGTCAAATACAACCCAGGACCGTGGCTGTTTGCAGCGACTGTGACGGGCGGGCACGGCTGGCACGACAATGAGCGGCACGTGTCGTTCGGCGGTTTCAACAGCACGGCAACGTCGAAGACGGATTCTGGTTTCGTCTCGGGCCGCTTGACGGGCGCGTATTTGATGAGCCTCGGCCACGCCTATCTCAAGCCTGAAATCGACGTCGCCGTGACCCATCTCAATCGCGATGCCTATACCGAAAGCGGTGCCGGCGGCATTGCACTTTCCGTTGCTGGCGTCAGCGATACGATCGTCTCTGTTTCGCCATCGCTTGAATTTGGCTTCGAACTGCCTTTGACCGGCGGCGGCGTGGTGCGGCCCTTCATTCGCGCTGGCGCCACGTGGCTCGACAACGATCAGTTCGTGACCACCGCCTCGTTTGCGGATGCGCCGGCCGCGATCGCACCGTTCTCAATTACGACGTCGGTCGATAAGGTGGTTGCCGACCTTGCAGCCGGCATCGACTTGATCGGCAGCGAAGGCATGGTTCTGCGCTTGCAGTACGACGGCCGCTTCGGCGAAGACACGGAGCAGCACAGCGGCACCGCCAAACTGTCGGTGCCGTTCTAAGAGTGTGCAATGGGAGCAGCGCTTGAAACGCTGCTCCTGACTGCTGGAAGATGAATAATACCAGCCCGCAATGACCTCGACTCACGGATTCCAATTGGCGGCGATGTGTGATTCCGTTCCTTTATCGAGGTAGTTCGAGGAGGAAGCCGATGCCGCCAGTTCCGTTGAACGAGGGGATGAGTGCTGCGGAATTCGGAGACTTCGTTTGGCACCTTGGCGCATTCCGACGCCCACACCTTGAAGTTCGACCGGAAACCGTGAGCAGCCGCATCTATTTTTTTATCGCGCAGAAATTTCGTGAATGGAACTCGCGGCCTCGCAGGCCTCATCGAGTGAAACTTCTGGATAGGAACCAAGTCCCCGTTCGATGCGCCGTCCTGCGACCGTCACCCGCACAACCCATCGCTTGGCGCCCGCTTCGCTCACGACAAGGCGCAAACCGCCGCCATCCTCGTACTTGCCAGAAGTCTTCAAGCCTTTGACGCGTAGCGCCGTCAACTTCTTCTCGACATGCGAACCAGCAACGTCCGCCCTCCAGCGATCCCCCAATTGGTCCCCCAATTTGTTTGAGATAGAGGGAGACCGCGTGACCAAGGATAAACCGATAATTTCGGTCAATCAGCTGATAATGCAGTGCTTTTCAGATAGGTTTGAGACGGCCTGAGTTCAGCTAAAACAGGCACTTGGCGGAGAGGGAGTCCGACGAAGATTGTTCCATTTCAACATCTTACAAGCTCTCCCCCACATTTTCCCCCACAGAAATTGGGGCTCTGAAGCGTCCCTTCAGGCTCTCCTTACTTCTTTCTTTTTCCGTCAGATTTCGCTTTCAGCGTCTGCTCACGAAGGCGATGCAGAATACCCTTCCCGTCACCACGATTTCTCTCATTGACCCCAACCAGACTCGACAGTCCGGGCGGGCACACTCGTCTGCCGCGTCGCCTAATGCTCCATCCAGAAGGTGTTCATCGCGAGATACGTGAAGGATGCCGTCCAGCCAATCAGAATGAGGCCGACAAGCGCTTCGACGCCTGCGAGCAGTCTCAACTGGCCGACAGGAAATCCTGTGCTCGTTCCAAGCGAAGCAAACGACTCTATCGACAAGTATAAGGCCTGGACGAACGACATCTCGGATCCTCGATCCGGAAAGTCCAATTCGAAGCAGACCCAGAACGCAATTGCGAAGACCAGCACTTCGAGTAAGTGGGCCACGATCGTGCCTGTCACGACGACTAGCAATTTCTGGCGGGGTTTCACGGCAATCGACGGCAGCAAAAATGTCAGAAGCCGCAGGACTTCGTAGTGCAGTAGTAGACTAGCTAAACTCGATGCGAGAGTGATGGTAGCCACAGATGCGAAGATCCCCAACTAAGTTCCCCCCGCTTTTAGGTTATGTAAGTGCAGTCCTCTAATCGAGACTGATGCAAGTGCGGGAGACATCGGAGTCGGCGCTAGGGTACTGCACCTGCAGCAGCCCCTTGGCTCCGGTGCCTTTTACCTTCGTATGCAACAAGCCCAACTAAAACCGCTAGCAGCACCGCCGTTGATCCGACCGTGCCAAGATTTAGACCCCCGTGTCCGCTGTCCTTGGTCAAGAGGTCTCCCATCGTCGCGCCGAATGGCCGCGTCAGCACGAACGCTGCCCAGAACAAGGCCGTGCGCGACCATGTCGAGAGGAAATATGCAGCGGCGATGAGCAGGAGCGCGTTCGCAATCAACAAATTGCTGGCCGCAAATCCAAGACCGGAACTGTCGGCTAGGAAATCGCCGAAGGCCGTGCCGAGCGTGTTTGATACGAGGATTGCTGCCCAGTAAAATGCTTCGCTCTTGGAATCCTTGATCTCTCCGACAGCAAGTGATCCCGTGCTGCGCCGCCATATCACCAAAACGGTCACCAACAGCGCAGCCAAGATTGCTGAACCGGTGACATATCCAAGTCCGAGCGTACGATCCATGAAATCGGAAATCGTGGTGCCTGCCGTGCTCGTGGCAAGAATCACACCCCAATACAATGCTGGATGAAAGGACTCGGACCTGAGCTGGGCAACAAGTGCTGCAAGAAACACGCTAAGCAGAATGAGAGAACTCGCGGCGTAGCCGACATTCATAGTCATCGACAAAAGATCGCCGCCCCTCTCGCCGACGGTAGTCGCGCAAATCTTCATGATCCAGAAGGCAGTCGTAACGGCCGCAACTTTGCTGAC
>JANOKZ010000284.1:0-3030 GCA_031419515.1 Hyphomicrobium sp.
GTTTGGTTGCGGCGGCACGGACCACTTCCCAAGAGTCTATGCCAAGGGCGTTGCAAAGCTTGGCCATCTCATTCGCCATCCAAATCCGCTGCGATCGATAGCCGCCTGCGCGGTGCGCAACATCTCGCTTGAAATGTCCAAACCGAAGAAACGGGTGTCAGGGTGAATGCGGGCGGCGCGAACGATATTCCAGCCCGTCCCGCAGGCGACCTCGACAATCGATCCGCCGCGCTTCGGTTCGAGATCCGCGATGAGACGGCGGCGCCAGAACAGGTAGTGGGTGCGTGTGGCGTCGTAGATGTGCCGCTGGAACCGGTATTGGCGGTCCATTTTCTCGGCGGCTGTTACAGCGCTCATTGTTGGGCCCCTCAGGCTGATTTTGTGTAGAGGTGGAAGCCGCCGTAGATGGCAGACCGGTCGCGTCTGAAGAGTTCGGCAGAGCGCCCGGCTTCGTAGTTCCATGCCTCAAGCAGGGCCGGCGCAACGCGGCCCGGAAGGATGGTTGCTTCGCCAGCAGTGCGGAATATGACTCGAGCACCTGAACGGGCGGTACGGGTGATTTCGCGCCAGAGAGCGTTGAGCGTCTCGTCGTCCATCCAGTCTTGCGCGTCGAGCAGCACAAACCGGTCGAGGCTTTCGGACGGCTCGCCGGCCAGGAAGTGGATCATATTCTCCTTAAGAGGCGTGACGCGATTGACGCGCGATTTCACAGCCATGAAGTTCTCTTTTTCAAGGTACGGCGGGCAAGAGCCGCCAACGTCCACTGCGTAGCGCCGGCCGAACGCCTGCCAGGCAAAGTAATTGTCTTTGAGATCAAATCCGCAGGCGAGACGTTCGACACGCTCCTTGAGCACGTCGGTCATGTCACGTTTGCCGTTGTCGCAAAGGGCGTCGTATTGCGCGGGCGGAATGCCAAGACCAAAAAGTGAAGCCGGGTTCGACATGACCCAGCGGACGATTTTCTTATCGAAGATTGGCGCAAAGTTCTGATCAAAAATCTGGCGCTGCTCGTCCCGCGTTTTAGCCTTCAAGATCATAGCGGGGTCAACACCCAGAGCACGGGCTGCGAGATGAACCGTCCCGATGAAGCGCCCAAGGAGACCAAAACGGAAGAAGTTGCGGGAGAACCTGGAAACGCGCCGCCGTCCGGTAAAATCCCGGCCCTCCCAATAGGCGCGCGTGTCAGCGTCGAGGGTTGGACGGAGTACCTCGTCATACAGGCGCGCGTTGCGCCAGTCGCTGGACGTCCCAAAAAAACGGTAAAAGGAATTGTGGTTTGGCAATTGTCTGGCCGCCGCCAGTTTCAAATTGAGTAGCGCGATGTGCGTTTCGTTGAGATCGACAGCGTAAATCTTTGAGGGATTGGCTGTCAGATAGCTAAGTACGTTGCAGCCGCCAGATGCGATTGTCATCATGCGCGATGTAGGCTGCATCTCCAATGCTTCCATGTCTATCCGCGGATCTTCCCATATTTGCGGATAGACCATCGAGCGGAAAGCGAACGTGAAAGTGCGCTCGAGAAATCCTGTGACACTCCAGTTGTCATTCTGGTGCACAGCTTCGCTGAGCAGGTCGGCGCTTGTTCGATGGAGGATGCCGGAGGCGGGGCTGTTGGTCATGCGCTATCGGCCTTTCGTATGAGCCACTTGGCTTTGTTGGGGTTGGCTTTGTGAGGGTTCACGCGGCGGTTTCGAGTTGAGGGTGGAGGGCGATTCCGTCGCGTATTTCTTGCGGTTTTTCCTCGAGCCAGCGGATAATCTCTAAAGTTCCGTCATGCCGTTCGGCGACGGCCGTGCAACTTTCGACCCAATCGCCGGAATTGAGGTAATGGATGCCCTCGATCATGCGGCTGTTAGCGTGGTGGATGTGGCCGCAAATCAGGCCGTCAACGCCGCGCCTTCTCGCTTCTGCCGCGAGGGCCACTTCGAACTCGCCAATGAAGTTCACGGCCGACTTGACGCGCTGCTTGAGAAAATTCGAGAGCGACCAGTAATCGAGTCCGAATTGCCGCCGTGCCCAATTGAGCGGCGTATTGAGAGCGAGCGCCGCTTCGTAAGACCGGTCGCCGAGAAACGCGAGCCAGCGCGCGTAACGGATGATGATGTCGAATTCGTCGCCATGCAGGACAAGATATTTTTTGCCCCCGGCCGTCTGGTGAATGGCGTCCCGGCGCACTTCGATGCCGCCAAAATCCATGCCGCACACGTCGCGGATGCCGTCGTCGTGATTGCCCGGAATGAAGACGACACGGGTGCCTTTTCGCGCCTTGCGGAGAATTTTTTGCAGTACATCGTTGTGCGATTGCGGCCAGTGAGGGCCACGGCGAACTTTCCAGAAATCGATGATGTCGCCGACGAGGTAGAGGGTCTGTGTTTCGAGGGATCTTAGAAATTCGAGAAGCTCGGCCGCCTGGGCAGAACGGGTGCCCAAGTGAACGTCGGATATGAAAACCGCGCGATAGCTGGATGTTGCGCTCGGTCCTGTCAATTTCACGCTCCCATGAGAGCAGCCCTCAGTGAGACCTCAAGACCGGATTCATGTTGCAGGCGTGTGACAGCGGTACTTGAGCCGGAGCGGCGCATGGGCGCGTCTCAAAAGTCAGGCAATGAGCACATGGGTTGTCCGGGTTTTTTGCGGCCCCATATTTGAAGGGTCGAAACCCTCGAACCTGAAGGAGTACGATCATGATGCCAGTAACGGAAATACAGGCGCATGCCCGCAAACTGCAGGAAAGCTTTGGAGCCAAGGCGGCGCTAGAGGCTGCTCAAAAGGCTAAGCTTCTCGAAGACAAAGGCGATCGGGAACAGGCCGCCGATTGGCGGCGCATCGAAGCGGCCGTGAAGCAATCAAGTGGCCCGCGCGCAAGCTGAAGAGCTTAAATCGTACAATTCTGTTTCGCATAAAAAAACAGGGCGTTTCGTGCGCCCTGTTCAGTTGGTGAGCCAAACGCCGCAAGCGGCGCCGGCCAATGTTTTCCGGCCCTGTTAATCAGGGCGACATGCGATTGAACACGCGCTCCCATAAGAACAT
>JANOKZ010000285.1:0-5524 GCA_031419515.1 Hyphomicrobium sp.
TAGGTGTCGTTGACGTTTTTAAAGTGATCGATGTCGGCAACAAGCATCGACAATGCGCGGCCGGTTCGCAGAGCGTCCGTCACCAAAGTCTTGAGGTGGCTTTCCATGTAGCGCCGGTTATGCAGGCTCGTGAGCGCGTCCGTTATCGACATCTCGACGCTTTCGGCCAAGCGATGACGCAAGAAGTCCGAGTGGCGTTTGCGCTTGATCTGCGTTTTAACGCGCGCCATTAGTTCGTGCCGGTCGATCGGGCGCATCAAGTAGTCGTTGACGCCCATGTCGAGCCCGCGCAGCAGGCGCGCTTCGTCGCCTGGCTCGACCAGGATAATGATGGGCAAATGGCGGGTGCGGTCGAGCGAACGTACTTGCGAGCACAGCCGCAATCCGTCGGCATTTTGCAGCGACAGGCTAACGATAAGCAAATCGAAATTGTGCTCAGTCAGTTTGGTAAGTGCCGTTTGCGGATCGCGCTCGGCAAAGGCATCGTTTGTTTTCGACAAAACTTCGAGCAGCCGTGCGGCCGAGCGCGGATGATCGTCAACCACGAGAACGCGGCCTGAACGCCCCGAGAGCGCTTTTGCCAGCGCGCCATCGTCCTGGATGCCCATCTGTTTGCCGGTCGAAGCCCGCATGATCATTTCATCATTGAGCATCTTGAGGCGCGCGAGATTCTTGACACGCGTGATGAGGGCGATGTCATCGACAGGTTTGGTGAGGAAATCGTCCGCGCCATTCTCAAGGCCCTGAACTTTGTCCGAGGGCTGGTCGAGCGCCGTCACCATGACGACCGGGATGTGGTGCGTTTGAACGTTACCCTTGATGCGGCGGCAGACTTCAAAGCCGTCCATTCCCGGCATCATGACGTCGAGAAGCACAACGTCGACGCGTTCGCGCGCAAGAATATCGAGCGCTTGCTGGCCGCTAAAGGCCGACAGCACTTCAAAATATTCGGCCGCAAGCCGCGCTTCGAGCAGCTTGACGTTGGCCAAAATGTCATCAACGACGAGAACTCGCGCGGTCATCTGCTACGATCTTGAATGTCTATGCGTTTCACAACTTGGACTGTCCTATAAACCGCCGCACCGTTTCGAGGAACGACAGCACCGAAATCGGCTTGGAGATGTAGGCTTCGCAACCGCCTGAACGAATCCGCTCCTCATCGCCCTTCATGGCGAACGCCGTCACCGCGATGATGGGAATCATGCGCAGTTCGTCGTCCTCTTTGATCCACTTGGTGACTTCGAGGCCTGAGACTTCGGGGAGTTGGATATCCATCAATATAAGATCAGGGCGGTGCGTGCGCGCAAGTTCAAGCGCATCGAACCCATTGCGCGTCTGAATCGTGCGGTACCCGTGAGCCGCCAGCAGATCGTGAAAGAGCTTCATGTTGAGCTCGTTGTCTTCCACGATCAGCACAGAACGTTGTGCTGTGCGAGGATCAGCTCCCCGCCGCTCGACGCCATTCCTGCTTTCCTGATAATTCATGTAGGATCACACCGTTTGCCCGGGCAGGCTGTGTTGTGCACCGATTCTGGTGATTTGGTCTGGTTACTTTGCCCGGGAAGCCGTAACCAACCGTTAATGTCGTTGCTCTTTGAGCACGTTTTCGGAGTCGCACATGGCGAATTTCAAGAAAGCGCGGTTGACGCTTGAGGACGCCGAATCGCTTGCGTTGCAGGGGCTGACGTTTCTCGCAGCCGAGCCCGAGCGCATGTCGCGCTTTTTCACCCTAACGGGCCTCGGCCCCGACGAGCTCAGATCGTGGGCTGAAACGCCCCGGCTTCAGGCAGCTGTGCTCGATCACTTGATGGGGGATGAAAGCCTGTTGCTGGTCTTTGCCGTCGAAGCCGGCATTGCCCCGGGCGACGCGGTGCCAGCCCACCGGTTGCTGGTTCAGTTCGCGGCCAAGGAGGCCGGCGATATGCCGGAAGACTATTGAATCGGCTCGCCGGTCCGCGTATCGGCATCGACCTTGGCGGCACCAAGATTGAGGGACTGCTGATCGATGGTGCAGGCCGCGACCTGCAACGCTGCCGAATCCCATCGCCTCAGAACGACTACGCAGCGAGCGTTATGGCCATCGTCGCTCTCGTTAGGACTTTGGAAGGCGCCGCTAACCTCGCTTCTGTACCGGCCGGATTAGGCATTCCGGGCTCTATCTCGCGCAAGACCGGCCTCGTCCAAAATGCCAACTCAACGTGGCTCAACGGCCGCCCGATGGAACGCGACATCGCCAGCGCACTTGGGCGGCACGTGCCTATTGCCAATGACGCCAACTGCTTTGCGCTTTCCGAAGCCCGCGACGGAGCGGGATCTGACGCCGCAAGCGTGTTCGGGGTGATCCTTGGCACAGGCACGGGTGGCGGGCTCGTGCAGAAGGGCGTGCTGGTTGAAGGCGCACGCGGCATCGGCGGCGAATGGGGCCACAATCCGTTGCCCTGGATGGAGCCCGATGAGTATCCCGGCCCCAGGTGCTGGTGCGGACGGCGGGGCTGTATGGAGACGTGGGTATCGGGCCCTGGCCTTGCCGCCGATCACAGCCGGATAACCGGCCAGATAACCGGCCAGATAACCGGCATGTCACTAACGGCCGAACAGGTTGCAGCAGCCGCTGACGACGGCGACGTGGCCGCACGCGCCACACTGCAGCGCCACGCCGGCCGCCTGGCACGCGGGCTCGCGCATGTCATCAATATCTTTGATCCCGAGGTGATCGTGCTGGGCGGCGGGCTCTCTAAACTGCAGCACCTTTATGCCGAACTGCCGGCCCTCGTTGGCCCGCACGTTTTCGCCGATGCCGGAAGCGTTGCGATTCTGCCGCCGAGGTGGGGTGACGCGAGCGGCGTTCGAGGCGCTGCCTGGCTTGCAGAAACGCAGGTTTAAGCGAAACGATTACGGCGCGTCGCCGGCGCATTTGCCTTGCGGCAAGACATTGAGCTCCTTCAAGACGCCCTTGAGAGCGAACTGGCCGTAATCGATCTTCAAATTTTCCGTCACGCCATTTTCGTAATAGCGAAATGACAGTTCGTAGGCGGGAGGCGTGTCCTCTTTGTCTTTCCCGGCTTCAAAGTAACTGATCGCAACTGGCCATGATGCCAAGCCCTCGAGCTTCGCCGCGTCTTTAAAAGCGGCCACGTTGGCGACAGCGCTCTGTTCGTATTTTTTTCCGATAACGGCGTTGGTCACGTAATATTTTTCGCCCTTTTCCGAACCGTCATAGAGATTCGCTGCAAGGCGCGGCTCCCCGCTCTTTGCAGATTGAATGAGGGCAGTTGCGTGCTGCATGGGAAAATAGATATCCGCTGGCAGCGTGACCTTCTTCTTCTGCGGGCGCACGAGATCAACGTCAGCATTGTTGCCGGATTTGTTGCGCACGGCGTCACCCTGGCTCGCTTCGGCAATCTCGTCGTTCTGATACTGGGTTGAAGAAAAACGCAACCGCTTGCCGGCCAGTTCTTCCCAGCTTGAAGTTCTCAGATCGTTGATGGTCTCGGCGCCTTCCTGGTTCGTCATACGCGTGACGAAACGCATGTTCTGCGTGAAGCCATCGCAATTCGATCCCGTTAATTCGTAGACCATGCGTCCCGACATATCGGAGACGCCGGAGCCCGCAACCGAATTGGCGAGCGTGATCTCATAGACGGCACGATGCGGTGCGAAGGTCACGGCCTCGGCATGCGCCACCGCAGGCACGCCCATAATGAAACCCACTAAAGCTGCCACTGATTTTCGCGAAAAATCCCGGTCGTTCATATGACTGCTCCTGGCGGGTCGAAATCTAGGTTGCAACTCTAGGCCTGAAGCTGGCCATTGCAAAGTGGCGGCAGCACGGCCAAAAGGATGAGGCTGAAACGTAACGGCCAGACGTACTGGAGAGGCGCCCCGGAAACAATGGTGGAAACGGTTGAAGAGCGGCTGAAAGCGCTTGGGCTGGAGTTGCCGGAGGCCCCACAACCGCTCGCTAATTACCTGCCAAACCTCGTTTCCGGAGATTTGCTGTTCATTTCGGGACAAATCTCAAAAGCGGCGGACGGCACAGTCATCACCGGGAATATGGGGAGCGGTCTCACAATTGAAGTAGGACAGTTCGCCGCCCGGCAATGCGCGTTGAGTATTTTAGCACAGGCTAAGGCGGCGCTCGGATCGCTCGACCGGATTGAGCGCGTCGTGCGCCTGACGGGATTTGTCGCTTCGACGCCGGATTTTCGCGATCACCCCAAGGTCATCGACGGTGCCTCCGATCTCTTGGTCGCAGTTCTTGGCGACGCAGGCCGGCATACGCGCGCGGCCGTCGGCGTTGCGAGTTTGCCTTTTGGAGCCGCAGTCGAGATCGATGCCATTATGAAAGTACGAGCATGACATTGGACCGCGACACGTTTATCCGCCCGATCGCGCACCGTGGATTGCACAGCGCCAAGAAAGGCATCGTTGAAAATACGCTGCCGGCCTTCACGGCAGCAATCGCCAAAAATTATGGCATCGAGTGTGATCTGCGCCCGGCAGCGGGCGGATTGCCGGTTGTCTTTCACGACGAGACGCTGCAGCGGCTGACGACAAGCAAGGGACGCGTTGCGGATCTTGATGCGGCCGCGTTTAAGCGCGTCAAACACAAAGTGGGCGGCGCGGGCATTTCGACATTTGCCGAGATGCTGGCCGCTGTCGATGGCGCCGTGCCATTACTCGTTGAGATCAAGAGTGAGTGGGAGCTGCCCGAGCGGGCCTTTCTCACTCAAATCGCTAAACTTGCGTCTGCCTATCGCGGACCCGTCGCGCTCATGTCGTTCGATCCAGCGGTCATGATGGTGATCAAGGACCTGGCGCCCAAAGTTCCGCGCGGCATCGTATCCGGCACTTATGCGGGCGCGGGGTGGTGGAACAGGAAAATCTCAAAAGCGCGGGCCGCTAATTTACGCGACCTACTCGAATCCGGCCCGGTTGACCCGCATTTCTATGCCTATCAGTTGAGCGCCTTGCCAACGCCCGTGACGCGCTTCGTGCGCGAAGTTTTGGAATTGCCGCTCTTCACATGGACCGTGCGCACAGCCAAGGAGCGCACGGCTGCGCAAAACTGGGCTGACGCAGAGATATTTGAAGGCAGCGAGCCTTAACCTCAGCCCTTCTTCGCGGCCTCATAGAGCGGCACGACGTCGGGCAGGTTCTTCTCGATCCAACCTATGCGCGACGAATTGGAAGGGTGCGTTGAGAGCCACGCGGGCGGCGCGCCTTTCGCGGCAACCGCCATCTTTTCCCAAAGCGAAATGGCCGCGCGCGGATCGTATCCAGCACGCGCTGCGATTTCCATGCCGATCAAATCGGATTCGCTTTCGTCGTCCCGGCTGAACTTCAAGCTCAACAAGCCACCGCCAACGCGGGCGAGTTCCCCAACATTGCCGCCAACGAAAATACTAACCGCCGCAGCACCAACGTTCGTCAGCATGGATTTGGCGGCGCGTTCACGCGCATGTTCGCGGAGCGCATGCGCGATTTCATGCCCCATGATCATGGCGATTTCGTCGTCGCTGAG
>JANOKZ010000286.1:0-10321 GCA_031419515.1 Hyphomicrobium sp.
TTTCCACAGTGTTCATACGCCGCGCCGCCCGTCAATCGGGTGGATCAACCGATATTGTATCACCATTTTAGGGGCAGTCTGCCTCGATTTAGCCGCGGCTCGCTCCAAGCTAAAGGGCCGCGCTTGCTGGGGTGGGACCGCGCCGCTATAAACCGGCCCAGAATCCCGCCAAGAATCCCGCCAAGCTAATCGCGGATTATGAAAGAGAGACAGACTGATGGCCATCGAGCGCACTTTTTCCATTATTAAGCCGGACGCCACCCGGCGCAATCTGACCGGCAAAATCAACGCAGTGATCGAGGGCGCCGGCCTCCGGATTGTGGCGCAAAAGCGGGTTCGCTGGACCCGGGCCCAGGCTGAGAAATTCTATGAAGAACATAAGGCACGGCCTTTCTATGGCGAGCTCGTGGATTTCATGACGTCTGGACCAATTGTAATGCAGGTGCTGGAAGGCGAAGACGCCATTGCCAAGTACCGCGACGTCATGGGCGCAACCGACCCGAAGGAAGCCAAGGATGGCACCATCCGCAAGCTGTTCGCCGAATCCAAGGGTTCGAACTCGTCGCACGGCTCCGACAGTGCAACCTCCGCCGATCGCGAAATCGCCCTCAACTTCCGCCTCGATGAAATTGTTGGGTAGTTGCTGATAGTATCTATTTGACGTCCAGGAAGGCTCCGGTGAGGGGGCCTTTCTTTTTGGTGGTTGCGAATGAGGAGAGCGTCATGATCGCTCCGGCATACGTTGAGACGATGGCCCGCTACAACACGTGGCAGAACGCTAACATCTATGGCGCGGCGGCGCTGCTCGATGACGCGCAGCGCAAGGCTGATCGCGGTGCGTTCTTCAAATCCATTCATGCCACGCTTAATCACATCCTGTGGGCCGATCAGATGTGGCTGATGCGATTCAAGGTGGCGCCGCAGCCGCGCGCGAAAAATATCCCGGACAGCTTGGAGCAATACGCGGTGTGGGAGGAACTTGCATCTGAACGGAAAAGACTCGATGCGGTCATCGAAGACTGGTCGCGGCGTGTGACGGCGGCCGATCTCTCAGCTGAATTGAATTGGTATTCCGCTGGTGCTGCGCGCGATATGGTGACGCCGATGGCCGTTGCCGTCACGCATTTCTTCAATCACCAAACCCATCATCGCGGGCAGGCTCATTGCTTGCTCACCGGATATGGCGCGAAGCCGGAGAAGACGGATTTGCCGTTTATGCCGGGGGTGTAGGCGTCAACGACGTCACGTAACCGGGAAACCGTGCGTCATAAACCGCTCACCCGCTTTGGTGACGATGAGCGCTGCGACGCCGGGTAAGCGCCGTGCTAGCGCGAGGCTTTTTTCCGGGCCCATTGCCATCAATGCGGTCGCGAGTCCGTCGGCCATGCTGCCCGATTGGGCGAGGACGGAAACGGAAGCGGTTAGGGGCGGTGAGCGGTGCGTTTTTGGATCGAGAATGTGGTGGTGCGAGAAGTCGCTGCTCCACACCGTCGCGTAGTCGCCCGAGGTCGCGAGGATGCCCGAGAACGGCTGGGCAAGAGCCACGTAGTCTCCGGGGTGCCGGGGATCGGCGATAGCGGCGGTCCACGGAGAGCGGTCGTCGCGTTTCCCGGCTACACCGATTTCGCCGGTGTTGAGGAAGGCGTTCTCGATGCCGTTTCCTTTCAGGATTGCAAGGCAGCGTTCTGTGGCGAAGCCTTGGGCGACGCCGTTCAGCGTTAAAGCCATGCCCGGCCGCGCCAATTGGATACGCTTTGATGAAACGTCGATGTCTTGCCAGCCGATCAACGCGCTTGCAGATGCGATCTCCGCGTCCGTGGCTGTGCGTCCGGCGGCATGCGCATTGGCATAGACCCGCCAAAGCGGTTGCACTGTTGGATCGAATGCGCCACCGGTCAATCGCGCGATGTCGAGGGCTTCCGCGATCAATTGGACGAGGGTCTCGGGCGGATCATCAAGCGCGCCCATGCGGTTCAGTGTGCTCAGCGCGCTCTCGGGCCGGAAAAGACTTGCCGCCTGCTCAACGCGGACGATTTCGCGCCAGGCCGCATCGAGCGCGGTGTTCAATTGAATAGCATCGGCGTGGCTGGCTTTGAGCGATACCGTTGTGCCGAAGGCGATCCCGCTGCGTTGGGCTATCTTGAGCTTCGGGGCGTTCAAGTAGGCACCAACGCCGGCAACAGCACCTACCAGTCCACCAGTAATGAGAACTTGGCGCCGCGACGGCCGCCTTGCTTCGCGTTGTGTCATGTCGCCATCTCCGGCGTCTTGGCTTGACGTAATTCTTTGCGCTGGGCTCCAGCGGGAACCGGCATTTTAAGCGTTCGCCCCTTGCGCGCCAGGACTTCCGCCACGCAGGTTTTGGGATCGTGATAAATGACGACGCAATCCATGCACTGAAAGCACTCGTCGTATTTGATCGTTCCCTTGGGTTCGATGGCGCCATAACTGCAGCGCGCTTTACAGAGCTGGCACTGTGTGCCGCATTCTTTCCGGCGCGGAATCCAGTTGAAGACTCTCACGCGGCCGAGAAGAGCGAGCGCGGCTCCGAGCGGACAGAGATACAAACAAAAGCCTTTGAACACGAACGCGCTGAGAACAAGGATTGCGACCCCATAGAGAACGTAGGGCCAAGCTCTGTCGAAGCCGAGCGTGATCGCCGTTTTGAAAGGCTCCACCTCGGCGATTTTTTCGGCGGCGTTCGTCGATACGAACGCCATGCCGATGATGGCCGCGAGTATTATATACTTTGTCACGCGCAGCACGCGATCGACGGCGTAAGGAACTTGTAGCTGCGGCAGTTTCAAACGGCGGCCCGCAATTGCCACGAATTCCTGTAGGGCGCCAAATGGGCAAAGCCCTCCGCAGAAGGTGCCGCGGCCCCAAATCACGAGACTGATCAGAACAAAGACCCACAGCAACGTAGAAACAGGATCTAGCAACAGGAAGCCGAAGTCTCCGGTCGAATTGGCGGCGTTGATGATGCCGCGAATGTTGTTGATCGATAGCTGGCCCGGCGCCCACCAGCCGATGCCAAAAAGCGTGACGGCCAGGAACGCGAGGCGGATCGCCTCAAAAGATTTAGGATTGGCGGATAAGCGTCGCGTGTTTGTTATTAAAACCGTGAGAAAAAACAGTTGCGACAAGGTCAGGGAGATTTTCGGCCATTGCTCAGATAACACCGCCTGCCAGCCGGTGAGTTCAACGGGTGCCGGAATGAAGAATTCTGCAGGCACCTTGTAGTCGATGGGAAAGTCCTTCGATGTGCGAATTGGAAATGAGGAACTTTTTTGTCTGTTGACGGTCAGGACCAATTGCCAAGGGCGCGATGGGTCAAAGCCCGACTCGGACAGAACCTAGAGCACGGTCCAAGTCACGTCCTTGGGCAATACCTGTGTCACCGGCGGGTAGCGCACGAACGCCATGTTCACGTTGAGGGCCAATCCCGACTGTGTGATCGACAGCAGGTCAGGTACACCGCCAACGCGGTGCGCGGGGCTCTGCAAACTATACCGTCCCCGGTTTGCGACGAGGATCGCGTGATCGGTTGGGCGGAATTCTTTCATCAAAGCATCGTAATTGGCCTTGCCCATGACCGCGCGCCCGATCTCCGGCACGCTAAGGTATGAAGCCCAGAGTTCGGTGGCTGGAGCTTTGGGATCAAACTGTGCGCCAACGTCAGCATCTATCGGGAAACTTGGGCCGAACAGCTTGTCGATTTCGGCTGTGTTTAAGACGGCTTTGCTCAGGTGGTTTTTGGACGTCAGGATTTCGTCAGTAACGGTTTCCCCGTTGTCGGGCTTGAGGGTTGGTGCACTCCCCATGTCTTGGCCGAGACCAAGTTTCAATTTGGCCCGCGCAACTTTGAGGCTAGCGGTTAGCACCGTCTCGTTGATGATGCGCACTGAAACGGTGGCTTTGGAAACGCCATCAATGAATTTGCTGTTTGTTGCCTGCTGCCCTCCCGAGGAATTGGATGCAGATACTTTGATGTTTTGTTTCAATCCCCGGCCGCGGTACTGCTCGACAAACCTCAAAAGTGAGTCTTCGCTGACGCCGTGATTGAAGATTGACTCGAAATGCGAAATCACTGACGCACCGGTAAACGTACCTTCGGGATTGATGGCAATTAGCATGTTAACGGGTTTGCCCGCATAGCCTGCAATCGGCGCGAGATCGATCAATTCAAAAATGTAGCCGATGAAGTCGTCAGACTGAGGGATGTTGTGCCGGAAGAGCGGCCACACCGGCAATGCGGCGTCACGCTCGCCAACGTAGCAGGGTTCGGGAAAGTGCTTCGAGAGTGCAGCCTTATCGAGTTCGCCGGCGATGAGGGGATTGAATGAGCAGCCACCAATGATCGATGCGACCACGAGTAATGGCAACATGGTCGCGCGCAGCACATCGCACGCCATTGTTGCGGCGCGCGTGCCGCCCAAGTGCCAATTCCGCATTATTGTCCCCGTCCGACCGTGTCGTTGCCGGTGATCCTAGCATGCGATTAAGGGCTACGGCGTTGGCCATTAGCGGGCGCGCGGCCTATCCGAAAGTCGTAGGTTCCGCCGTTTCCCGGCATAAAGCATTAAAACCCGAGTGGCGACTTTTGTGGCGGTTTAAGGCTGGACCGCGTCCAATACGCGCTTGAACTGTGCTTCGTCCAACGCACCTTCTGACTTAGCCACGACAATCGTCGCAACACCGTTGCCAATGAGATTTGTGAGCGCGCGGGCTTCCGACATGAAACGGTCGATGCCCAAGATGATGGCAATTGAGGCGACGGGAATTGTGCCGATGGAGGCGAGTGTTGCCGCGAGTGTAATGAAGCCGGCGCCAGTCACGCCCGCCGCACCCTTCGACGTCAACAGGAGTACGCCGAGAATGCCAAGCTGCTGCCAGATCGAAAGGTCGGTGTTGGTCGCTTGTGCCAAGAACAGTGCGGCCATTGTCAGGTAAATGCACGTGCCGTCTAGGTTGAACGAGTAGCCGGTTGGGATTACAAGACCGACGACGCTTTTTTCGGCACCGGCCTTTTCCATCTTGTCGATCATGCGCGGCAATACGCTTTCCGACGACGATGTGCCAAGCACGATGAGCAGTTCGTCGCCAATGTAGCGGATGAACTTAAGGATCGAGAAACCGTAGAGGCGGGCGATCAGTCCCAGTACGCCGAAGATGAAAAGTAAGCAGGTCAGATAAAACGAGGCCATGAGCCAAGCCAGGCTTTTCAACGAACCTAGGCCATACTTTCCAATCGTAAAAGCCATGGCACCAAATGCACCAATCGGGGCAAGACGCATGATGTAGCCGACGATTTTAAACAGAACCTGCGCGACGTGTTCGATGATGTTGAGGAGCGGTTCGCCGCGCGTGCCCAAGGCTTGCAGCCCGAACGCAAAGAGAAGCGCTATCAGCAAGACTTGCAGAATGTTGCCTTCGGCAAAAGCGCCGACGAGCGTTTTCGGGATGATGTCGAGCAGGAACTGGATCGTGCTCTGGTCTTTGGATTGTGTGACGAAGTTCGCGATCTCCTTGGTGTCAATTGATGCCGCATCGATGTTCATGCCAGCGCCGGGTTGCACGAGATTGGCAACGACAAGTCCGACGGCGAGCGCGAGCGTGGTCACGATTTCGAAATAGATCAGCGCCTTGAGCCCGACACGGCCGACTTTCTTCATGTCGCTCATCGCGGCAATGCCGTGCACCACGGTCACAAAAATGATGGGCGCGATGATCATTTTTATGAGCTTGATGAAACCGTCACCCAAGGGCTTCATGGCTTCGCCAGTTGCCGGGTAAAAGTGGCCAAGCCAAATGCCAAGGGCAATGGCGGCCAGGACCTGGACGTAGAGCTGCGCGTACAGCGGCCGGGGCAGTGCCGCAGTCAGCGGGGTGCGATCAGTGGCTGGCGCGGTCATGGTGCTGGTTCCTGAGCTACGAATGAGCCATTGATCTAAGTGGATTCGGGAGATTCCCGGTCGAAATCAGCGCTAGTTGTACGGGCGTCCCCTGGCTGGGTGTGGTCGCCAAGCTTCGGGACGTGCCCCAATCGAAAAATATCGCACCCGCGAACGTACAGCCTTTTCAAACCACCCCATTCTCATGCTAATAGAAGCAGGTGGACGGGGCAACGATCCGGCACTGATCAACGCAAGGCCCAACGGTCAACCAAGTGTGTTTCAGTTCGGCTGAACAGCCGAGGAAAGTCGTACGCGTATGTACCCCCATTTTTTTGGTCTCGACCTGACTGCGGCCCTGCCGTGGTTTCTGATGGGCTTTTTGCTGAGCGCATGCATTCTAGGGCTCTGGAACTTCTTATCTGGCAGCCGCAGTAGACCATCGGAGCCCGTGAAGGTTGTGGCACCGGACTCGCGCTTGACCGGACAGCTGGCGGAACTTGAAGAGCACCTTGCAGAGACGCAGGCCGACTTGGAGTTAGCCCGGACGCCGGCCATGCAGATTGCCAATGAGAAAGTCAGAATAGAGACCGAACTGAAGAAGAGCGTGTTGCCCGCCATGGCGCCGTCGCAAATTGATCGGGGCCAAGCGGATCAGTTGGCTCAGCTTCAGGACGAACTCGCGACGGCAAAGACATTGGCGGTACGCTACGCCGATGAAAAGTCTAAGTTGGAAGTCGAGTTACGCAAGGCGGCGCAGCAAACAGCCACAATCGTGTCAGCGCCAGCAGCCATTGCAACGATAGCGGGCACGCTACCAGCAGGTGCTGCTCTCACAGACCTCGACATTCGCCGCCGCAATGAATTGGCCGACTTGAACGCCGAGCTTTGGGCACTGCGCGGCAGCGACAGCGCTCACGCAGAACAAGATCGCGCTTCTGGCACTGAGATCGCTCGTCTAAAGGCTCAGCTCGCCGCGCCGTCGCCTGCAGAATTGGAAGTGAAGCGACTGACGTCCGAGGCCGCCAAGTGGAGGGCGAAGGTCGAGTCGCAAACAATCGAGCTATCGAATAAGTCAGGCTTTATTGCCATTCGTGATGCCGAACTTGATCGGCTCGAAGCGCTTATGGCTAATAACAACACGGCGACGAAGGTCGTGCCATTACATGGCACGCACGTCACACCCAGCGGTGCACCAGCCCCCGCATCAACCCCTGACGCTTCAAAGCTTGAGGCGGAAAGCGCCCGGTTGCGCGCGGAAGTTGGGCGGCTGTCAAATGAGGTGGCTAGCAAGTCCAGCCTCATCGGCATGCGTGACGCCGAACTCGATCGTCTGGAAACGCTCGTCTCGAAAGGTCAGAACGGATCACGCCACCCAACATCCGTGTCAGCGCCGGCCGGTCCCGTGTCGATCGCCGACGCAACGCGGTTTACCTCCGAGATCACGCGTCTGCGTGCGTTGGTGGATCAGACCAGAAGCGAACTCTCGGACAAGTCGGCACGGCTCGCGGCGCGTGAAGCGGAACTCGGCAAGCTCCAAGGGCAGACCGGACAGGCAGCAGCTTACATTGCCGAACACAATCACTTGAGAGCCGAAATTGCGCGGCTGAACCAGCAAAACGCGGCTCTTAGTGTGGATATCGCCAATTATCAGCGGGTCAGGGAAGCCTTGCAAGAGGCGAGCCGCATCGCCGCCAAGAGCTGATATCAGATCGCGGTCTCCTCGCACGGTGGTGCTACAGGCGGCTTCGTGCGCCTGCTGGGCGGCAAAGATGGTCTTGGCGTTGACGAGAGGGGCTGGACCGCGGGTTGGGCCGAGGGCTGGATTGCAAGGGCGTTGGCCGTAGCGACAAATTCTCAGCCAATTTCTGCTTATAATGCAGGCAGACGCGGACAAAATTGCCGTGCTATCTCGTGGCTTTGTCAGCTGGGCATGAATGGGCGCCACCGCCCGCACGTGGCGCTGGCAGAAATCTGGCGAGAGTCCAGAAACGCAAAAACTGAAACGGCAAAGGTTGCTGGTATGTTTCCTCACTTCTTCGGTTTCGACTTCAGCGCGGCGCTCCCGTGGGCGGTTGGCGGGTTCTTGTTGGGCGTCTTGCTAACGGCACTCTGGCGCGGACTTGGGCTAGGCCGGGCGCGCTCCGCGGAGTTACAAACGGCGCTGTTCGATCTCAGGGCCATGCGTAGTGTACGCGACGAGCGCGAAGAATTGACCACGCGGCTACAAAGCGATTTCGCATTCATCGAAATTGCCCTGGCCGATGCCGAGCGTCGCACAGCGGTGATCGACGACATGAAACGTGTGAATGCAGACTTGGACAAGGCGGAAGCCGAAAGCCGGGCCGGCTGGCTGGCGGCGGCTACGGAACTCGCAACGTTGAAGAACGCTTTGCAAACCCAAGTCTCGCGCAGCACGACATTGGAGCAGCGCCTGCATTTTATCTCGGCTGAAAATACAGCGGCGAGCGCGGCATCCGAGACGCGGGCGCGCGAATTGGAGACGCTACGAGCGGATCTCGCCGCGTCCGGAACGCTGACACGCGAACTCGAGAAACTGCGCGCCGATCTCGCAGCCGCCGCAATGGCACTTCAAGACGTGCCGAAACTCAAGAGTGAATATAATGCTGCCGCGTCGCAAATTGAAACGCTGCGTGCCGAACTCGACAAGCGCGGAAAGCAGAGCGCTGTATCGCAGTATGACTTCGACACGGCGATAAAAGATCTCGTTGCAACCCGCAATCTGACGATCAAGCAAGCCGAAGTTAACAAGGCGCTGAGAACAGCGTATGAGAAACTCGAAGCCAAGCTTGGCGCAGGTGCGTCCTCGACTGGGCGGGCGCTCGGCTTCGCTGGCCGCACGCAAGGTTTGAAGGCGAGGGCGCGGCACGCGTTCCTTAAAGGCAGCGGTACTGGCGGGGCATCGAAGCGGCCGTCCGCGAAGAGCAAGGCGGGCAGTCATGGCGCGGTATCGGGCCGTTCGCTCCCTGCCGGGACGCCCGGAACGTTTTTCCTGAGTAAGACCAAGAAATGGCGCGGGTCAGCCATCCAAAATGCGTCAGGACGTGTTTGGGCTGCAACGGGTCGAGGCGCGCATGTGAACGGAGCCGATCACGGCGCTTCACATGGTAACGGCACGGGCGGCGGTACTGATGCCGCGCAATTGAAGGCGCGCATTGCCTCGCTGTCGGACGAACTTGAGAACTACCGCCGCCTGCGCGACGCTGTCGTCGCCGCGAACAGGATTGCGCAAGGGGATGTTTGAGGGGTTCGATAAGACTGACGCTTGTTTACAGTTCACAAAACCCCGGCTCACAAAGCCGGGGTTTTTTCAAGCGGTGACGCTAGTTTGGCGGCCCGAACGACCAAAGCGGACGGCGGACAGGAATGTTCTCGTTTTTGATTGTTGCGGGCGGAAGAATGTGGAGATGGACGTGGTCGCCGCCGTGAAGCTTCAGAACTTCTAGAGCCATTTTCTCATGCTCCGCATCGTGGGTGCGGGCCCACAGGAGGATGCCGCCATTGGCCAGTTGTTCGTTGAGGGCTTTGGCGTGGTGAGAGCCGATGGCCTGTGCGAGTGCGGTCCCAGCCATTGCACCCGCGCCGCCCGCCATGGCCGCAACGGCGATGGCACCGAGTAGCGTGCCGCCTGAACCGGCAACGAGGAGGCTGCCGATGACAGCTGGAAAATAAGCAGCCACGCCGATGATCGCGCCTTGGGCATCACCACGACTTTCGTCGGGCACGTAGCCAATGCGCGGTACATCCGGATCATCTTCAAACTCTGTGGTGCTCTTGTAACTCCGCCCGAGCTTGGCCTTGATAGCGCTGTCGCTGGCAAGGACACTCAATTCGGCGTGATCGAAGCCGCGCATCAGCAGGTCGTCGATGGCCGCCTGCATGGCGGTGGCGTCATGGAAAACCGCAACCGCTTCCGTGCTTGTCGCGTTATAGCCGTTGTCTCTGTTTTCGTTGTCTTGCATCGCCTTTTCTCCTTCACGGGACCCGACATTTTTCGGGAAATTGCCGTGTCCGGAGCTGGCGGGGTCGCAGAGTGCGCAATTATTCGCGCGACCTCGCAGTCCGGGCCGGCGTCGTAGCGCATTATATCACTATGTAAGTCGCGCGTCTGCCACACACTGCAATGTGAACACTAGCGTTTACCGAAGACCTCGACGAACAATAGGACTGTGATGGGTTATAGAAATTCGTAGCGCAAAAGTGACCTGATTTAGCCTATTGCAGTTGCATATATACGATTATTACTATAGTTTATCGTTCAAACTGATAACATAGATAAACAACACTAAGGTCTTTTGATATGGATGCCGTGAGAAATCCCTTCGCCCCGGGTGCTGGCAATCAGCCGCCTGAGCTGGCCGGACGCCATGACATTCTGTCAGCGGCCAATCTAACTCTTTCCCGTG
>JANOKZ010000287.1:0-3980 GCA_031419515.1 Hyphomicrobium sp.
CTTTGGCACCAATTCGCTCTGGGATAGGTGTGCGACTAGGTGCCAACGTCGGATATTTGAAGTATACGCGTAATCCGACTTGGAATCCGTTCTGAGCCAGCTTGCGCCTTGAAGGGGTCATTGAAGGGCACTATGCGGGCATAAGCGGGTTGATCGCGAGATCGCTCATGACTTAAGGTTGCGCCGATAGAACGCCAGGAACAGGCGATTGATCACTGTCTACTCAGCCATGCTGGTGACGTTGGGCTTCCTTTTGGCGGCCCTGCTTCTGCTGTTCATTTTACCCTATTATCGCCGCCGCATCGAACGCTTCACGTCAGAGAAAATGAAGCGCGCATTGCCGCTGACGGAAGCTGAAATCAGGGCCGACAAGGATCGCCTGCGCGCCGAATTCGCCATTGATTTGCACAAGCTCGAGATGAAGCTTGAAGACGCCAGCTTGTCGGCGGCGCGCCAAAGTGTCGAGCTCAACCGCCGCGACGCCAAGATCCACGATCTCGGACGCGCGGTCGATACGCAGAAGGCGGCCGTTGAGGAGCATGAGAATGCGCGCCGGGTTCTCGAACAAGCGATCATGGACCGCTTGCCCAAAGTCGAACAGCGATTGAGCGACGCGCGTAAACTTCTGTTGCAGCGCGACCGGGAGATCGCCGCGTTGACGGAAACGAGCGACAGGCAGACCGGGGCGCTCGAGCAGGCGACGCAGATAAATTTGCAGTTGACGGAAGACGTGCAGCGGCTGACCGTCGCGCTCGAAACCCGGGCTACTCGTAATCGCGAGCCGCTCGGCGATATGCGCTTTGACGGTGAGGTCGCAATGCGCACGGAACTTGAAGCGCTGCGTGCCCAAACGCGCGAGCAGTCGCAACTCTTGGAACGCTTGCAGAGCTTGGAACATGGGGCAACACAGGAGCGCCGCGCAGAAAGCACGGCACTTGCCGATATTGAACGCCTCAAGAACGATTTGGGCGAAGCAGAAGCGCAGCTCCTTGCTTTCAAGTCAGAAGTTGGTGCCGAGATGTCGGCGCGGGATGCACAATCCGCGCGGATCCGCGACTTCGAACAGATCGAGCGCGATCGCAGTTCAGAGATCGCGAGCCTGAAGGCGGCACTTTCCTCTTATGAGGACGCTGCGCGCGAAACGTCTGGCGCTATTGAGAATTCGGCGGCCGCGCGGGCAGAACTCAGTGCGCTCCAAGCGGAAGTCAACGAGCAGCGCCGCACCATTCAAACGCTGCGCGCAGAAGTTACGAGTAATAACGAGCGGCTGGCGCGTCAGGCCCAGCATTTCCGGGACGAGATGCGCCGCTTAAGTACGTCAAGCCGATCAACCGGCGATAGTCGTCACGGCGACGAAGATACTCCGCGCCAGACTTTGGCCGAACGTATTGCGCAGCCGCGCGTACCAGCGCCCGAAGTGCAGCACGAAGCCGCGCGCGATGCGCGTCCAGCAGCATATCTGGCGGCGGTCAGCGGCGGCCATGATGAGCGCGCGGCGCCAGTAGCCCAAGTCGGGGATGCGGCGGCGTCCGAGCGTCCTACAGAGCGTTCAACCCCAATTCTTGATGCACCGCGCCGCGGCCGCCTGCTTGAGCGCATTTCGAGCATTGATAAACAATAGGCGAGAGCACTACGAGCGCGCTTTTGCGATGGCCGGACTCACGGCTTACGCTCCTTGTCCAGCAGTGCACGCTTGCGTTCGACACCCCAACGATAACCGGAAAGATTGCCGTCGTTGCGCACAACGCGATGGCATGGAATAGCGACCGCCAGTGCGTTCGCCGCGCAAGCCCGGGCAACGGCCCGAACGGCATTGGGATTGCCGATCTGTCCGGCGATGTCGGTATAGCTTGCTGTTGAGCCATGTGGAATCCGGCGCAAAGCGTCCCAAACACGGTGCTGGAAAGCAGTGCCCCTGATGTCGAGCGGAAGATCGAGCCCCTTCTGTGGATGCTCAACGAAGCCAATGACTTTTGCGACAAGTTTTTCGAATTTTTTGTCGCCACCTATGATGTTAGCCTTTGGAAACCGGTCTTGCAGATCGCGCACCAGCGCGCTTGGGTCGTCTCCCATGAGGATCGCGCACACGCCCTTTTGGCTTTGGGCGACGAGGATGGACCCAAGCGAACATTCGGCGACGGCAAAGTGGATTTCGGTTTCCCTGCCGCCAGCGCGGTAGGCTTTCGGCGTCATGCCGAGAAGCTGCCCGGAGGCGGCATAAAAGCGCCCGCTCGAATTGAAACCAGCTTCATGGATCGCTTGCGTCACGGTTTTTCTCGTTTTCAAATGCCCTCGCACACGCTGTCCACGATGGGCAACGGCATAGGCTTTTGGTGTCACGCCCACGACAGATTTGAAGATGCGATGGAAGTAAAAAGCACTGAGTCCGGCGGCTTGTGCGAGCGCCTTGAGTTTTGGCTCATGTTCGGCATTCTCAATCAGACGGCACGCGTCTGCAATTTGGGCCGCCTGTTGTTTGTCCAATGAGGGATCTTTCGGCTTGCAGCGTTTGCAGGCGCGAAACCCTGCCTGCTCGGCACCGGAGCAGGTTGCATGAAAGCGGACATTGGATCGCTTTGCCAGACGCGCTGGGCACGACGGACGGCAATACACGCCCGTCGTCTCAACCGAGTAATAAAAGACGCCGTCACAAGACTTGTCGCGCGCGGCGACGGCAGTCCATTTGACCTCGTCCGTCAACGGCCGCGTGCTTTGCGACTTTTCCTTGGCCTTGATTTGCGTTGCACGTGTCATCGTCTCGTCCGTTGTGAATTCTGTGCCGTCATCTTAAGCCTGGATTCGATTGTTGGCACTCCGATCCTTGCTGTCGAAACGACAGTGACGCCCGCATTGGCATCACAGAGTTTCGAGCCCGTACCGGATGGCCGCAGCCGAGTGCCCCCATTTCATCAAATGCTTGCGACCGGGCTTACGGCCGGGGCGCAGTTGCCGTGCAGTCTCCTGTGCGGTGGCCGGTTTGCGTTTCCGTCATCGTCATATTCTTTCCGCCCATCTTCATTGTTATGCGCGCGCTGAAGCGGTTGCCGAGAAGCTTGTACGTCGCTGACGCGATCGCAGCATTGCCGCCCGGGCATTTGATATCGAAGGTCAACGTGTCGCCGTCTTCGTGAGCATTCGAGGCGGGACACTTGCCAAGTGGGTTGTTCTCGCTCAGTACGACGAGGCCGTGCGTGCCATCGGCGGCGGTGTCCGTCACGCAAATCGATGCGACTTTGGAAGCGGCCATGTTTTCAAGATGTGGCAGTGCGAGCTTGATGGTAACTTCGTAAGTGCCGGGATTCAGCCCCTTGGCTTCGGCCGCCAAGATTGGCAGCGCCATCCCAGCTGACATTGCAAGCACGAGCAATCTCCGAACAGCGCGCATATTATCCCTCCATCCCGGCAAACTGCTCCATGCCGAAGTTGAGTCTGACAGGGCGATAGAACAGGAACACGCAGCCTATTGCGACATGAATCTTGCTGTCGAATTCGCGGGGCGGGCGGGGGCTGGATTTTGCGCTGTTCGCGTCACGATTGCGCTGCAACCCGATAAGACTAAAGCCTATTCAACACAGCGCCGAGTTTGCCGTGCGGCGCCGTTAATGCTGATTGTATCTTGAGCGCACCGCTCTTTTGTGGCATATTGCTTAGGCTCGGAAAGCTGGGCTCCAATCGAAACGCCGGATCTCAAACAGGTCCGGCGTTTTTTGTTGGGGCGGTGTGGAGCGCGCCGGGAACGAAAGACCAGAGGACTTTCAATGCAAACGATCAATGCGCGCATCGCCAAGGAACTCAACGTTCAAGTTGGCCAGATAGATGCCGTCGTCGCGTTGTTCGCTGAAGGTGCGACAGTGCCGTTTGTCGCCCGCTACCGCAAAGAAAAGACGGGCGGGCTCGACGACACGCAGCTGCGTAAAATCGAAGAACGTTTGGCTTACCTCGGCCAACTTGAGGATCGCCGCGCCACGGTTCTGAAGTCC
>JANOKZ010000288.1:0-8830 GCA_031419515.1 Hyphomicrobium sp.
TCGAAGATTTTTTGAAGTAAGCGAAGTTTCCCCGCTGATGTCCCCGAGCGAGTGAGCCCCGTGATAGCCAAGTAAATGCAGACCCGCGTGGGGCCGACAATTACGCCTCTTCATCCCTAACGCCATTTGCCGATTGCCGAATCCAAAAACCCATCAACCAAACCTCTTCATTCGCCTTCCCCGCGCGCCAAAAATGAGCGATACTCTTGCCCATCCGCCTCGCATAAGGGCGGCATCCGGGGCGCTGGATGCCGGCCGGGACGGTGGCAACGTCTGCATGCACTGCAACGCACTGCGCATGCATAGGTGAACCGCCGTCCGCCTCATGCGGAACGCATGCCTTCGGCATGACGGGGTGAGATTCCCCGCGTGTGGAGCAGCCCACCGGTGAAAGTGGCGGCGCTCAATAATCCTACCAACGCGTGCCGCGGACCGGTTCCGAGTTCGCACTTCTCTTCACCACCCTAGCGCGGCCTCGCGGCCGGTCCGCTCCTTGCAAAAAGACGCCCCTTCCCAGCTCCGTACCAGGATCACAAAAGTTGTATCAACATGAGCGGCGTGCAAAATATCAAACTTGCGAATTTCAAACCCTGGGCCGTGCGCGTCCTGTGCAGGCGCTTGGAGAAACGGCGTGCACGCAAACATTGGACGCGGGCGCGCTGGCAGAAGTACGTCGACGAGCGCGACGTCCGGCGCGAAAAAAAGCGGCGGCCTAAACTCATGGAGTTCCGGCTGCGGCAACAAGCGGAGGAACGTTACAGCGAAGCATGCCGCCAGCGGATGATCGCTCTCAATGCAAAGCGGCGCGCGGCAAAAGCAGCGGCACAGGATGCATAATAGTGCCACCCTTTCATCCACACCTTATCCCCGCTTGTCCCAGCTCCTCCACACCCCCCTTGTGCTCGCGTTGGGGTGGCACGCGAATCAGTGCATTCTCGATCTTCGAGTCGCCACGAAGTTCTGCGGGGAATTTCTAAATGTCCAAGTCCGCGCCCATGGCGCCGCTGCCTGTTTACATGCTGGCCGATCATCTCGACGGCGTATTGGCCGCTGGGGAAGATCTCGTCACGTGCGGCGCCGATTGGCGCAGCTTGGCCGAGAACCCAGGCGAGGCGGAAGACTTCGCCCGCAATCAGCGCGCGCTCGCCGAAGACGTACGCGGGTACGAATTGATCCTCATCGCCCACGCCATCAAGGCGCGCGAACACGCCCGGGCTTTGAGCCAATCGGACAAACGATTTGCCCCTGTCGCCGATCTCTTTGTTAGCGGCACGGCCATCCTGATGGATGCAGTCGGCGAATGCGGCGACGCGACGGACGATGATTTTGATACCGGCGACGGCCTCGTTGCATACGTCCGCAGCCGAGGGCTTATCGCGCCCGACGCCGCCAACGTAACAAACCCAGCACAGCTCACAATCGACGACAGCTTTCTTGTGGCCAAGCGCTTGGTGCTTGGGCCGCTGCTCGATATGGCCGGCGCGTTCCTCGATGCGCTCGACGCGCAGTATGATTTATTCGTCGCGGACGACGAAGATGAGGACGACGACGCGGATCAACCGTCCCCCGGCGCGCGCAAGAAGGAATTCGGCCGCCGCGATCGGATGCCGGTCAACTGATCGGTAGCTGATCGGCAGCGTGTTGCAAAATAAATAGGCCTCCCCGGCGACAAACCGGAGAGGCCTATTTTTTCCGTAGTCCCTGGACCGAAAACCTACAGCGATGCGCGCATGCGCCCGTAGAGTGCTTCTGCGGTCAGTGTTGAAGGGGCCACGCGGCGGATATCCTGATCGAGACCGAACGTACGCCGGGCAGCTGCCCGCAGACCATCGGCCGGTGTTTCGCCGCCAAGCGTTAACTCCGCGCTTTGACCGCGCAACATATCGGCGGTGGCGAACTTGGCGCCGGTCAACGGCGTCATTGGGCCAAAAGAGGCATCCGGCAACTTGCCGACAACCGATGCGAACGTGTCCGTCTTGCCGCCAGCCATCGCCAGCATCATGCCGCCAGCAGCAGACTCAAGCGACGCAAACGTTCCAAGCGCACCTGGCACAGCGTCATAGCGGCGGTTCTTCTTGTAGCGCGCCTCGGATTTCGACGGCGCCGAGATCACGCGCACAGCGAGCTTCGCCACGCCGCGTTTCTTGAAGCCGAGCTTCTCGGCCGTGGCGCGCGACACGTCAATCTTGCGCTTACCCCAGTACGGTCCGGCATTGTTGATGCGCACGACGGCGGCCTTGCCGTTCTTTTCGTTCCACAACAGCACGACCGTGCCATCGGGATAGATTGGGCTCGCGGCATTATCGGCGTCGTTTGGGCGGAATTTTTCGCCCGACGAGGTCAGACCGCACGGGTTGAACCTATCGAATTTGCAGTCGTCGTAGTATGATGAGGTGAGTGTTTCATCGCGGCCAATAAGGGCCGCCGTTTCGGCAAGCGTTTTGACCTGATGGCAGGTGCCTTTGTAGCAGTAGGTCTTGCATGGTGTTTTTGCTTCGGCTTGGTTTGCCATGAAGACTGGCGATGCCGAAAGCGCAAGCGCTGCAATCAGCGCAGAAAATGAAAACGCGCGGACCTTGATCCGCGAAATCCCTCGAAACATATGACGCTCCTTTTTATTTTTTGCCGTGCGCGTGCCGAGCGCACTGTCTTCCTCCATGGGTTCAAACTGGGCGTTGCTATCTCAAACAGGGCCAGCCGAACGAGCTCACAATAAGCGTTAACTATCCTTCCGCACCGTGGCCGATTGCCGCCATGTTGCACTGCAATAAATTGTTATATTTCAATTATATAGAACAATTCTTCTCGTGTTGGCACAGAGCTTAGCCGGACACAGTTGGCAGTCCCAGCTTCACTTTGAGTTCGCGCAACGCTGCCTGAAGCCGGGCCATATCGGTGCCCCGCAATACAAGGTCCGTCGCCGGGCGGCCCTCGCGCAGACAGGGATAGCTCCCCATGGCGATATCGGGGTAGAGCGCCTGATGCCCCGCGAAGAGACTGGCAATCTGGCTTTCGGGCTTTTCCAGCGCAATCGTCTCGGACAGCACGCGCGCGCCGGTCTGGAGCCTGGGCGTCACGGCGTCCAGCATCACACGCATGATGTCGGGAATACCGGCCATCACGATGACATTGCCGAGCATGAAGCCCGGCGCGATGGAGATTGAGTTTTCGACCAGCTCCGAACCAGCGGGCAGACGCGCCATTCTGAGCCGCGCATCGGTCAACTCCAAGCCGCGCGCGTCGCAAGCCGCTTGCATGAGGGCACGGGCTCTGGGATCGACGTCGATCGAAACGTCGAAGGCCTTGGCGATACTGTCGGCTGTAATGTCGTCATGTGTCGGACCTATGCCGCCGGTGGTAAAGACATAGGTGTAGCGGGCGCGCAGCGCGTTCACCGCCGCAACAATCTCGGCTTCGTCGTCGGCAACCACGCGCACTTCTTTCAAGCGGATGCCGATATCGGTCATACGCGCGGCAATGACGGCAATGTTCTTGTCCTTGGTACGCCCGGACAAGATCTCGTCGCCAATGACGAGTACCGCCGCTGTGATGTCATTCGGCGCGCCCACGATGATCTCAGTCCTTTTGATCGTCTTGATTACTTTCCGGGCTGATGCATATCACCGGCGCGGAAAAGAGGCGAATCCGGCTACTAAGAGTAGAAATGACGTTGCGGCCCCCTACGCCCAATCGCTATGTCTCGTTCCATGAAATTTGCTTCGCCCCTCCTCAAAGGCACCCTCACCCAGCGCTACAAGCGCTTTCTCGCGGACGTCGTCCTTGAGGATGGCCGCGCGGTAACAGGCACCTGCCCTAATACCGGATCCATGCTCGGTCTCACTACGCCCGGTTCAGCCGTTTGGCTTTCGACAAGCGACAGCCCGACGCGCAAATACCGTCATACCTGGGAAATGATCGAAGCCGGGCCCGGCAAGACGCCAACCCTCGTCGGAATCAATACAGGCCACCCAAACGCCATTGTCAGCGAAGCGATTGCCGCCGGCAAGGTTGCCGAACTTACCGGCTACAAGGACTTGCGCCGCGAAGTGAAGTACGGCGAGAACAGCCGCATCGACATCCTTCTCGGCGACCCTTCGAAGGGATGTTGCTACGTCGAAATCAAGAATGTGCACCTCATGCGCAAGGCAGGCCTTGCGGAATTCCCCGACAGCAAGACGGAACGCGGCGTTAAGCACCTGGTTGAACTTGGCAAAATGGTCGCCGCTGGACACCGGGCAGTCATGGTTTTCCTGATCCAGCGCAGCGACGCCAAACTGTTCGATGTGGCGGGCGACATCGACCCGGCCTACGCCAGCGCATTCACTAAGGCGGCCGCCGCCGGAGTTGAAATGCTGGCCTACCGCTGCAAGCTCACCGAACATGAAATTAAGCTAGATAAGCGGGTTGAGATTGCCGCCCGGTCATGAAACCCACGCAGTCGTGATCGATTTCATAGCCCCCACGTACGAAACGCTGGCCTCGTTTCGCCCGTATCTAATTGCGAAACCGGCTCTTGGCCGGACGACGCGGCTCAGAACACAATTAACCGCATGAGGACTTTGACATGTTTACGCGACGCGACTTTACCAGGGTTGGGCTCGGCCTCGCTGCCGCCCTGCCCTTGTGCAACAATGCGGCCCTCGCGGCCGGAGAAACCAAGACGGAGTTTGAAGTGACGAAGACCGAAGACGAGTGGAAGAAGATCCTAACGCCCGAGCAGTTCCAGGTCCTGCGCAAGCACGGCACCGAGCGCGCTGGTACGTCGCCATTGGATAAGACCTACACTGCAGGCGCTTACAACTGCGCCGGCTGCGACTTGCCGCTCTTCACCTCTGACACCAAGTTTGACAGCGGTACGGGCTGGCCGAGTTTCTTCAAGCCGATCGACAACGCTATCGGGACCACCGACGACAGTAGCTTCTTCATGACGCGCACCGAAGTCCATTGCCGCCGCTGCGGCGGACACCTTGGTCACGTTTTTGAAGACGGCCCGAAGCCGACAGGCCTGCGCTACTGCATGAACGGCGTCTCGATGAAATTCGTGCCGAAGGCCGCAAGCTGACCCGCCCGTCTACGGATCAGCGGCCGGATCGCCTAAGAGAAAACTCCTATGGAGGTACGCCCATGCGCGCGCTCACCGCACTTTTGCTTGCATTGACACTAGCGCCGGTCACGGCCCGCGCCGCAGACACCAAGACCGCCGTCGCGACCTTCGCGGCAGGTTGCTACTGGTGCGTTGAAAGCGACTTCGACAAGGTTGCGGGCGTTCTGGACACCGAGTCCGGCTTCATGGGCGGTCACACCAAGAACCCGACCTACGAACAAGTCGGCACTGGAGAAACAGGCCACACGGAAGTCGTGCGCGTCACCTACGATCCAGCGGCTGTCAGCTATGAGAAGTTGCTCGCTCACTATTGGCGCAACGTCGATCCGCACGACGCCACGGGGCAATTCTGCGATCGCGGCAGCCAATACCGCCCGGCCATCTTTACCTATGATGACGAGCAGAAGCGCTTTGCAGCTGAGAGCAAGACGGCGCATCAAAAGGGCGGAAAACTGAAACAGCCCATCGTCGTTGAGATCTTGGGCGCTGGCGACTTCACAGCCGCCAAGGACCAAAATTTCTACAAAACCAACGCTACGCGCTACAAATTCTATCGCGCCGGTTGCGGACGCGACGCCCGCCTCACACAGATCTGGGGACCTGTTGAAAACCACTGATAATCATGCGCCTTCTAATGGTTCCCATAGCCGGCTTGAGCATCATGAAGGTGAACTGCCTTCAGCAAGTTATTGCCGGAAACTAACTATTCAGTGATCCCTTAAAATTGCTTCGCACGTGCGAGTTACCCTTGTGCATAACTATGGGCGTGTGTCATACTATAGTGGCAATGCTGGCATAAATTGCTGATGCTGGTGATGTCGTCGTTTTTCAGTCACTTCAGAATTATTTTCGTGTGCTGGAGGGCAGCAATGAAAACAATACGGGCCGAATTACTCGGCAAAGTCGTCATTCTGTTGAATGGCGCTAGGGCGGAAAGAAAGACGGGCAAAGCCGTCGATGTTCAAGCTCCAGAAAAACTACTCGAAGCTGCACGTAAGAACCCGGATGCAGTCGCGTTCGGTTTCGTCTCAGGCTGCTGGGTCGCCGCCGCGTAGCGAAATGGCGACCTCCCAGCCGAGCGCCGAAGAAGGGCGACCCACCCCCGTTCGCCCTTCGCGCTAGGTTTAGCAACCGCCAAAGGCCGTTGTGGGCGTGTCTCACAGCATGCCTCAGGCTTGGATGACTCTAGCTTGAGATCTCCGGCAAACTGGCCGGACAAACGAAAGGCGGCCCAAGCGAGCCGCCTTTCGCGTTTTCATATCCGGGTCCGAAGCTTATGCCGCCGCCTGTTTTTGGGCGGCGAGCACCTGATCCTTTAACCGCCCCGTTAGCTCCGACAAATGATCGAACTTGGTCGTGAACGAGCCGACACCCGCTGTTGCGGACCTCAGATCAATAATGAGGTTGTCCATTTCAGACGCCGGAATATGCGCCTGAATAATGTCCCATCCCGGCCATCCCGTCCGGCCGTCGAAGCCGAGTATCTGCCCGCGCCGCTGCGAAATGATGCCGTTGATGCGCGAGTTCGTTTCTGATGGCACCGCGATTTCAACAGCCATTACCGGCTCAAGCAACACGGGACTACAGCTCGGCATACCCTCCGACATGGCGAGCCGGCCAGCCTGCCGGAACGCCATGTCTGAGCTGTCGACCGTATGGTACGAGCCGTCCGTGAGCGTTACTCCGACATCGACGACGGGGAAGCCGAGCGGGCCTTCCTCGAGGTAATCGCGCACTCCAATTTCGACCGAAGGAATGTAGTTCTTCGGCACAGCGCCACCCGTAATTTTCTCGTCGAAGAGGATGCCGGACCCGCGCGGCAAAGGCCTGATCTGGATTTTGACGTCACCGAACTGCCCGTGACCGCCCGATTGTTTCTTGTGGCGCCCGCGGATTTCCGTCGAGCCTTTGATCGTCTCCTTGTAAGCGATGCGTCGCGGCTCGCGCACGACTTCGATCCCGTATTTGCGCGATAAGCGCTCAAGCGCCACCCGCAAGTGCATCTCGCCTTGCCCATGCAGCACGATCTGATGTGTGTCAGTCGCGTGCTCGACGCGCAGTGAAGTGTCTTCTTCACAAAGCTTGGCAACCGCTGCCGACAGCTTCACTTCGTCCTTGCGGTCCTTGAGCCCAAGACCGATGGCCTGCACAGCTTCAGGCGCGGTCGGCGCCTTGATCTGCATTACGCCGCCCTTTTCAGTGGTAAGCGTCTCGCCAGCGCAGATGCTCTCTAACCGGCCAAGCGCAATCGTATCGCCAGCTTTCGCAGATGTGCGTTTCTGCGTCTCCTCACCCTTGATGGTGAAGAGCCCAGCCGCACGTTCTTCCTTGCCATCCTTGCCGATCAAAATGGCACTATCGGGAATTTCGCCCGACAGAACGCGCGCGAAGGAGAGCTTCCCGCCCGACTTCGTGTGCACATTCTTGAACACGTAGGCCGCACACTTAGCATTTTCGAGTTTATGCCGCCGCGCTGTTTCGGCGACAAACGGTACTTCGTGGCGCAGTGCTTTCAAGAGCCGCAGAATGCCATTTCCATGCTCGGCCGAACCAAGCAGAACCGGCACAATCAACCGGTCGCGTAGTTCTTGTGTCAGGTCGTTGAAGACCTTGTCGTTTGGTGGAGGAATATCGGAAAGCAACTGCTCCATCAGCTCGTCGTCATAGTCGGCGAGTTTTTCGAGCATTTCAAAACGCGCTTCTTTCTCACGCGCCGCAACGGCACTCGGCAGTGCAATGATTTTGCTCTCGGCATGTTCGCGATACACGTAGGCGCGCTCTGACGCGAGATCCACGAATCCAGTCGCAATGCCGTTTTCCCAGATCGGGATCTGGCGCAGAACAAGCGGCTTTGAGCTGGCTGGTTGCAGGCTTGGAATAATGTCCCTGACTGGCGTTGAGAAACTATCGATTTTGTTCAGGAACAAGATGTGAGGCAGAGCCAGCTCATCCAATCGATTGAGCACCATCTGAAGAGCGGGCACGCGTTTGGGGTCTGGCTCGCAAACGACGATCGCAGCATCGCAGCCAGCCAGCGCCAAAGCGCCTTCGTGCAGGAATTCGACAGAGCCGGGACAATCTATGAAAGTAAAAGTGTCGCCGAGGAATGTTGCATCCGCGACATTGAGCTGAACGCTCATGGCATGTTCGCGCGCTTCAGGACTCGCGTCCCCCACGGTGCTCTTGGCTGCAATCGAGCCGGGTCTTGAGACGGCTCCCGTGCGAGCAAGGATCGCTTCGAGAAGCGAGGTCTTGCCGCTTGCGAAGGGTCCGACAAGCGCGATGCAGCGCGCGCCGCGGACCCCGCTTCTACCGCCTTCAGTGCCTTTTCCGCCCCTCGGGGCTTCAGAACTACCCATGAATGCCTCCACTCGCGAGGCGCGCGCCAACACAGGGGCCGCACCCCGCGCCTCCAGAGAGCGCGGCGAAGGCATCGTCACTCAGGCAGAGATCGTGCGCAACAACAGACCGCAAACTTTCTCAAGAAAAGTTTTGTCACAGTTCTATTGCAGTGCGAAGCAAAGCCTGCCCGCCAGACTTTGAAATATTGCGTCGCAACAGATTCTGACGCCTGTTCATCAATCAATTTGCAAGATGAGTAAAAAAATAACTTGATCGAGTGCACACTTGACTCAATAGTGATGGGGTCGTGTTGCGGCTGATAAAGGGCACACAATCGCGTCACGGCGTGGGCCAGAGGGAAAATGGCCTGGAAAAGGACGAGGC
>JANOKZ010000289.1:0-4267 GCA_031419515.1 Hyphomicrobium sp.
GCTCCCTCCTCGAATCACGTCGATGAAGAAACGGAATCACAACTTGCCGCGAATGTGAATCCGTGAGTCGGGTTCATTGCGGACTGGTATTAGCTCAATGATGTGCAGGTATGGTTTTAATGATGTTAAAATTCTAAAATCGACAGCGTCCTATCGATAGAATTTTGTAGGGGGTAGAGTCTGCCATCTCTCCCTACTCCCCCGCCACAACAGGTGGCGCGTGCTTGCCGTTCTTGCCATTGAGATGGCCGTTGGCTTTGACCTTCGGGCGTTCTGTAGCGCGCTCGGACACGGGGGCTGCGATCTCTTTCGCCGCAACCTTGTTGCCGCCCGTCAAATACCCCATCAGCCCGCGCTTCTCGGCTTCTTGTTCCTTGCGGCGGAATTCGAGCGTGCGGATGAATTCGCGGATACGCGGCTGAATTTCAGTGCGCCAGCGCGTGCCGTTGAACACGCCATAATGGCCGACGCCCATCTGCACATAGTGCACCTTGTCGCGATCGGGAATGCTGGTGCAGAGATCGTGCGCGGCGCCCGTCTGGCCAAGGCCGCAAATGTCGTCCTTCTCGCCTTCAACCGTCATGAGAGCGGTTTGCTTGATAGCCGAGCAATCGACGAATTCATCACGATGATAGAGGGTGCGGTCGGGCAGCGAATGATCCTGGAACACCGTCTTCACGGTCTGCAGATAGAACTCCGCCGTCAGGTCCATGACCGACATGTATTCTTCGTAAAAATCCTGGTGCTGCTTGACGTTATCGCAGTCGCCCTTAACGAGATCGTTGAAGAGATCGACATGCGCGCTCATGTGGCGTTCCAGGTTCATGGTCATGAACCCGGTCAGCTGCATGAAACCCGGATAAACGGGCCGCATGAATCCAACATGCGGGAACGGCACGGCCGAGACGACGTTTTGCTCAAACCAGTTGATCGAGCGCGCGCCCGCCAATTCGTTGACCTTGGTCGGGTTGCGGCGCGTATCGATCGGCCCGCCCATGAGCACGAGAGAGGCCGGCTGGCACTCTTGCCCTCGCGACGCCATGATCGCTGTAGCGATGAGCGCTGGCACAGCCGGCTGGCACACTGCAATGACGTGCGTGTTTGGTCCGATGAATTTCACGAATTCGATCACGTAATCGATGAAGTCGTCGAAGTCGAAGCGACCCATGGAAATCGGGACTTCGCGCGCGTCGGCCCAATCGGTGATGTAGACATCGTGATCGGGCAGCATGGCTTCGACCGTTCCGCGCAGCAGTGTCGCGTAGTGGCCTGACATCGGCGCGATCATGAGAACTTTGGGGTCGCCGCGCTTGGCCGCTATCTCGCTGTCGCGCGCAAAGTGCAGAAGATTGCAGAACGGTTTGACGAGCGCCGTTTCCACGCGGACGGCCGCTGGCAGACCATCGATGCTGACGGACTTGATACCGAATTCGGGTTTGCCGTAGCGCCGCGTGAGGTTTTCGAAGACTTCGCAGGCAGCCGCCATGTTGCGGCCGAACGATGTTTTGGACCACGGATTGAGGGGCCATTCCATACTGTGGCGCAGCGCCTGCATGCCAAATCGCATGGGCGACACAACAGCGTGGGCCATCTCATAGGCAAAATAGTGCATCGCGGCCGCCCTTCTAAGAATTCCGTCCCATCTGGGCGAAGCAGCATGGTGTTGCTGCAACGCGAGAGTATAGCCGGAACGGTGTTCACCACAATCAGGAAAGCATGGATATAGCTAAAGTTACGACTATGACGCAACTGCACAACACCCAGGCCCACTCGCAGGTTCCGCCTGCCTTCGCCGCTGTGCACTCGCTGCTCTGCAACCAGCCCTAATTTGGTAGACTGATTCGAACGCAATCGCTGTCCCCGAAAGGCCCGGCATGACGTCTATCAACGATTCTCAGGTCTCGCAGCCGCCAGGCCTTCTCAACCGGTTTGTCGCCGTCGAGCGCAATGAGATAGGGGCCCTGCTCGCCTCCTTCATCATGTTTTTCTCGCTGCTCGCCGCTTACTATATCGTGCGCCCCCTGCGCGATGAGATGGGCGTCACCTACGGCCGGGGCGAGCTGCACCACCTCTTTACCATTGTTTTTTTTGTCATGCTGGCGGCGGTGCCGGCCTTTGGCTTCGTCGCCTCGAAGCTGCCGCGCCGCCTCGTGCTGCCGGCGATCTACGGGTTTTTCGTCGCGTGCATGCTGGCCTTCTGGCTCACCTTCAAGTCGTACGGCACGCCACCCCATATCGCGGGCACGTTTTTCGTCTGGGGCAGCGTGTTCAATCTCTTCGTAATTTCGCTATTCTGGAGCTTGATGTCGGAGCTTTGGTCGAACAGCGAGGCCAAGCGGCTCTACGGCTTCATCGCGGCGGGGGGAACGGCGGGCGCGGTTGCGGGGCCGCTCATCACCAAACAGCTGATAGCAACTCTGGCGCCGGTTGATTTGCTGCCCGTCTCGGCGGCACTTCTTGTCGTTGCGCTGATGATGAGCCTCGCGCTTCGCAAACTCCGGCCGGGTGCTGCGGACCATGAAACAGAGCCCGCGGGCGGCGGCATTCTGGATGGAGCGGCGAAGGTGTTCTCCTCCCCCTACTTCGGCCGCATCGCGCTTTTCATTCTGCTCGCCAATGTCGTTGGCACGTTCTTCTATCTGGAGCAGGCGCGCCTCGCGGCGGACGCCTTTGCGACCAGCGCCGAGCGCGTCAATTTCTTCTCGAGCCGCGATCTCATTGTCAGCATCGCGACGCTGACGATCGAGATTTTAGGCACGGCGGCCGTGATGCGCCATTTGGGCTTGACGGTGGCACTTGCCGCCCTTCCCGTGATGGCAACGATTGGGACACTGGCGATTACCTATCAGCCGCTGTTGTGGGTTGTGGCCGCCGTCATGGTTGGGGAGCGCGTTGTTGCGTTCTCGCTCTCAAGCCCGGCCATTAAGGTCATGTACACGCTCGCGGCGCCTGACGAAAAATACAAGGTGCAGAGCTTCATCGACACGGTTGTCTATCGGGGCGGCGATGCGGCGGCGGGTTGGGTGTTCGCGCTCATCGGCGGCAGTCTTGGGTTTGCAGCCGCAGCCGTGCCGCTCGTTGCCCTGCCGCTCACCGCACTCTGGTTCTGGAATGCACGGGAATTGGGCAGTGCGTATGAAGTGAAAGCGCATGAGGGGGCCGCGCGGGAATGACAGCACCTTACATCAAGCCGATCGGTGACGAGCCCATCACACCAGCATCGAACGCACCTTCGCTTTGATCTGTTCGAGCGAGAAAGGCTTCGAAATTGAAGTCAGACGCTTGGCTTTGAGTGCGTTGGCGCGTTCCAGCTGATCGGAAAACCCGCTCATCAAGACGATGCCGAGCTGCGGCTTCAGCGCGATTGCTTTCTCGCACAACGATATGCCGTCAAGTGCTGGCATATCAACATCCGTTACGAGGAGATCGACGGCTGCCACATGGGCTTGCAGATACTCAAGTGCTTCCGCGCCGTCCTCCGTCACGTGAACCGAGTGGCCGTCGGTCGTGAGTGCGCGGCGGACAAGATCGCGGACTGCTGCATCGTCGTCGGCGAGAAGTATCGTTGCCATGTATTCCCCCTTGCAGCCAGCCAACTTGCAGCTAGTCAAGCGGCCTGCACTCAATCCATCAGCCTTCCAACGTACGGCAATTCCCGGTAGCGATGCGCGACATCCATGCCGTAACCAACAACAAACGTATCGGGGCAGACAAAGGCGCGGAAGTCCGCCGCGATGTTGACGGCGCGCAGCACTTCTTTTTCGAGCAGGACACAAGTCAAGATGTCTTTGGCACCCCGCGCCGCAATCAGGTCCTTGGCAAAGGCGAGCGTGCGGCCGGAATCGAGAACGTCATCGACGAGCAGGACATTCCGGCCTTCGACCTCAAGATCCAGGTCTCTGAGGATTGAAACCTGGCCGGACGAAACACGGTTCTTCTTGTAACTTGAGAGCGTCAGAAAATCGACTTCGGGGGCAAGCCCTGCCCGGTTCAGGGCGCGTATCAGGTCTGCGGCGAAGACGAACGATCCCTTGAGAACGGCTATGACGAGGAGCCCTGGAATTTGCCTTGCCGCAATTTCGCCCGCAAGCTGGTCGAGGCGCCGGGCAATGGCGTCTGCTGGATAGACGACTTCGATGCGATTTGCGGTCTTTGTGTTGCCCATATGGACCTCTGACGATTGCGTTGCCCGGGAAAGACGGCCTATCGGGACCTAAGAAACTGTGTACACGAGCCCGCCACAATCGTGATCGATTGATCGCGGGAC
>JANOKZ010000290.1:0-16521 GCA_031419515.1 Hyphomicrobium sp.
GGCTTGTCGTCGTAGAATTGCGCGATAAAGCTGTCGAGTACGTCTTCTACGGGAAGCGAGCGATCGGCCTTCGGGTAGTAAGCGCGGTTGCCCCAGTTCTGCCCCGTGCGGAAGAAGAAGACTTGGATGCACGTCTGCCCGCCGTCTTGGTGTGCGGCGAAAACGTCCGCTTCCTCAACGCCTTCGGGGTTGATCGTCTGATCGGCAGTGACGTGGGCCAGCGCCCACAGCCGGTTGCGGTACTTGGCGGCGGCCTCAAATTCAAGTTTGCCGGATGCTTCTTCCATGAGCCGCTGATACATGGCGCGCACAGTTTGGCTCTCGCCCTTCAAGAAACGAACCGCGTCGTCCGCAAGCTTGCGATAATCTTCGAGCGCGATTTCCCCGGTGCAGGGCGCAGAGCAGCGCTTGATCTGATGCAACAGACAGGGGCGCGTGCGGTTCTCGTAAAAACTGTCTGAACACGTGCGCAGCAGAAACGCGCGCTGCAACATTGTGATGGCGCGGTTTACGGCACCGGCCGAGGCAAAGGGACCGAAATAGTCGCCTTTGCGGTTTCTAGCACCTCTGTGCTTCATCACCTGGGGCGCATCGTGATCGCGCGAGATCAGGATGTAGGGGAACGATTTGTCGTCGCGCATGAGCACATTGAAGCGCGGCTTGAAGCGCTTGATGAGATTTGCTTCAAGAAGCAGCGCTTCGGCTTCCGTGCCGACCGTTACAAACTCCATCAACACGGTCGCTGTGATCATGCGGGCGATGCGGTTGGTGTGGCCTTGCAGCCGCGCATAATTCGAGACCCGCGCCTTGAGCGAGCGTGCCTTGCCGACGTAGATGACCTCGCCTGCGCTATCGAGCATGCGATAGACGCCCGGGCCATTCGGCAAGGTCTTGAGATAATTGGCGATGACGCCGGTGCCTGACGGCGCCGCTTCAGGGGCGGTGCTGCCGGTCGGGGCGGCGTCGTGCTCGCTTCGGTCTTTGCTCATGTCTGAACTATTGGCGCTCGCGCCGCCGGGTCAAGCGCTAGAACGGCTGTGTGCCACAAAATGGCCACTGCGAGCGCGCGTTGTAAGTCCTTGCTATCCTTGAATTAGCGTCGTGGTATCTGCGTATGCGTGCTGTCTTTGCCTTTTTTTGTGCCTTGATGTTGGTGGCCGCGCCATGCACAGCCGCGAACAAAGCCGCCAAGGTCAAAACGCCAGCCCCCTTCACCAAGAGCGAAGAACTGCTGACGTGGATGAATGGCTACCGTTTGAAGCCGGAGCCGAAGCGGTTGCCGGAAGCCGTTAAGGCTATGGTCAAGTCCAGCGTCACCAAGGATATGGATCAGGCGGGCATCTACATTGGCTTTACGGCGGGTGTCATCGGCTCGAACCCGGATGACGCGGAAAAGCTGATAACCGCTATGTTTCCGCTCGATCCCCAAGATCAGGTGTTGCTCATCAAGGCCATCGCGTACTCGGGTCTCAGCGATTGGAAAGGCCTGATGATCAAGTTCGTTGAGCGCATGCCGGCACGCAAAGTTCTCATCGACAAGTACCTGTTCGCCAATAAGCCGACGCTCGCCGACTTGCCGTTTGAAGACAGTTCATCTGCCATCGACATCAACTGGGGCTACTATTTCGCGACCGGTTCGGAAGCGCCCGTCAGGCGCATCGTGACGGTGCTGGCGTGGTCGACCGATCGCAACAACGTCGAGAAACTGACGATTGGCGCCATGGCCAAGTGGACGCTGGCGCAGAACGCATCACGCGATGCCGATCTTCTGGCGATGCTCAAAAGCGTTTCCGCGGAAGACGAAGTCGCCGCACGCGCGCCGCTGAACGAGGTGATCGAGGCAGCTGAGACGCTGGAACTCGGCAAAATCCGCAAGCAGGCTTTTGCTTCGATCGAGGAACTCAAAGCCAAGGGTCCGGAAAGCGCACGCAATTACAATTGGTGGGGTCAGGCTGGCCAAACGGCTCTCTCGTTGGGCTGCGTTGCGGCGAGCGTTATGGGCCAAGTCGAGTTTGGCATCCCGTGTGTTCTCGGTGGTGCGTTATCGACAGCCGCGCTCAAGTATCTGGGGCCGGGGCAAAAATGAGACCTTGAGCAAATTGCTGGGTCCGCTCACTCACCCGCGCACATCGCGTTCGCCGCCGCGACCGCTTCGTCTTTCGACGTGTGTTCGCTGAGAAGTTCGGCTCCCGGAGCGCTGGCCTTGACGTAGGTTGCGAACATCGATTGTTCGAAGCCTTCTATGACGCTGAGCGCGGTCAGTTCCGTGCCGCCATTGTGTGAGGCTTTAACAAGCAGAGTTTTCTTGCCGCCATAGCTTGCGGTCAAAACGCGGCACGGACCTGAGGGTGTAGACGGAGCGGGTTGCGGCACCGCTGGACCAATAAGCGCCGCTTGCTTTGGTGCGGAGCGTGCAGGCGTTGGAACTGGCGGCGCGATAGCGGTTTCTGCCGCGACGCCGGCTGGCGCATCATCTCTATTGGAAACATCATCCACCGGCCCGCCCAGATGCGACGGCGCGGGCATCGCGGCCGGCCGGATCTTGAAGGTGGGCAGAGCCGTTTCGCTCTCCTCACTCGATGCCTGCGGTTGGGCTGTTGATTCATTTGCTGCTGCGGAGCCTGGCTCACCTTCTTCTGGAGTTGCCGCCAGCCCAGCGTCCGGGACGGGCCGCGCGTCGGCAGGATCAACGGCCGCGTTGCTCTTTGCTGGTTCGGGGGCGACTTCAAATCCCTTTTCGCGCGACCAGATGGTGCGCACGGGAGGACCGGATTTTTCTGGCGCGCGATTTTTGGCCGGCGGATTTGGATCGTTCGCGCGAGAAGTGTCTTGCGCGGTGTTTATGCCATCGACCCATGGCATCGTTTCCGGGCCAGCCAGCTTCTGCATCTGTGGACCGCCAAGGCCTGCTGGCCTAGTATAGCGCTTCTCTGGCTGGCGAGAGGGCGAACTAGGCTCGCTGCCAGCCTTGGCAACCGTGGCGGGCCCTGTGCAATAGCCTTTGAAAAATTGCTCGGCGACGAAATCGATCGTTTTTCCGTATTTGCGATCAGCCGCCCAGCGGCGTGCGAGATCGCTGTACGTCACGGGCCGCTTTAAGCGGCGCGATTGTTCGACGATGCTATCTTGCGCAAGTTCCGTGCGCGGTGCGACGGGTTTGACCACCATTTCGCCCGAGTAGGCGACGAGATGCTGGATCTGCGCGAGTACGCCAGTTTTTACGTCTGGAAAGCGGTTGCCCGCCACGCCGCCGCCAGTTGCACCGATCCCAGCAAAGTTATTTTGGTTCTCATTCACGTCGCCGCGCCGCCCGTTGCTGCGGCGGTACTTCAGATAATTGGTTTCAATCACCATCTGAAAGAATGCGTAATCCCAGCGGACCCGCCACGTTTCGCCCCTCTGTTTGTACCATTTGGCGATATCGCGATATTTCGGATCGAGCTCGGTATTGCGGTCTTCTAGGAATGCCATCAGCCGTTCCGGCGAAACGCATGCGGGCATGCGATTGCTGTCACCGGTTCTGATCGGAGGCGCGGCGTTCACTGCGGTCGTCGCAAGTAGAATCTGCACAAGTGCCGCCGCAACCGTCAGCTGGCGCTTTTTTGGGTAGGCGGCGGCTGGGTTCATAACTCTGGCCCTTGGCACTGAGAGTGCGGCTGAATGAGAAGGCTGACTTTGCGTCAGCCTTCAGGGCAGAGCTCGAAAGCCTTATCGAGGGCTTGGGTTTGGTTCGTAAATTCGCCAACCGACTGCCCGCCCTTCGCGTAGGCTTCGATATACGCATCAGCCTCGCGTTTTTCCGTACCCTCATTGACATCGAGGACGGTGTAGTTGGTGGTTTGATCGCCGGCAGCTTTGATGATGATGGCACGGCTTCCGCCGTAACTTGCGGTCCACACACGGCACTTTGACGATGGTGCTGCGGTTTCTTTGCTCTTGCCGGCCGCGGGCGGCGTGATGGCCGCCTTGGTTCCGGAACCGAGCGCGGCTGTCTGCACTTTTGCCGTGGGCTCTATGGGAACGACAGCTGCGGTGCCGGCCTCAGTCTCTGCCTCAGGATTGGCTGCGTTGATGATTGTGAACGCAGGCTGAGCTGGCGGCGTATCGGACGTTTCGGGTGCGGCGGTTGCTGCTGTTTTAGCAGCCTGAGCAATGGCGCCAGCGCCGAGACTGGATCTGACGAATGATCCTGATGCGCGAGCTTCCTCCACGGCGCGGCGCGCCAAATCTGCGCCTGACATTTTTGGCGCGGCCGGTTCTTCGGCTGCTGTTCCGGTGGCCGCTGCTGCCGTTACTTCTTTGGATGGAGCCTTGGCTGCTTCTGTGGCAGCTGCTGTTTTCGTCTCGCCAGGCCGGGCAAGCGCTATCATTTCCGGCTTCGGATCTGGGCTCTTGCACAATCCATCGTAGAAAGAGTCTGAAACGTTGGCGATGTCGCGCGAGTAGCTGCGCGAGCCAGGAGCCCATTTCTTGGCAAGCTGCGTATAGGTCATCGGACCATCGATGGTCTTCAGCCACGAAGTCAGAACGCCCCATTCCTGAACCTTGCGCGTGCGTTCAGCGACCGGGTTCTCAACCTGTTCGCCAGCGTACATCAAGAGATGCTGGAGATGGGCTTTGACGCCGATTGCAACGTCGGGGAAACTTTCTCCCGGTTCTTTTTTGCCTGTGGCACCAAGGCCGGCAAAATTGTTCTGCTCTTCGGATACGTCGCCCGTGAAGGTGAGATTGCCGGTTTCAAGCAGCATCTGGAAATAGGCGACATCCCAGCGGATGCCGAGTTCTTCGCCAACGCGCATGTAATCTGCGGCTATGGTCTGAAAGCGCTGGTTGAGATTTCTATTGCGCGCTTCAAGGAAGGCACTGAGCCGCCCCGGCGTCACACACTCGGGCACTTTGTTGCCGTCTGTGATTTTTATTTGCGGAAGCTCGGCGGCAGAAGCCGTCGAAGTCAGACAAACAGCCGACAAGGCTGTCGCCAACGGAAGCGCGAACAGCGCCCCAAAGCGGCACATCATGGTAACACCCATAATTTACGCGGCACCCTCAACTGAGCGCCCTACAGAACCGGAATGGTTTCTAGGCGCTTAACGTTAATAAAGAGTTGATCGAACCCCCCGGGCTCGCCACAAGAAGATCGCTGATCAATGCGGCGGCAATGAGAAGCCGGGGCGGAAGGATTGCGGCAGACCGTTAGAAGTGCTCAGAAATTTCAGAACGGTGAAGGGTCCGTGCGGGCACTCAGGCGAGGTGCTGTCCGCCGTCTAAAGCAATCATCTGTCCGGTCATGGAGGGCGTTGCGAGAATGAATTTCACAGCCGTTGCAATCTCTTCCGGCGATGGGCCACGCGCGAGAAGGGTTGAAGTTTGCTCTGCTGCAAATTCAACTTCCGTCTGGTGCACGCTTTGAAAAACTGGGCCCGGGCCAATTGCATTGACTCGAATTCGAGGTGCCAACGCTTGCGCAAGAGTGCGCGTTGCCGTCCACAAACCTGCTTTTGAAATCGTGTAGGAGAAAAAGTCAGGCGTCAATTTCCAGACGCGCTGGTCGATGATGTTGATGATGTTGCCTTCGACGCCATGGGGCAACGCGCGCAACATGGCTTGGGCCAGAAACACTGGCGCCTTGAGATTGATCGATTGATGGACATCCCAGGTGTTTTCTTCAAGAGATTCGAGTGAATCGAGCAGAAATTCCGAGGCGTTGTTGATCAGGCAGACGGGCGCGCCGATGGTCTTGGCACATTGATCGACGAGACCGCGCATGGCGTTGAAATCGGCAAGATCAGCGGAGAGGGCAACGGATTGTACGCCCAAATCCTGCAGTTGCCGGACAAGGTCGTCCGCTTCTGCTTTAGAATTCCGGTAATGGACCGCGACGGACCAACCCGCACGCCCGAGCTCCAGCGCAATTCCGCGCCCGATGCGGCGGGCGGCGCCTGTTATGAGGGCAACCTTATGGGGGGAGGCATTGGAGGGCATGAAACGGCTTTCTTATCGCGACATGAGACACATGGCCGGGCGGGCTCTGAAGTCAATGTCAATTTGGGCATCCATCGGGGAATCATATAGAATCCTCCAGAGGCTAGATCACACCTCTGGCCGGAAAAATCTGTTTTCCCCAGAACGAGCGCGCCGCCGGCTTGCCGCTGGCGCTCCCCCGTTTCAAATGGGCTTGAAGCACGCAAGCCGATAAAGCAGGCAGCTTGATCCAACTGATTGTCATATTTGCCCTTATCGCATCGACCTTGGCGGTGATCGCCTTCGTCGTTGCGCCACAACTTATTCGGAAGCGCGTGATATTTGGAGCCGAGCCGGATTTGCCCAAGTCGTTTGGCTGCGATATGGCGTGGCTCGCGATTAAGTCCGATGATTCAAACGCTGTTGCCGAGGCTCTTGAGCTGACGGATCTTGTGCCCGCCAACTGGGATGCTGGCATTGGCACAATTTACGATACCAGGCTCGGCGATATGTATGTGTTCGTGACGCCGCCTGTGAAGGGATGGATTTTCGTTGCCGGTGTGCCATTGCCGCTGCCAGTCGGACGGTCATTTGTCGATAAGCTGACACCGCTGCTTGCGCGCCTATCGAGCACGTTCCGGGACGTTCAGTATTTTGCAGCCTATCCCGATATTGATCTCTTCGCCTGGGCACGACTTGAGCGTGGCCGGATGGTCCGTGCGTTTGCGATCGGCGACGATGGCGTGATCTGGGATCGCGGGCGCCTTACGGCTGAAGAAAAAGCGCTTGGTTTGAAGCTGTTTGAATTGCGCGGCATTCGCGGGCGCCAAGGCGATGCGGGCGGCGCGATCATCTTGCACCCGACGGACGAACAAGTTTTGCAGCTCGCGCGCAGCTGGAGCATCGATACCGGGCGGCTTGATAGCTTGGACATAGCCCCGGCGCATGGGTTCATCGCCTACGCACCATCCCAGTGGCGCTCCGAGCGCGTGCGCAAGGCCGCTTAGAACTCCAGAACCCCGCAAGCAGCACTCGCCGTTATGGCCCCGGCCTGATCGTTAGATCGAACGCCGACTCGTCGATTGATTCAGGCGAAAGTTCCGGCTCGACAGCCGTTACACCCGCCCAGATTTGAGGATCTTGCAGGCGCGGCTTTGTAAAGGCGAGGTCATCCCGGGGGGTGCGGCCGGCGTCCGCTAACGGCTTGTCATCCGCCGGACAAGCGCCGGGTTTCGCGTCCCCGCTCGTGCGATCGATAGCAAGTGCCACGCAGTTTCGATTGATGGGATTGTCGCTGCGTGTGCTGGGTTTGTGGCTAAGGACGGCGGCTGAACGTTGCGGACTGCCGGCGGAAGCAGAAACAGTGCGCGCGTGATCGTTAAACGCCACGTCAGAAACGAACGACCAAAAGCCGATCACATGCCAGGCAAGCATGCCGGATACAAAGCCTGATGCGCCCCAGATGATCGGCGTCCGGCGATCACGCACGGCGGCAATGGGTTGCGCTGGCAGGTGGCCGCCGGCTTCTGCGAAGACAGCACCACGCGCAGTGAAACTATCGGCGGCGACGGCCGCACCGTTGTCCGGTTCCGCGGGCTTGTCTGCGCCGACGGCACCGGGCCAGTACTGATCAAAATCTAAGGATCGCATATCAAATCCAGCGAGAATCACTGGACTAAGTGTGCGGAGCCCCCGCCGGACCAGCAAGGCGTGAATAAGGCCATTGGCGCGCTAGGGCGCGTTATCCACAGGCCGCCGCAGCTGCCTCCCCTCAAATGTTCCTGTCGTCTTCGATCATGCGCGGAGCGGGAAGGGGATTGGGCCGCGAACTTGGGGGCGCCTTACGGTCCGAGCCGCTGTAATTCTCGTCGCGTGCGGTTGAGCGCACAGGCGGCACGAACATGCGATTGCTGGAACAGAGCCGACGTTGCTCTTCGTTTGATCCGCAACTTTGAGGTTTTCCGTCCTTCGAGAAGCAGATGCGGATTTCTTTGAGCCGGTTGCCGGCGCCGCCGCATGCGACGGCCAGCATGTCAGGTCTCAAATCCGGATTAGCGCGGATGATATCGGCCTCCACCTGGTCCGGCGACATGAAGAGTGCTTCCATCGGGTTCTTGTATTTGTCGGGAATGCGGATGCTTTCATACATGCGCCGCGCGGTCTCATAATAGCCTTCGGGCGAGAGACCGGAGCATGTGCCGTGCTTGCGATACTCGTGAATAACTAGCCGCTGGCTCGGCATGATATCGAGCATGCTGTCGATCAAGGGCTGCGGTACGAATGGCCGCCGTGTCGTGCGGCAGCTTTCCGGGTATCCGCGATTGTACTGCGGCCAGAGCCCGTGAAGTATGAAATTGAAGCGGCGGCCGTCGCGCCGGTTGCACTGCGTCTCGTCGTCGCCAGAATTGGTGCCTGAGCAGTACGAAGGACTCCAAGACAGAACCAATGCGTAGTAGTCGAATTCGCCAGGAACGTTGCGCTGCTGGGCTTGCGGGTTCAGTCTTTCGCTCGGCCAGGCGTTGCGATCTTGCCGCTTGTTGTTCTCCCAATTGCGTTCGCGATTCCAGTTGCGCTCCTGGGCAAAAGATGTGGCGCCAGCAACCGTCAAGGCAACGATAGCGGCGGCGAGAAACTTGAGTGCAACGGGGCGCATTTTGGGGGAGTACTCCTGAAGGCCGGTTGATCGTTCCAGCCAGCGCGGAACATAGGTGCTGATTGCGGCGGCGCAAAGCAATTTTCAGGAATAGACAAATTATCTCTGGTCAGCCCCTTGTTCCGGCTGGCAGGGTGGCGAAGGCTGCAAGAATGCGGGCCCAAGAGCGCGCGCCTTTTTCAAAGCTGGTGAGATTGTATTTCTCGTTGGGCGAGTGAATGCGATCGTCATCGAGACCAAAGCCAATCAGCAGGCTGTCCATGCCAAGAGCGTCGCGGAACGAAGAGACGATGGGGATGGACGCGCCGCAGCCCATGAGTACTGCGGGCTTGGCCCATTCCTCTTCGAGGGCCTTGGCGGCAGCCTGCATGGCTTTTCCGCCGGTATCGAACATGATGGCACCCGAGCCGCGGTTCCCGAGCCATTCGGCCTTGCAATCGGGTGGCAGAATACCTTCAACGTAAGTGTGAATGGCGAACATTACTTTCTCGGGATCTTGCCCGGGCACGAGGCGGCACGTGATTTTCACCGAGGCCTTGGCTGGAATAACAGTCTTAGAGCCCACGCCTTGATATCCGCCTGTGACGCCATTGAATTCCAGCGTCGGGCGCGACCAGAGCTGCTCGATGATGGAGCGGTCTTTTTCGCCGGCCGGCGTCTTCAGGCCGATGGAGGCGAGAAACATTTCGCCCGATAACCCAATTGATTTCCACTGCTCCAGTTGCGTTGGCGCTGGGTCTTTAACGCCGTCATAGAAGCCGGGAACCGCAACACGGCCATTTTCGTCATGCAGGGCCGCCATGACCTTGGCGAGCGCGCGAATGGGGTTCGTGGCGGGCCCGCCGTAGATACCGGAATGAAGATCGCGCGCAGGCCCCGATATGATGAGTTCATCGCCCGCCAGGCCGCGCAGCATGGTGGTGATCGCGGGCGTGTCCTTGTCCCATTGCCCTGTATCGCACACGAGCACGAAGTCTGCCTTGAGTTCCTCGCCGTGGCTCGCCAGAAATTCAGGCAACGACTGCGAGCCGCACTCTTCCTCGCCTTCGATGAGAACTGACACGGCAATGGGGAGTTCTCCAGCGACAATCTTCCAGGCGCGGAAGGCCTCGAGGAAGGTCATCAGCTGGCCTTTGTTGTCCTCGGCGCCGCGCGCAACGATGACTTTGCCGTTCTGCGGTTCTTCTGTAACGCGCGGCTCGAACGGCGGCGTGGTCCAAAGATCGAGAGGGTCGGGCGGCTGCACGTCGTAATGGCCGTAAAAGAGGACATGCGGGAGCTTTGGGTCACGCGTTTTTCTGTCGTGGGCGACCACCATCGGGTGGCCTTTTGTTGCGACAACCTTGGCTTCGGCAAAACCGATGTCTTTGAGCTGAGCCGCGCACCAGTCTGCGGCTTTGCGGCAATGGGGCGCAAAGGCAGGGTCGGTCGAAACGCTTTCGATCTTGAGAAGCTCGAAAAGCCGGTTGAGGCCGGCATCTTTCGACTGGGCAAGGGTTTCCAGAACTTTGTCGAGGTTGCTCATCGTCTCTTCTCCACTTCGCCGGCGCTCCATCGCTCTGAATAACTGGGCGCTGGGTCATTAGGCGCCGGGTAGTACGTTGGCAGCTATTCGGTGGACTTTCACCGGCAGCACGGGCCTGCTATGGCACAAGCGAAAGCTAAACGAGATTCGTCCCCCACCTTGCCCGGAGCGTTTTGATGACACAGCCTCGGCCTGACGGCAAAAGGAAATGGGTCTATGCCTTTGCGGCCAACACCGCTGAAGGGGACGCCAGTATGGCCGGTCTACTGGGCGGGAAGGGGGCAAACCTCGCCGAAATGGCGCGCCTCGGGCTTGCCGTGCCGCCCGGGTTCACACTGACGACAGAGGTGTGCGCCGCGTTCCTCTCAAGTGGCAAATCTGGAGCCAAATCATTCCCAGATGGTCTCAAAGAAGAGGCCGAGCAGGCGCTGCATAAAGTCGGCGAGTTGACAGGCGCTTACTTTGGCGATGAGAAAGCCCCGCTTCTCGTTTCGGTAAGGTCCGGCGCGCGCGCGTCAATGCCGGGCATGATGGATACCATTCTCAACCTCGGTCTCAACGACAAAACCGTTGAAGGCCTCGCGACCCTGACCGGCGACGCGCGCTTTGCCTATGACAGCTATCGCCGCTTCATCCAGATGTACGGCGACGTTGTCCTCGGCGTCGATCATGGCGTGTTCGAAGATACGCTTGAGAATTTCAAGAACCTTAACGGATTTGGTTCCGACGCCGATCTCGACGCGGACGCCTGGCGCGACATTATCGCGGAATATAAGGAGGCGGTTGAACGCGAACATGGGCAGCCGTTTCCGCAGAATACCAGTGAGCAACTTTGGGGCGCGATCGCTGCAGTGTTCAAGTCGTGGAACACGCCGCGTGCCCTAACCTATAGGCGTTTACACGATATCCCCGACAGTTGGGGTACGGCCGTCAACGTGCAAGCCATGGTCTTTGGCAATCTCGGGGAACGGTCTGCGACAGGTGTTGCCTTCACGCGCAACCCATCAACTGGCGAGAAGCAGTTATATGGCGAATTTTTGCCGCGCGCTCAGGGTGAAGATGTGGTCGCGGGCGTGCGCACCCCTCAGCCTCTAGCGGCGGAGGGTGTCGAGACTGGCTCCCTTGAACAGCTCATGCCGCAGACGTTCCTGGAGTTGACCAAGGTCTTCGCTTTCCTCGAAGCGCACTATCGCGATATGCAGGACGTGGAATTCACGGTTCAAAACGGCCGACTTTGGATACTGCAAACACGTTCCGGTAAGCGCACTACCGAAGCTGCCTTTAGGATCGCCGTCGATATGGCGGACGAAGGGCTCATCACGCGCGACGAAGCCGTGTGCCGCGTCGATCCTGCTGCCCTTGACCAACTTTTGCATCCGACGCTTGATCCCGATGCCGAGCAAGATTTACTGACGACGGGGCTTCCCGCATCTCCAGGTGCCGCGTCAGGTGAGATCGCGTTTCATGCCGAGATGGCCGAGGCGCTCAAGGCCAAAGGCAAGGACGTTATTCTGGTGCGGGCCGAGACCAGCCCCGAAGACGTTCACGGCATGCACGCCGCCGTTGGCGTTCTGACGGCGCGCGGCGGCATGACCAGCCATGCCGCAGTCGTCGCGCGGGGCATGGGGCGGCCTTGCGTTTCGGGAGCCGGCGCGCTGCGCATCGACAGCAACGCCGGTACTATGCGCGTCGGGCAACGGGTTTTCCGCGCGGGCGAAATCATCACGATCGACGGCAGCACGGGGCGCGTGCTAGCTGGCAAAGCAAAAATGCGCGCGCCGCAGTTGTCCGGCGCCTTTTCAACGTTGATGGGATGGGCTGATCAATCGCGCCGCTTGAAAATCCGTGCCAATGCAGACATGCCGCGTGACGCACGTCAAGCGCGCCTCTTTGGCGCTGAAGGCATTGGCCTTTGCCGCACAGAGCACATGTTTTTTGAAGAAGACCGCATTCTCGCGGTGCGCGAGATGATATGCGCCGACAGCGAAGAGGGGCGCCGCCGCGCGCTCGCCAAGTTGCTGCCCATGCAACGCAAAGACTTCGAGCAGCTATTCGAAATCATGGCCGGACTGCCGATTACAATTCGCTTGCTCGATCCCCCGCTGCACGAATTCTTGCCGCATGAAGAGCGTGAAGCAGCACAAGTCGCGGCAGCGCTCGATATGGATCTCGGCAAACTGAAAACGCGCGTCAGCGAGCTCAAGGAGTTCAATCCCATGCTCGGGTTCCGGGGCTGCCGCCTTGGCGTCCGCTTTCCAGAGATTACAGAAATGCAGGCGCGCGCCATCTTCGAAGCCGCCGTCATTGCAGGGCAGAAGGCGGGAAGCCAAGCCCATGTCGAGGTGATGATTCCTTTTGTTGCCTTCCGGCGAGAGTTCGACGTGTTGCGCTCGGTCATCGACCAAACCGCAACGTCAGTGCGCCAGGAAACGGGCGCGGAGTTCACTTATGATGTCGGCACCATGATCGAACTGCCGCGTGCGGCGTTGCGCGCAGGCGATTTAGCAGAAGGAGACCGGGGCGCCGATTTCATCTCATTCGGCACCAACGATCTGACGCAAACGGCGCTCGGTCTCTCGCGCGACGATGCCACTCCCATTCTCGCTAACTATCTCGAACGCGAAATCGTGGAGATCGATCCCTTCGTGTCGATTGACCAAGCGGGTGTCGGCGAGCTTGTGGAGATCGGCGTCGCTCGTGGACGCAAGGCAAAACCGGGATTGAAAACCGGTATCTGCGGCGAACACGGCGGCGATCCTAAGTCAGTTGAGTTTTTCAACGCCGCAGGGCTCGATTACGTTTCATGTTCACCTTACCGCGTGCCTGTCGCCCGTCTTGCGGCAGCGCAAGCGGCCATTCGCGCCAAGGCAAAGCCGTCCTGTTGATTATAGAAGTCCGCCGCCGCCATCGCGATCAGTTTGATCGAGGCGCGGCTGGCGCGGGCGGGGTCCTTGCTGCTTTGGCATGAGCATGAGCCAGATCACGAGCGGCGGAAAAAGGAAGCACCAGGCGATCCAATAGGAATAATCGCGGTTTTTCTGTCCCGCAAAAACTGCGGCGAGCGCTGCCGCAACGACGGCGCTGATGCCCCAGATAACAAAAATTTTGACCATGGAACCTCAAGGACGGTTGCTGATTGCGCGTGACTTTCGCACACGGCGTCAATACGCACACATACCTCAAGTATGAGGTGCGCGCCAACTATGGCGAAATCAAGCGCGGTTGATCCGGTTCTTGGACGCGGGCAAGAAATCGAGTCCGAGGTCCAGGACAGTGGCTGAATGTGTCAGTGCCCCGACTGAAATCATATCGACGCCGCTCTCGGCGATGGCGCGCACGGTCTCTAAGTTAACGCCGCCCGAAGCTTCGGTCAGGCAGCGCCCCGCAACGCGTTTGACGGCGGCGCGAAGCTGATCCGGTGTCATGTTGTCGAGCAGAACGGCGTCGACTTTGTGCTGTAGCACTTCGTCGAGCTGATCGAGTGTATCGACTTCCACTTCAATCTTGACCATGTGCCCGGCCGCCGCCCGCGCGGCGGTTACGGCTTTGGCGATGCCACCCGCTGCCACGATGTGATTGTCTTTGATGAGCACGGCGTCGAACAGGCCGGTGCGATGGTTTTGTCCGCCGCCGCAGCGCACGGCGTATTTCTCGAAGGCTCTGAGCCCCGGTGTCGTTTTGCGCGTGTCGGCGATTTTCGCCGCAGTTCCCTGGATCGCTGTGACGTAGCTATGGGTCAGCGTCGCGATGCCGGACAAGCGGCCCATGTAGTTCAATGCCACACGCTCCGCCGTCAAAAGCGCGCGCGCGCTGCCGGAGACGCGGGCAACTATGCTTCCATTTTCGACGCTTTCACCATCAGCAACGACAACTTCGAAACGGACGCCCGGATCAAGCGCGCGGAAGGCCGCTTCGGCGAGTTGCAATCCGGCGATGACGCCGGGCTTGCGCGCGGCAATAACGGCCTCTGCTTTGGCGGTCGCAGCTACCGTAGCATTTGTCGTGATGTCGCCTTGGAGGCCAAGGTCTTCGGCAAGAGCTGCGTTGATTGCATTTTCGACGGTTGGAGCTGGCAAGGGCGGCGGCGCGACTTTTGGCTGTTGCGCTGGCTTCGCGCCTTTCGCGATTGTCATGTCCGGCAATCCGCAAGCGTTGCAGCACTCGGGCCTTGGGCCGGTTTTCCCTCCAGCGCTTCGAGCGCGGCGAGCGTCATGAAGGTGCGTGTCGCGAGTGCGTCGTTGCGCTTTGGATAGTCACTGCGGAAGTGCCCGCCACGGCTTTCTTTGCGTTGCAGAGCAGCAGCGGTAATCAGGCGCGCCGTGAGAACCATGTTGGCGAGCACGCTGTCGTTCTTGGCTTCCAACTCGATGGCGCCAAGCTCATCGAGTGCCTTGCGCAGACCTTTGGCTGTGCGCACAACGCCAGCGCATTTCGTCATCACTGTTCGAAGCCGGGCGATGGCCAGCGCCCGCTGCTCAGGAGTAGGCACACGGGCCCCGGTGACACGCTTGGGCACGACGAACGGGCCCGTACGGCCGCTCGGCAACAGCTTCGCGATGTCGTCCGCGACGCGCGCGCCGAAGACGACGGCCTCGAGCAGCGAGTTGGAGGCGAGGCGATTGGCGCCGTGGAGGCCTGTGCACGCGGCTTCGCCAACGGCCCACAAACCTGCAACGCTGGTGCGGCCGCGCTCGTCGGTCGCGATACCGCCCATGTGGTAGTGTTCGGCAGGGGCGACTGGAATGAGTTCCTTGGCGCCGTCTATGCCCGCGCTCCGGCAATGCGCGGCAACGGTCGGATAAGCGGTGTTGAAACGCGCACCAATGGCCGTGCGGCAATCAAGATATGCGCCGCGCCCGGCTGCGATCTCGGAAAATACGCCCCGCGCAACGATATCGCGTGACGCGAGTTCCCCGCGCGGATCGATCTTGAACATGAAACGCTCGCCAGCGCTATTGACGAGGGTCGCGCCTTCGCCCCGCAGTGCTTCGGTCGCAAGTGGAGCCGGGTCGATCCCGACATCGATTGCGGTTGGATGGAACTGCACGAATTCGGCATCCGCTATGACGGCACCCGCCCGCGCTGCCATGGCGATGGCTTCGCCTTTGGCGTAGGATGGGTTGGTCGTCACGGCAAACAATCCGCCGACGCCGCCGGTTGCGAGGACAACAGCGGACGCGGGCACGAATTGATAGGTCCCATTGCCAAGTGCTGCAGGGCGGATCAGCCTTACGCCTTCCACATGTCCGTCATCGTGAATGAGATCATCGGCTTCGTAGCCTTCGAGCAGACGGATCGATGGGGTGTTGCGCACGGTCGCGATGAGCGCCTGCATGATGGCCGCGCCCGCGCGATCGCCGGAAACGCGAACGACGCGCTTTTCCGAGTGTGCGGCTTCCTTGGAGAGCACATAATGCCCCGCCAAATCGCGATCGAATGGCACGCCGAATTCGAGCAGGTCGCGAATGCGGTCGGGCGCCTCGCTGGCAACAAGATTGGCGATTTTTTCGTCAACAATGCCGTCGCCGGCTGCAATGGTATCGATCGCGTGTTTGGCAGGGCTGTCCCCTTCGCCTACGGCCGCCGCGATGCCACCTTGAGCCCACAGGCTTGATGCGCCCTCGCCGAGCGGAGCTGCAGCAATAACCGTGACGGGCAGGGGCGCGAGCTTCAACGCTGTGAACAAACCAGCAAGACCCGCGCCGATGATGACGATATCGCCGGGACGCGACTGCGCTTCCGCCGGTTTGAATCCGGGTTCCGATTTGCGCTGCCGCTTCGCTGATATGCTATCTGTCATGGCCGTTCTGCCTTTCCCCCGCGGGGGCGGGGAGTTCAATTCGTCAGATTGACCATGCGCTCGACGGCGCGGCGGGCACGCTCAGCAACATTAGAATCGACGGTGACTTCGTACTGGAGATGAACGAGACTCTCATAGATCCCTTCGAGGCTAATACGCTTCATGTGCGGGCACAGATTGCAGGGCCTCACGAATTCGACATCCGGCGCTTCGACGGCAACGTTTGAGGCCATCGAGCACTCGGTCACGAGCACGACCTTCTTTGGGCGCTTGTCCATCACCCACTTGATCATGCCGGAGGTCGAGCCAGTGAAGTCGGACGCCGCGATGACGTCCGGCGGGCACTCGGGGTGGGCGATGATTTTGAGGCCGGGATCATCCTTGCGCATGGCGTTCAGTTCTTCGCCGGTAAAGCGCTCGTGCACTTCGCACGCGCCTTTCCAGGCGATGATTTCGATCTTGGTCTGCGACTGCACCCATTTTGCAAGATACTGATCTGGGATGCAGAGCACGCGCGGGCTGCCGAGGCTTTCACAGACTTTGACAGCATTGGACGATGTGCAGGTGATATCGCACTCGGCT
>JANOKZ010000291.1:0-5674 GCA_031419515.1 Hyphomicrobium sp.
CGCGTCGAACGCTTCTTCAACAAACTCAAGCACTATCGCGCTATCGCCACACGCTTCGACCGCCACGATGCCAACTTCATGGCTTCTATAAAACTTGCTGCCATCCGCATTTGGATGCGGTTTAATGAGTCTGTGACCTAGACAGGATAAACCGAAATTTCGATGCTATCTTACCGAAAAAATGAGTCGTGGAGATGGTCTGCGAATTAAATATCGTTTTCAATTTGAGGCAGAGCAAAAAGATGATCGCCTGATTCATCCAACTGATTCTTGTGTGGCAGGACTAGCCTATGTACGTGATACCCACCATCTCGTCACACGAGATATAATTAATTTAGAGTTCGAAGGCGCGAAGAATGGATATAGAAAAGCTGTTATGTGGCCCCACATCCAATGGAAGTGGTGCATTAAGGTTTTTCGTCCTGACGACTTTATTGAATATGGTGTTTTTGTCGTCGAGTGCGATAGGCCCATCAACGACTTTAACTTCGAATTTGCGCAGACAGCCAAATACCACGATCAGATGTTGAAGCATCTTTTTGATGGCACCCCTCCTGCTACAAGCGGTGGGAACTCAGAAGTTTGGAGACTAACCGATTTTATGGCTGAGCAAATTGAAGCTGAAATAGCACATGAATTCATAGGTTTCTTGAGCCGCTAGGCCTGCTGCTTCACCTAGGCATAAATTGGCGATTTTTATCCTCATACCGCTTGAGCATTGTGCAGATCGTCATTACCAGTCGGTAATCCCCCCGTTTTTAACGGGGCTCAATGATAGAACTCACGCGGCGGTTTGCAGTCTCAGTTTCTGTTCCAGTTTCTGAGCGGGTGTTATCCCGCCAAGCCCCATGTTGGGGCGGTCGTTGTTGTAAGTCCAGAGCCATTGCGTCTTGGATTTCTTGTCGCAAATCCCTCACGTTTCGCAAGGCATCTTCGACGTTGCCGCGTAAAGAATGGAATGCGACGCGTTTCAAGCAAGCGAAATCTTCGCCAACCACGCCGCTCGCATCTTTATGCTAACACCTGTCCCATACGTAGCGCCTTGGTGCCCTCTTCCAAGGGTGTGTCCCATCAGGGATGCACCGATATCGGTAGGCATCAGCGTCTCGCGACACAGGTCGCGAAACGTATGCCGCAGACCGTGAATCGTTAGTCTCTTGTCCTTTATCCCGACAATATTGCGAAGAAACTTACTTCCCGCGCGATGGTACTTTGCGCCGCGTTCCGTCATCTTCGGCCCGACAATGGACGGAAACAACCAAGGCGAACCATCCGGCGCAAGTATTGCGCCCTTGCTCGCGATCTCGACTTGCGCTTCGACCGCGCCCAAACACGCCGGATGAATCGGCAGAAGAAGCGGCGCGCCGTCCTTCACGCTACCGTTGCGCGTATGTATGTCGAAAACAGGCACACCATAGGACTCAGTCACATCTTTCACGGTCAATTGGGAAATCTGACCCGAACGTGCGCCGTGATAGGCAAGTATTTTTGTCACCAATTCGAACTCGACACCGTAAGCGTCAGTCGCGCGCCTTCTACAGTGTTCCAATATGTCGCCAACTTGCAAAAGCGTGAATGGAAGTTTTTCATCGTTGGTGCCTTCCTTGCGGGATTCCACCAGCGAAAACGGGTTTGTAGTGACACCGAGTTTTTCTTCGCCAATCGCGGTGTTGAACATTGCTCGCATCTTGTCGAGATGCGCCACTACTCCGCTCTTGGATAACTTCACATCCGAGTCAAGCAAGTCACGGTACTTCAGTGCGTCGCTACGCGTGACAGCTTTTACTTCAATGTCACCACACGCCGACACGAATCTCCGCACGTACAGGTGCGCTTTCTGTACCGTCTTTGGATTGCGTGGCTTATTCTCCGCGACGTACACGTCAACAAGGGCTGCGAGCTTTGAGATGGTGCCAGTGTCTGCAAGGATACGCTTGCGCGGGGGGATCGAAGCAGCGCTGACGTTGGCGGCGTCTGTCCACTCAGCCGCGTCGAGTAGATATTGCGCGACGCCTGCAGCGTACTCCACGTTGGTCGTGATAGGCATCAGTTCAACAGCCGTCACCTCGAATGCGTATCGTTCTTCAATTGCGCGCGTCTCTTTTGCGAACGCTTCAAGCCCGCCCGCGTCTGCAACAGTGCTACTATCCGCTTTCGACAACTTCCGTAATTTGGCTATCCGTGCATCATAATGGCTGGCCAGCTTGCGGGCTTCAATCTCCGCCGCGCTGCTCGAAACAACGCCAAGATATTTTGTCCAAGTTTTCTTTCGTTCAAGCGCTTGAAGGTCGCGCGGAACCGCACGAACAAAGCGCCAACCGTTGCCTTGTCGCGATAGGTGGTTTCGCTTGTACTGCCGAGCGTATCTCCGTCCCATGCAGAGCCTTTATCCCGGCGCACGCTAACGCGAATCGACGGTGCGGTCTTGTCATAGTTCTTGTCATGATTAGCGGCAAAAGCGGCTAACTTACTGATGTTTTTGAGGCTGGTGCTGCCGGAGGGGATTGAACTCTCGACCTCTCCCTTACCAAGGGAGTGCTCTACCACTGAGCTACGGCAGCATATGGCCACTTTCAACACAACGAAGCCACACCGGTGACTGAGCGGCTTGAAAGGGCTTCAGAAGCCGCCGGACACTGCCACAAGGCTGTTTGCGGGGCAAGCGCGTAGCACGACGCATAGCGAAGAACCGGAGTATGATACCGGGGACAGCCGCACCGCAGTTGGCCCCGGCCGCCCGATGGCCCGCTTTGAGCGAGGTTGCGCGAGATTGTGTGGTTGGGAACGGTTGACCAAATGAATTCGAATACCGGCAGCAAGAAACAAGGGCCCCCAACGCCAAACTTAAGGCGTGCCGAGCGGTTAGCGGCCGAACTCAGGGCCAACTTAAAAAAGCGCAAATCGGCGTCCAAGACCCGCGACAAGCTCCAAGAAACACCGGGCTCGGACGGCCCGGAAAGCGGCGAATAGCCGCCGCTTAACTCCGCTCCGTAACTGAATTCCACGACGCCCCTTGCTCCGGCTATTGGGAACCGACTATTCATGCCGCAACACGCGGCGAATCGGGTGGCAAACCCACCCTCGGACTAACCCGCTGCAGGGGCACCTGAGCGGCCGCAAATGAGGCAGGCATAATACCATGGATCGCATCCAGATCACGGGCGGGCAAAAGCTCAACGGCACCATCCCGATTTCGGGCGCCAAGAACGCGGCCCTGCCGTTGTTGATCGCCAGCCTTCTGACCGGCGACCGCTTGACGCTCAAGAACGTACCTAATCTCGCAGACGTCAATCTTCTGGTGCGCATTCTCAGGAACCACGGTGTCGATCTGGCGGTTGACGGCAAGAGAACCGGTGCCTCGGCCCATCTCGGCGAGACCTTCCATCTGACGGCGCGCGACATCGTCGATACAACGGCGCCTTACGAGATGGTCTCGCGCATGCGCGCCAGTTTCTGGGTTTTGGGTCCGCTCATTGCCCGCATGGGAGTCGCCAAAGTTTCGCTCCCGGGAGGCTGCGCCATTGGCACACGCCCAGTTGATTTACATCTTACGGGTCTCAAGGCGCTGGGCGCCGAAATCGATATTGAAGCAGGCTATGTGCTCGCGCGTGCGCCCAAGGGTTTGCGCGGTGCGCATATCATTTTCCCGACAGTCTCGGTAGGTGCGACCCATAACGTGCTTCTGGCTGCCGCCTTGGCCAAAGGCGAGACGCTTATCGAAAACGCCGCACGCGAGCCGGAAATCGGCGACGTCGCCGAGTGTCTCGTTAAAATGGGTACCAAGATCGAAGGCATCGGCACGTCGATGCTGCGCATTCAGGGCCGCGACCGGCTAGAAGGCGCTGTTCACACCGTGCTTCCTGATCGTATCGAAACGGGCACGTTTGCCATGGCGGTTGCGGCAACAGGGGGCGACGTGCTGCTCGAAGGCGCTCGCATGGCCCACCTCAGGTCCGCACTCGATGTGTTGGCCGAGACGGGGACGTCTGTCGAGGAAACGAGCGCCGGTATTCGCGTTACGCGCAATGGTGCGGGAATTACGCCGATTTCAGTCGAGACCCAGCCATTCCCAGGCTTCCCGACGGATCTCCAAGCGCAGCTCATGGCACTCGTGACTCGAGCTTCGGGCACGAGCGTCATTCGCGAAACGATTTTCGAGAACCGCTTTATGCACGTTCAAGAACTCGCGCGCCTTGGCGCCGACATCCATCTCCACGGGGATACGGCAACGATCAAAGGAGTCAAAGGACTGACCGGAGCGCAGGTCATGGCGACCGATCTCAGAGCCTCGGTTTCACTGGTCATCGCCGGGCTCATGGCGGACGGCACAACGACCATCAACCGGGTCTATCACCTCGATCGGGGCTTTGAGCAGCTCGAGCAAAAGCTGACCCGATGCGGGGCCCTGGTTGAGCGCATCTCGAGCGCTTGAAAATGGCCTGAAAACGGGCGCCAACTCCTGCGATCTTGGCGCCGTTGACTATGTCTTAACAAAATCGGGCAGCACACTGTTGGACGTGTAATTTACCAACCCATGCGCAACGGATGCGCGGGGGAAGCGTGATGGTTCGTGGTTTACTGGCCGTCGTATTTGGTCTCATTTTTGCGGTGCTCGTGGCGGCGACTGCAGGCGCCATATCGGGCTTGCCGTTGATCGAGGCCGCGGCTGGATTTGAACCGCCGCTTGCACGGCTCGCCCGTGCAGCCTGTCCGATCATACTATTTATCTTGCCGATGGCGCTGGCGGCCATTGCCGCGGCCGAAGCGCGCCGCTGGCGGTCTTGGGGATACTGGGGGCTTGTTGGTGCCGCGATCGGCATTTGCGGGTATTGGGCGTACCGGAATATGGGTTCGGCTGTCGCGCCTGCCATGACTGCGGGGCGGGCACCGGTTTCGTTTGCTGTGATGGGCCTGTTGGGCGGTCTCGCCTATTGGTGGGTGGCGGGCCGCAATGCGGGTGAGCTGTCTGCCGCATTGCAGCTGTTCTTCAACCCCGGCCAGAGCAGCGAAAAAGGCGACCGCCGCCGATGTGCGTGGTGCGCTGTGTTAGGGCTGCTGCTTGGACTTGTGCCGCTGGCTCTCCTCGGATGGCACGCGTTTCACAAATCGAACCCGCCCTTCGCGAAAGTTATTGCTGCCAAAGCAGAGGCGGACGCGGCGCGCATGTTGAAGGAAGGCGGTCTGCCGTCGCTGAAATTTGCGATCGACGAACGCCCGCACCACGAGCACATCGGCCACGTTTCCGGGTCCGTCGCGAACTATGCAGCAAAAATCGATGCCTATTCGCGCGCCAAGACGATCCTCGACCCAATAGTTGGCATGCCGGGCGTCGTCGCCGTTCTACACGACGACATACTCGCAGTGGACGAATCGGACCCGCAAGTGGCTGCCGAAAATGCCCGTATCAGGGCCGCCCAAGAGGCGGCTAAGTCACTCGCTGAAGAGGCGGCGGCGATGAGGCAAACCGAAGCCAAGCGCAAGGCCGATGAGGAAGCTGCTGCGAAGAAGAAAGCCGAGGACGAGGCTCGTGTTGCGGCGGAAGCCGAAGCCAAGCGCAAGGCCGATGAGGACGCTGCTGCGAAGAAGAAAGCCGAGGACGAGGCTCGTGTTGCGGCGGAAGCATAGAATCAAAAAAACAATAGGCAGTGAGAAGCTTTCCATCATAACGAACCTC
>JANOKZ010000292.1:0-2526 GCA_031419515.1 Hyphomicrobium sp.
GGCCGGAAAATTGCGAAAAGCCGCCTGGAACGACGCTCATCTCATCGCCCTCCTCAGCCAAATGCGATAGCCCTGCCCTTGGGGGGGGAGGAAGATGCGTCCGCGGTTTAGACGGGCGAGGGCGGCGCGTGTCCCCTCTCCCCATGCTCTGCGCTTGCATGGGGAGAGGGTTAGGGTGAGGGGCGGCAACAAAAAGAACAAGCGGCCGCCCCTGACCCGCCCTTCGGGCACCCTCTCCCCATAAGGACGGGGCGAGGGAGACGAGCGGTCACCCCTCGCGTCCCTCAAGCACTGCAAGGATGAGTTCCAGCACGCCATCGAAGTTCTCGTAGATTTCGCCGTTGTGCGCGCGGATGATTCTGTAGCCCAAGCGCTCCAGTGCTCGCGTCCGGGCGGCATCGGCAGCGATCTCCTGAGGCTCGCTATGTGTGCCGCCGTCGACCTCGACGATCAGACGCTCCTCCCGGCAGAGGAAGTCGGCAAAGTAATTTTCGATTGGCGCCTGCCGCACGAATTTGAAACCGCTGAGATGCCGGTTGCGCAGATGATACCAGAGAATGTCCTCGGCGGACGTTGCATTTGACCGCAACACGCGAGCACGGTTCGTTTTCCAAGGTTGAGACCTGCGCATTGAAGTCCTTGGTGTGGCTCGGTTCAAATTCGTGGCCGCCCCTCACCTCAGCCCTCTCCCCGTTCGCCCGGAAGAGGGCGACGGGGAGAGGGGATGCGCGCGGCCCGCGCTCACGCCAGGACCGCCTGTTTTGCGAATCCTGCGTGCGGTGCTAAGCGCATGTGATGACCACCACTGATAATACATCCAACTTGCACACCCTCTGGGTCGAGCGGCTGGATTATTCGTCATCCTCGGCCGAGCGCGCACTGCACGTGCGCGCCGAAGGCCGGGGATCCAGCGTGAGGTGCGCCGAAGGCACAAAGAATATTGCGTCTTCGATGATTCTGACGCTGGATCCCCAAACGCGCTTCGCGGAGGGCTCACGCGTTTGAGGATGACGAATGACATGCACTCCCTCTGGGTTGAGCGTCTCGCGCTGACGAATTTCCGCAACTATGCGAGCCTCGTGATCGAAGCGACGGCTCAGCCGCAGGTGATCGCGGGCGCGAACGGGTCGGGCAAGACCAACATGCTCGAAGCGTTGTCGCTGCTCGCGCCCGGACAAGGCATGCGCCGCGCGCCGTTCAATGAAATCCCGCGCAGCGGGGGCGACGGCGGCTTCGCGGTCGCGGCGCACGTGCACACATTGAATGGTGCGGCGGATATCGGCACGGGTTTGCAGGCTGCTCGCATGGGGTCTGACCCTGCGGGTCTGACCCCCGTGACGATCTCGCAATTCGAGCATGGGGTCAGACCCGCAGGGTCAGACCCCAGTCGAGAGCGTGGCCGCATCGTGCGCATCGATGGCGTGGCGCAGACGGGCTCGGGCGTGCTCGCCGACTATCTCGAAATCGTATGGGTGACGCCGGCCATGGATGGCCTCTTTACCGGCGCGGCCTCCGAGCGGCGCCGTTTTTTGGATCGGCTGATCCTGTGTTTCGATCCTGGCTATCGCACAATCGCAGGGCGCTTCGAACGCGCTATGACAGCCCGCAACAGATTGCTTTCGGACGGGTCGCGCGACAACGCCCAGCTCTCAGGCTTCGAACGCGTGATGGCGGAAGCGGGTGTCGCGGTTGCGGCAGCGCGGTTGGAGGCGGTTGCGGCGATGGCGGCGATTGTCGCGCGGCGCAAGGAGCGCGACGCGAATTCCGCGTTTCCGTGGAGCACGCTTGCACTCGAAGGAAGCCTCGAAGACAACCTCTCAGCGATGCCAGCACTCGAAGCCGAAGACGTTTACGCCAAAGTGTTACGCGATACGCGTGAACGCGACCGGGCGGCAGGCCGCACGCTTGACGGGCCCCATCGCGCCGATCTCGCCGTCGGGCACGGCCCCAAGTCAATCGCGGCGCGGCTTTGCTCCACAGGCGAACAGAAGGCGCTGCTGCTTGGTCTCGTGCTGGCACACGCCGAATTGCTGACCGAGCGCCAGGAAGGCGCGGCGCCCATTCTGTTACTCGATGAAATCACCGCCCACCTCGACGAGTTCCGCCGCGCGGCGCTGTTTGACGAAATCCTGCGCCTCAAAGCCCAGGCCTGGATGAGCGGCACCGACCGCAACGCCTTCGAGGCGATGGCAGGAAAAGCGCAGTTCTGGAGCGTGGATGAGGGCGTCGTCCGAGGTTAGGGGCGCCCACTGCCAGCGCATAATCTGTCGCATGTAAGCAATTGAAATTATGCGCGTTTTTCGTGGCCAATTTCACCGATTTTCCAAGCTTTCGAGGCCGTTTCGTGCTATAATTTAGCCTTGAGATTTGACCCAGGAAAACAGGCTAAAAATGACCGCTGTTCCCGCCAAGAAAACACCCGCCGTCGAGGATTACGGCGAAGACTCGATCAAGATGCTGAAGGGTCTCGACGCGGTCCGCAAGCGCCCCGGCATGTACATCGGCGACACCGACGACGGCTCGGGT
>JANOKZ010000293.1:0-3006 GCA_031419515.1 Hyphomicrobium sp.
CCCGCCAAACGCTGGATTTCCGGGCCCGGCGCAGAATTTTTTCGCTTGCCTCCTGTTGGTTTATGGACTAGAACAATACAAGAACATTGAAATGCTGCGGGAACGGCGGCCGATCCCGAAAGGCGTGGACAACGCCGCGAGGTTGCCCCCTGGCGGGTCTATAGCGGCTAGTGTGCGTGACATGAGATTCGGGGCTCGGGCACAAGGTCCGGGCGCAGAATATGCTGATGCAACCAAATGGCGGATGCCGGGGTTTTGCCTCGCGCGCTGTGTGAGATTTTAGAAGGAGTTCAAGAGATGGCTGGTTCCGTAAACAAGGTGATCCTGGTTGGCAACGTCGGCAAGGACCCAGAGATCCGCCGCACGCAGGACGGCCGGCCGATCGCCAATCTGAGCATCGCGACGTCGGAATCCTGGCGCGACAAGGCGACAGGCGAAAAGAAAGAAAAGACCGAGTGGCATCGCGTCGTGATTTTTTCCGAGCCGCTTTGCAAGATCGTCGAGCAGTACGTCAAGAAAGGCGCCACGCTCTACATCGAAGGCGCGCTGCAGACGCGCAAGTGGACCGACCAATCGGGCGCTGAAAAGTATTCGACCGAGGTTGTGCTGCAAGGCTTCAACGGCTCGTTGACCATGCTGGATGGCGCAGGCGGCGGGCGCGGCGCGGGCGCAGGTGCTGGTATGCAGGAAAGCGGTCAGGCTGATTACGGCGGCATGGACAGCGGCGGCTCGGGTTCAGGCTCGGGCGGCGGTTACAGCGAGCCCAAGCGCGGCGGCGGTAAGAGCGCTTCGTCGAATGGCGGCGGCGCATCCAAGGGCGGCTTCGACAAAGCCCTCGACGACGAGATCCCGTTCTAAATTTGCACGAACGAAAACAGCCAAAATAAAAAGCCCGGCACTCTACGTGCCGGGCTTTCATTTTGCAGGGCGCTACCCGCTCAAGGGTGAGAACCGCGCAGCGCTATTTTGCGCCCTTCAAATACTCGATGATGGTCGTGCGTACCGCCGCATCCTTGATACCAGGATAAGGCTTCATGGTATTTCCTGGGAGAAATGCTTCAGGATCGGCAATCATCTTATCCAGGTTGGCTTCGTCCCAGACGATGGCGGAGTCCTTGACGATGGGCGAATAATTGAAGCCCTCGGCCGCGCCCGCCTTGCGCCCAACGATACCGTTCAAGTGTGGTCCAAGCCGGTTGTCGCCGGGTTTGACCGAGTGGCAACTGCGGCATGCGGTATTGAAAGCGGCTTCTGCTTTTGCGGCATCATCATCGGCAGCGTGGGCCGACTGAAGCGCGGCGAAAATAGCGAATGGCACGTGAAATATTTTCGAGAACGTACGCATCGTCAACTCCTTCATTTCTGAGGGGAACGCTCGCGGACTGAAAATTCTCATGCAAAGCCGCAAGGCGGGGGCCTTCGGCAAAACATCAAGCCCTTTATAGAACGAGGATCGCCGTTAGAAGTTCCAACCCGTCCTGGCAACACGAGGGGTCACAGCGCCATCAGGTCGCGTGACCACGAAAACCCCCGCCGCATTTCTGCGGCAGGGTCATGGACGATCGCGAATGGTGCGAGGCGATTACGGTTTCGGTGCATCCGCCGGAGCGGGAGGCACGGCATCAACCGGCGCTGCGGGCGGCGTTTCCGCTGGTGTCTCGGCAGCAGGAGCGGGCGCTGGTTCAACTGGTTTCTCTGCAGTAGGAGTGGGCGCTGGTTCTGATGCAGCAGGCGCCGGAGCGGGTTCGGCAGGCTTCTCGGCGGCTGGCGCTGGTGCCGGTTCGGCGGCTTTCTCAGCTGCCGGTGCAGGCGCGGGTTCGGCTGCCTTCTCTGCTGCTGCCGGTGCAGGCGCGGGTGCAGCAGGAACTGGTTCAGCCGGCGCCGTCTCAGCTGGCTTTGCCGCGTCCTTAGCCTTATCGACAACGTCCTTGGCTTTTTCCTTGGCGCTCTCGATCGCTTCCTTGACGCTCTCTTTGGCCTTCTGCACGGCAGGGCCCGCGTTATCGAGGGCCTCCTTGGCTTTTTCCTTGACCTTCTCGACAGCCGGTGCAGCCTTTTCCTTCACGTCTTCATAGACGTCCTTCGCGCTCGTGCCGGTCTTGTCGCGGATTTCCTGGGTCTTCTCGACGGCGCGTTCAAACAGCGATTTCTTGGCATGGTCGCGCACGAAGGCGGGCGCCGCATCGAGCACGTCCTTGGTCGCTGTGACAAGCGTTGCGCCGATCTTGCCGTCGGTGACGTCGAACTGAATAGCGCCGACTTCAACGCCAACCTTCTTCTCGAACAAGCCGAAAAACCCGCCGGTTCCCATGACAACGCCAACGACCTGATGATCGCCCGAGAGGATGATGTCTTCGATGTCGCCGACGATCTTGCCGTCGGGGCCCTTGACCTTGGCGCCGATCAATCGGTCCTTGGCAAGATATTGCACAGGGGCTTCGGCCGCGATGAAAGTGTTGGGTGGCAGCGCCGTTTCGGCAGCAGCCGGAAACACGAGAGCGGCGCTTGCCGCGAGGACGAGTGGAATTCGTGTCTGGTTCATGTGCATTTCCTCGTTGGGATTTTGCTGCGCTGTTCGCAGTGCAACGCTATGTGCGCCGGGACCATAGCCCGTTTCGTGGTCCCCGCCGTTTAGCCTTTCACTGTGTTGGCAGCAAGTCGAATTTGGCAGCCGGCGCATGCGATCAGGAATGGCCTTCAAGATGTTGAAATTATGCAGAAAAATAACGGGGGATAGGGACCGTGGCACGTCGCCGCTGGCTTGCTCATGAGCCCCCCAATCAGATAAGTTCATCGCTTCTAATCCAGTGCCGCGCGAGACGGCGGTTTTGGCGCGCCTTGAGCACACGTCCAATTTGCACACGTCCAATTTGCCCACGTCCAATTTGAAAGATCGATCCCCTTGGCAGACCGCGGCGACGAACAAACCCCAGGCGGCAGAGAGCCGAACGACACCCGGCCCATCACCATCTCGGAGGAGATGAAGCGCTCGTATCTCGATTACGC
>JANOKZ010000294.1:0-2429 GCA_031419515.1 Hyphomicrobium sp.
ATTCTGCGGATGAGCCGACCAGTGACGGGCGCGGCGTTCAACGAGGCCGTGCGTTGGCCGCCCGTTTCGACTGTCCCTTTGGGTTCGAAAAGCAGCACGAACGTCAGATATTGTGGAGCGTCCATCGGGAACGCGCCAAGGAACGAGGAAATGACCGTCTTTTCTTCGTAGCGTCCGCTTTCGGCCCGGTCCGCAGTCCCTGTCTTGCCGCCGACTCGATAGCCTTGAACATCCGCGCGCTTACCCGTGCCATTCGGATCGAGAACGTTGAGGCGGAACAGCCGCGCCATTCCACGGCTGGTGAGATCGCTCGCCACTTGAACAGGTTTTGTTGCGGCCTCCGGTCGGAATCGCAAGAATGTCGGTTTCACCAGCGTACCGCCGTTCAGCAGCGAAGCAGCGGCGGCTGCAAACTGCAATGGCGCGACGGCGATGCCGTGGCCGTAACTCATGGTGATGAGTTCGATACGCTCAAGGCGTGCGGGCAATTGCGGCGCGCTCACAGGGCCCGCTTCCGTGTGGATGGGATCGATCAAACCTATGCGCTGCATGAAGCCGCGAAATTTTTCAGGCCCCGCCTGAAGCGCCAGCATCCCGCTGCCAACGTTTGACGAAAGCGTGAAAATTTCACCGACCGAGAGAGGACGTCCGGCGGGATGGAAATCGGTGATCGTGAAGCGCCCCGCCGTCAGTGGCTCACGCACGTCCAAAATAGTCGCAGAGGTGGCTGTTCCTTCGTCCAGCGCCATGGCGACAGTCATGGTCTTGAATACGGATCCCAGTTCGTAAGTCCCGCCTGAAATCTTATCGAGCCGGGACGGGTCGAGCCCCATCGCCGGCCGTGATGGATCGGTGCGGGGCAAAGACGCACTCGCAAGGATTTCGCCGCTGCGAATATCGAGAACAACTCCGGCGGCACCCTTCGTGTGGTAGCGGCGAACGGCCGTCTCAAGTTCGTCTTCGAGGGTATGTTGCACGCCGATATCGAGCGACAGCCTGACAGGCGCCCGCGCCGAGAGTTCAGCGCCATGAACGGCATCAACGCCGATGACGTCATCGATGTGCTTTTCAATGCCCGCCACACCTTTATTATCGACGTTGACAGCACCGAGCACGTGGCCTGCGAGTTCGCCAGCAGGATAAGCGCGGCGCAGCTCTTTGCGAAACGCGAGACCCGGAAGGCCTAAATCGTGAATCCGCTGCGCGACTTTTGGGGAGAGGCCGCGCCGGATCCAAACGAAGCGCCGTGACTTGTCGGCTAGTGCGTGCCGCAGTTCAGCCTGATCGAGATCGGGAATAACGCCGGCCAACTTCTCGACCACCTCATCGCGATCAAGAACAATCGCTGGATCGGCGAAGAGCGATGGGACTTCGACATCGGTCGCCAGCAACCTGCCGCCCCGATCGATAATATCCGGCCGCGCGAAACTCGTTGGCACGGCGTCGCTCACCGCAAGGGTGACTTGCGGACCGGTGTGGATGCCGAGATAAACAAGCCGGCCGCCGACAGCGCCAAACATCGCCATTACGGCGCCAAACAGCAGCGCGTTTGCAATCCGGCGGCGCAATGCTCCGGCCGGTGTATCGTGTGTGCGGGTCTGAGTTTGTGCTGTTCGCTTTTGCATTTCAACGCTGCCCAGGATCAACATCCGTCGCGGTCGCAAGGCGTGCATTATTCGGCATCTGGCCCGGGCGGGGCGGTGTAAGGCCCTGCGCACGGGCCAAGGCGTCGATCCGATCGGGCCGGCTGAGGTGGCTCTTTTCGGCTTTCAATATAGCGATATCGCTGCGTGCTTTTCCGGCGGCCTTTTCTTGGGCTTGTACGTTCGCCTCAAGCCGGCGCGTCTCGTAGTTAAGGCCGTAGAGCATGAAGGCACTGGCCATGGCGAAGAAGAACGCTGCAAAGTTGGCTAGACGCATCGTCGGTTCTCCGATTCGAGACAATGTCCCCGCTAGCGCTGCGGCACCGGCACCTCGATCTCGGCGAAGTCGAGCCCATGGGGCGCTTCTTCGGTCCGGATCGCCGTTCTCAGCCGTGCCGAGCGGGCACGCGGGTTCAGATCTAATTCACCTTTAGAAGGTGTTAACGGCTTCGAGTTAACAATCCGGAAACTTGGGCCCTCAAGTTTTATCGATTGCGGCGGCAAATGCCGCGACTGGCCGGGCTCTTTCCCTGCGCGCGCCGTCAAGAAGCGTTTAACGATCCTGTCTTCAAGACTGTGAAACGTCACGACAGCGAGACGTCCGCCCGGTTTCAATATCCGTTCCGCCGCCGCAAGCCCGCGTGCCAGCTCGCCAAGCTCGTCGTTGATGTAGATCCTCAGAGCCTGAAACGTGCGCGTTGCTGGATGACGCCCATCTATTTTTCGTCCGTGGAAGACGCGGCTGACCACATCTGCCAACTCAAGCGTACGCTCGAATTCCTTCTC
>JANOKZ010000295.1:0-4311 GCA_031419515.1 Hyphomicrobium sp.
CGCCGATCAAACGGACGCGAAGGTCGTTGGACAGTGCTTTGGCCATCTCGGGCTGGCCTCCTCTGCCAGCCACCAGAATGAATCACTGTTCGCGCCACTTGGGAATCCCCTCCGATTCTGTTTGATCGGAAAATGCTCTAGAAGGACTGCGCGACCATGCGTTGCTGTCCTTCCTCTACAACAGCGGCGCGCGCATTCAGGAAGCGCTCGATCTCACCCCAGAAGCAGTCCGGTTCGATGCGCCGAACTGTGTGCGGCTCTACGGCAAGGGACGCAAGGAACGCATCTGTCCACTCTGGCCCGAAACCGTGCTGCTCTTGAAAAAGCTGCTGGAGCGACAGCCACGGGCGCCGGGCGAGCGGATGTTCGTCAACCGGTACGGCGAGCCGCTCGGCGCGTCGGGCGTGAGATTCAAACTCACCGCCTATGTAGGGGCGGCGGCGAAAACGGTGCCGACGCTTCGGTCCAAGACCGTGACACCGCACAGCTTCCGTCATGCGACCGCCGTCCACCTCGTCTCTGCAGGCGTCGACATCACCGTTATCCGCAGCTGGCTCGGACACGTCAGCCTCGACACGACGAACCATTACGCGCAGGCCAATCTCGAAACGAAGCGCAAGGCACTGGGGCGCGTCGGCGCCCCCGCAGGCCGCAAACCACCGTCGTGGAAACGGGATGCCAGCGTGCTCGCCTGGCTCGACACGCTCTGAAATAATGTGAAGGACGAGGCCGGAAACTCCGCGACACAGCGAACCCGCGTCGCGCTCCTTCACGTTATCGCGACCTCGTGATTACTCGAATTATGCGCAGCTGCGCATAACTTGAGCCATTGCGTGGCGTAGTCCTGCACTTGCCTGATCGTCGCGAACAGGTATTGATCCAGCCATTCGTGGCGCACAGTCCGGTTGTAGCGTTCGACATAGGCGTTCTGCTGCGGCTTGCCCGGCTGGATGTGCTGGAGCGCAATCCCGCGATCTTCGGCCCATCTGAGTAATTGCCCGCTGATGTATTCGGGGCCGTTATCGACCCTGATCACTTGCGGTGATCCCCGCCATTCGATGATCCTTTCGAGCGAGCGCATCACCCGCTCGGCCGGCAGAGAGAAGTCCACTTCGATGCCAAGACCTTCGCGGTTGAAGTCGTCAACGACGTTGAGCAAACGAAAGGCCCGCACGTCTTCGAGCCGGTCGGCCATGAAGTCCATCGACCAGACCGTGTTCGGCCGATCCGGAACACTGAGTTCTTCCGGCCTCTCGCGCTTCAGACGTTTCTTCGGTTTGATACGCATATTCAGCTCCAACTCCCGGTAGATCCGGTACACACGCTTATGGTTCCAGCCATGACCCTTCACGTTCCGCAAATACAGAAAACACAGCCCAAAACCCCAAGTCCGCCGCGCATTCGTCAAGCCCACGAGCAGACCGGCGATCCGTTCGTTCTCGGCGTCGAGCTTCGGTGTATAGCGATAGCAAGTCTCGCTCACACAAAACGTCCGGCACGCCAGCGCGACGCTGATGCCCTGTTGCGTCACAGCACTCGCGGCCATCTCCCGACGCTGGGATGGCCGGGCTATTTTTTTCCCAAGGCCTCCTTCAGTAATTCGTTTTGCATGCTGAGCTCGGCGTACATCTTCTTCAAACGCCGGTTCTCGTCCTCGATCCCCTTCATCTCGGAGATCATCGAGGCGTCCATGCCGCCGTACTTCGAACGCCATTTGTAAAACGTCGCATTGCTGATAGCGTGCTCGCGGCAAAGATCGCCAACAGCCAGCCCGCCCTCCGCCTGGCGCAAAATGCACATGATCTGGGTTTCAGTAAATCTGCTCTTTCGCATCCGAACCTCCTCGTCCACCTGGTCTTTCCGGTGCCGAGAAAATTCTACCTTCAAATCCCGCTAACCTGTGGGGGGATTACCATGGTGAGTGTGGTCAGCCCCTGCGCTTGCCGGCATCCGAGAACCTGCACAGCAATGGTCCTACCGCAGTTCTGCCATCCAGTCGCTTGCGATCTGGCGGCCGTCCTTGAAGCGCCGCGTAAAGCCCACTTTGTCGAAAAATTCCATGAGCGGCATGACCATATGACGGCTGACCTTGGTGGCTTCGCGATAGCGCCCGACGGTCAGAATTTTCTCCGGATGATCCTCGGCGACGCGCCGTGCGGCGTCAGCCAAGTCGGTCACGATACCGGGTAGCATGAAGTAGACTTTTGACACGCGCCGCAAGCGTCCAATCTGGGCGAGTTTAAAGAGCAGCGGCGAAAGGGCTTCAGCCTGAAGTTCAAGCTTTTCAGCGAGCACCGTGACGCGCGGCTGATCGGTACCGGCGGAACGAAGTGCCTCCTCGATTTGCAGCCACAAGCCTTCCTCGCCGCCGGAGAGTTTCACCTCGTGGCCGGGCAAATGGACAAGCTGGCCGTAGCGAACCACGGCGCCCCGATCGATGAGTGTCGTCAGGGCTTCGCGCGCCACAACGCGCCGCCGTGGCTCCTTGAAGAGCCGCATCAACTCATCGATTGAGGCCCCTGGGCTATCGGCATGCGTGCGTTGATACTCAGCGAGATGGCTGGCTACATCGGTTTGAAGCGCCACCCATCGCCCGGCTGAAAGCCCGATCAGCGCCGCGCCGCTGGCGACTTGAACGGCGCCGGCTCCGGCAAACAAGGTGTGTGCCTCGGCCCCCGTTAGATTGCGCGCGAGGCAGAAACTCTTGAGGTCGATCCCATTCGGGCTTTCGGCAAGCACGCCGGTGAGGGCATGATTGGGGTCGGAATTATCGAGAAGCCCCAGCAGTGCCAAACGCTCTGGCGTGCGCGCGCCACGATGCGGGGGGGCGGGATCAATGATGTGGCCGCCGCCGATCGTCCGCAGCGCCGACTGGTCGCGGATGACGAAGCGATCACCAAACATGGCGCCAACTGGCGCGTCCAAGATTATCTGAGCCAGTGCCGTGGCTCCAGGCTCTAGGTCCTTACCTTCCAGCAGGCCAACGCGGCCGGTGACATCAGTCGCGGCGAGATGAAAGTGGACCGGTGTCCAATGATTCAAAGAACGCAACTCTTGGGGCAGCAGGCGCAGCCGGACGTCGAGGCGGTGTGTGGGGGCATGGATCTCAGACGCCAGGATCCAGTTTCCGCGCTTGACGTGTTCTTTCTCGAACTTGCGGCCCGTTAGATTGAGGGCGCAGCGCTGACCGGCCGTGGCGCTGTTGGCTTCGCGGTTTTCAGCCCGGATGCCGCGCGCACGGACTTCTGTGCCCGCTGGCGAATGGATCAGCATATCGCCAGCCTTGACGGTGCCTGAGTAGACCGTGCCGGTGACAACAAGGCCGATGCCTTGCAAATTAAAGCAGCGATCGACAGCGAGACGGAAATGGCCGGCGGATTGGCGCGCGGCGGTGGCACGGGCCTCTGCGGCCAGAAACTGGCTGAGTTCCGCGATGCCGTCGCCGGTGATGGCCGAACACCGCATGATGGGCACGTCTTCGAGCGAGGTGCCAATCGTCAAATTGCGGATCTGTACTTCGACGGCTGCGGCGCGATCGGTGTCTACGCGATCGATCTTGGTCAGCGCAATGACGCCGCGCTTGACGCCGATAAGATCGATGACGGCCAGGTGCTCGCGCGTTTGCGGCATGACGCCATCGTCCGCCGCCACAACCAGAATCACGAAGTCGATGCCGATGGCGCCCGCCAGCATGTTGTGAATGAGTTTTTCGTGACCCGGTACGTCGAGAAAGCTGATCGAGGGTGCATCGGTGAAATGCTGATAGGCGAAACCGAGATCAACCGTGATGCCGCGCTTCTTCTCCTCCGGCAGGCGGTCGGCATCGGTTCCCGTCAACGCTTTCAAGAGCGCCGTCTTGCCGTGGTCGATATGTCCTGCCGTGCCAACGATCATAAGCGTTCCATCTCTCCAATGTAGCGCCACCAAAACACATCGCCTGCACGAAAAAAAGAGGGCCCCATCGCTGGAGCCCTCCGATCGTGTTTCAAAGGCAAATGTGCCCTACTTCGCAGCGACCGACGTCTCCGCAAGCTCAAGCATCCAGCTCTCGTACGGCGTGAAATTCACGCGGTTCGAGACGGCGTAGAGCTGGTTCGGAGAAGCCAGGAACACGGCGGGTGCCGTGTCGTAAGCCCACTGTTCCATCTCGCTCATCACCTTCGCCTGGGCAGCAGGATCGGGGTTCGAGAGCGCCTTTGCGTAAAGCGCGTCGAACGCCGAGGCGTCAGAAGCCAAGAAGCCGCCACCCGTCGCGAAGAACTCGCGGAAGACGACGCCTGCGGCAAATGCCGGCGACCAGTCGAAGTGTTC
>JANOKZ010000296.1:0-10938 GCA_031419515.1 Hyphomicrobium sp.
GCTTCGCAAAGCTGACGAACGAAGCGTCGAAGCCGTCTGGAGGCGCATCGGAAATTTGCGCGCTCACTTCAAGCCAACAGAATGCGCAAACTATCTGCACAACAGCGGCTACGGTTCCATATGAACCGGAAAGACTCTAGCGCTTGCGCGAGCCGAGCCGGGGACGCGGGTGGAGAGAGCGCCGCGCCAACGCACGTCATCCCGGCGCCGGAATTGCGCACGGCGCAATTGCGGGCATTCGGCCGGGACCCAGACAAGCATCAGCACAAAGAAAGAGGCGTTGATCACTGACCCATCAGCGCAAGTCCACGTTCGCGAACGCCTTGAGTGTCATCGTGAGGCGCGTTGACTGGGTGCCGGCCTTCGCCGGGATGACGATGCGGAGAGAGCGTCACACGAAGCTTGCACCGCGCGGCCTGCCGCACCCTCCTCAAACCGCCAGCACAGACCTAATCTGCTCTTCGTATTGCTTCACGGCGTCGAGCGCGCGTTTTTTCATGACGGGATCGGCCTTGGTCGAGGCCGCGAAGCCCTCGATGCCTTCGCGCGCATTCGTCATAATGCGTCCGGCAGCCTGTTGCGGGTTGAGTTCGCGCTTGCAGATCGACTGCAAGAGTTGCGTGAGAATGACGCCGGTCGCGAGCACCATGCCGGAGAGCTCCGCGTTCTCGCGCTTCAGCTCGGCGATTGCCTTGTTCGTATCCTTCGAGTCCGCCATCGTTTTAGTCTCCCGTGCCGTAAGATTCGCCGTAATAGTCTTGGGCCGTTGCTAACCTCTCGCCCGGAAAGGCGCAAGCGCGGGCGCGCCGCGGCTTATGGGCCCGCGTACGCGCAGCAGAAGAATGACCGCACGAGAACGTCACCAGTGAATCAATAGGTCCCGGGAATTGACACGGGTATCACATTTGTGGTGTGGCGTAAATTCGCGGCGCCTGACGCGGATTGCGTCAACGCTTCGCCCGACAACGCCCCTGTCCCGGTGCTGCGTCCTGCTTCTGGCACACGGTGCAAAATCACAAGCCGGTTGATGGGGCGCCCGGTCACAACGGCATGCGCGCCACCGATCAACTGCCCGAGGAAAAAATTGAGTCTCACGCGGCCCGATATGTGGCTTGCGCTCACGGACACGAAACCCCAACGCGCATAGTGCGCGGCGTGCGCCTTGCCCGTCACCATAAGGACCCGCCCGGTTTCTGTTGACAGCACTGCGTCGATCAACTCGCCAGCCAATCCCGCGCCGCGTTTGTCTGGCGCGACGACGAGCGAGCCAAGTTCACGCGAGCCATCAGCGTGACGGCGGATCTGCACGGCGCCAATCAAGCGGTTGGCCTGCTTCGCTACAATAAATTTTTCCCAGAAGAGCCCGTTGGGATTAAGCCGCTCGTTGCGAATGAGGGCAACGAGCGCGCTCTGATCGGCCGCGATTGCGCGCTGGATCGTGATAGACATCGCACTTGATCTCCAAGTTTCTGGAGGCCGCGACGTAGCAATCCATTTCAGAGCCGTCTGTCACGCGTGGAACTGAAGGACGCAAGCAGCGCAATCGCGGCGTGCGCAGAAATCCTTCACTCTCAAGCGCGGTACCGGAGCCTAGTATCTGCGATACTTCTTAGCATGCCGGAACGCTCCGCTCTGCTTCTTATAAAGATACCAGCAGTAGTCGCTGTCAGTTTTATCGCGGCAGCCGTGACGCTCAAGCAGCTCGGCATCGCGATAGTTCAATGGGCCTCCCGCTTTCGCGTGCATGCGCGCGGCTTCCGCCTCACCCGCTTCGCCAAGCCCGCGGGCAGTCGCAGGTCCGGCAAAGACAAGCACGCCAATTGCGATTGTGGTCAGGAACGCTTTTTTCATCACTCAAGCCTCCGGAGGTCTCAGACGTTGTGTCAGATTTTACATTATTAGTAGCATGTGGGAATTCCCGCTTGCGTGATCAAGGCTTGTGATCAAGTCGTGTGATAAGGCTTGTCATCAAAGCTGGGCATCTCCCGCGTGCCAAAGTCATGCTACGGTAATGGATCGGGGCTGACATAACGCTGCCAGACCAACAAAAAAGGCTTGAAGACATGCAAACGAGCTTGATCGGCTGCTCTTTGGTAACTTTTACGGTCCTTTTTTGGGCCGTTCATGGTGCCGCGATCACCCCTGCTCGCGCGGCCGGAGCAGAGTATATAGGCACCTGGGGCAACGACGCCGCGCATTGCGCAATTCCCCAGGACCAGGAAGGCGCGCCCTACGTCATTGCACCGGGCGGCTACGACCAGCACGAAGCGCACTGCACATTCAAAAAGATCACGCCCAAAGGCGGCGCGTGGGCGATTGCGGCCGAATGCTCGGTCGAGGGCGACGTGCAGCCCCAGGATTTCACGCTCTCCGTTTCTGGCTCCGCCTCAGGCGGCAAACTCACCTGGACGGACGCAACAGGCACTTCCACCATGATCCGCTGCAAATGAAGGCTCAGATTTTGACAACCCAGTCAGCCGCCGAAACTGAAGCACGCCTCGACGCTTTGATCCTCACGTGCACAACGGGAGACTGGGTGAGGGTCGCGGTCTTGATCGCACGGATCACAGACGCCGCGCGCGCCGAAGCACTCGAAGTCCTGCCGCAAGGCATCGCGGCCCGCATTTACGCGCTTTCTGACGCGCACCGCCTGCAGGTTAAAGGCAACGTGCGCCGCTGGCGGGCCGGCGAAGTGCGCAACGCCCAGATAGACTCTGGCACATAGTCCGTCCGCGAACATTTGTGCGGCGAACGGAAGCGCTTAGCAAACTCATGATGATAAGGCGCCGCGCAAAGCCCGGAAATACGGGCGTCACGCGCGTGCGGCAAGCGTGCGCACATCGCCGTTGCGCTCCGTCATCATTTCGTGAACGGCGCATCACGCATTCTCGCCACCATTGGGTTCGAAGAGGCATGCGTCTCGCAAACAACAGAAGGAGAATTGCGATGAACATCAAATCGACTCTCGCGACGACGGCACTTCTTGGCACTGCACTTGTGTTTTCAGCGCCGGCGTTCGCAGCCGAGCCTGCCGCTCAACCCAAACCAGCGGCCCCGGCCGCTGCTGCACCCGCTGCCAAACCGGCAGCCGGTGGGGCTGCCGCAGCCGTTGTTCCGGCCGAGTGCGCGAAGCTTACAGATACGAAAGCCAAGGATGATTGCGTGAAGAAAGCGCAAGCAGCTGCAGGTGGCGCCTCCGGTACTACGACCGGCAGCACCAATAAGAACTAACGGCGAGACGGGCGGCCGTTGCTCTCATGACGAGGGCCGGCCGCCACCTTTGCAGTGCCCACCTTTGCAGTGCAATGCCTCGCCCCCACTTCGCGCATCACGCCACCGCGACGCCCCTCACCCTCAATTGTACCCAACCTCAATTGTATCCACCCTCAATTATAAATGTACGTCACTTGAAAAATCCGGTCGATGGGAATGGAGTTTGGCGGCGGAAACGGGTAGGTGGTTTGACGAGCCGCGAACACCACCTCCTGGTCAATCTGGGCGAACTTTGAGGACTTGACAACCTGAACGTCCGTGACGTTCCCATTCAAATCGAGAATGATCCGCACCGTCACCCGGCCAAACCGTCCGCTGTGGGGCGGCATGGTTTTCTTTAGGGCTTTGATGACCTCGTACCCAAATGCGTCGTTGGCGCCGGATCGCGAGATGCCGGGCGGACGCTCGAACCCTGCGGAGCCACCCCCGCCGATCGGTGCGTTGAAAAGCGGTGCGGGTGGCGTCAAATCAAGCTTTGCCGATTGCTTTGGTTTCGGCGGCGACGGCGGTTGAGTTTTGACGACGGGCTTTTTCGGCGCGCGATCAGGTTCGGGAATTGAATCAAGCGTCGGGTCCGGCTTAAGCTCTGGCTTGGGTTCGGACTTGGGTTCGGGCGTGTCCTCGGTAATGGACTGACGCAGCGTCTCCGGTTGATCAGATTTGGGTTGGGGTTCTGACTGCGGCTGCGGCGCGGGTGCCGGAGGCGCGCTTGCCGGCGCACCTGGTGGCCGATCGCCGGTCTCCGGTACCATCGAAAGACTTTTGAGATCGGCTTCCGTGACGATTGCGATGCTGATGGCGTTGTCCGCGCCGCTTGGATCGCCGATGTAACGCGGCACCGATCTCGCGATTCCAATCACGAATACGGCGTGCAGAAGAGCGGTTGCGCCAAGCGCGATCACGAACCTGCGGTCGCGCGACGACGCAGCCGCCAGCCAGCGCTCGCCCGCGAGAAGCGGAAGTCCGCCACCGGATTCAATATCCGGTTCATTGCCTGGCTCAATGCTTATTGCGCTCATGCCTTTTGCCTAAGCCGCACGCCCAGCACGACGATAGTCTCTTCGGTCACCTGACCGCGATGCTCAACCCGTAAACGTAATACGCGGCGAGTGCAACGAAAGCGGGGAGGGCCACGATGTGTAAGAACTCGAGCGTGTGCTCAGCCCCTTTGCGCCCGCCGACGCGCGGATTGATTCGCAAAATCGAAAGACCGATCATGATACTTAAGATCAAATACGCGAACACGAAGGCACGGTCGGACAAGGTCGCGGCACCTGAGTCAATCTTTGGTAGCGATAGGTACAGCGCGACGGACGACAGCAATGCCGTCACCTGGATCGTGACGATGGCCTCGAAATGATTGCGCGGAATGAAGATCGACAAGTACGCGACGAAGAGGATGAACGCCAACGGCACGGCGACACGCAGGACATAATCGGTTGCCTCGCGTTGCATCAACCAAGTGAAGCGCGTCTGATAGAACGGCACGACGCTCGGTGCGTGGGTATAAGCGTCAACTACAGGTACGAACTCTTCGCTATAGCCAACGTATTGCGCCTGCGGTTCCCAGCCGTCGGTCACAACGCCTTTGTCGCGCAAATCGAGCGGCGGAGGCTGCACGATAAACGGCGCGCCCCCGCTTTTTGGCTGTAGATCGATCGAGAAGCGTTGCGTGTCGAAGGGGTAGTTCGAAAGATCGGGCCGGAACAAGAAGCGCCCGGAGACTTTGTAGATTTTCATTGAATCGGGATAGGCAACACTCTTGCCGCCCGGATGTATGGTCTCGACGCTTACCTGCCTGCCGCCGCCGCTTTCAGCATCGAGGTAGGCGTTCGAGAACTCCAGCCGGTCGATGGACGCGTCCGGATTATCGCGTATCGAGAGATAGAACTCTGCGAAGAAGGATTTCTGGTTTTCGTCAACGCGATGCGCTTTGATCAAATCGATATCGGCGTAGAGCGTCTGGATTTGGCGCAACCCGCCGTCCTTGGTGCGCATGAACTGGATGGACGCGAGCTGCGTGCGCCCCAGCCCCTGCGGCAGTATGATGATGAACGGATCGCGTGCGGCGGCGCGCGTCGCCGGCACGAACGACCAAGTGTCGAAGGTGCCCTTGAACGATCCGCGGCCGGCGGCATAGGCGGTGCGCAGCCGGTGCAACACTTCACTGCGCAAGCGGACGGGGTCGGTGCTGCGCTCTGCCGTCCGGGCCGACACCGCGACCAGCGCAACCATGTCGGCATACTGGCTGCCGACACCAATAGCGCGCATGTTGGCACTGTTGAACGGATCGGATGTTTCCGCAGCGGGGCGCGACTTGCACTCCCCGTTCGCCCAACCAGGTGCTGTCGGGATTTTCGCGCCCTCGAACATCCAAGCCACCGCCGCACTTGGCGAGATCATCGACCGCAAAGTGTCGTTGAACACTTCCGGTGGCCGGTCCCAGCCCAAACTGTAGATGGCGTTGGGATAGGCGGCCGTCACCTCTGGAGGAAGCGCTTCAATGCGCCCGCCAATGAAGAGCGCCGGTGTTATGCCGCCCGCAACCAGTTCCTTGATGAGCGCAGGGATATTGGCGCCACCGATGTAGAGATACAAAAGGTCGGGGCGCTTTTCTTTCATTTCATTCGTGATGGCGGCAATATTCTCAGCCGATACCTTTTCGGCGTCTCCCGCAATGCGCATGTCGGCGACCATCAGACCCTCTGGCAACGTTGTGCGCAGGCCGTCTCCGAGTGCGGCGGACCCGACGGCATCTTTGAGGCCAACGAATGCGGTGCGGGTAAAATTGAAATACTGCGTAAAGCGCGCGATCACGGGAACGCTGTCGGTGTCCTGCGACGCGCGCGTTGTGTAGACGTTTGGGAAGGCCGCGAACAAAGTGTTGACCGACACATCCGAGATAAACGGGATGCCGCTTTTCAGGATGTCGCTTCCAAGCGTCTCGAATACGGCCTTGCCGCGATTGGCACTCGTCAAACCGATCATAGCCAGCGTTTGCGGATCGGCGAGGGCTGCGCGCACATTGCCAATGGCTTTTTTAGGATCGCGCGCGTCATCGTGAAAGTTGAGTGCGATGGGCCGGCCCGAAACGCCGCCGCGCAGATTGATGCGGTCTTGTTCGATTTTGGCCAAATGCTTTATAGCAGCGAAATCGCCCGTATTGTAACAAACATCGGAACGCGAGCTGAAGAAGACTTGGATCTTGAAGGGTGGCCCCTGTGCTGCGGCAGCCTCCTCGATGGCCATGGCATGCTCCGGCCGGGCAAATAGGCACGACACCAAGCCCAACAGCACCAGCGTCACATGACGCGCGCTAAAACGTCTCCGTGTGCGCCTGCCAAAATCAGCAGACCAATCTCGAAAACCCATATCCCCTCCAGAATACCGCGCGCGGTCCCCATACTGGGAAGTCGTGTGCAAGGTGGCAACCACTGTCGCAATTAGACTGAGAGAAAGGCAAGCCGGTTGACGTTCAGCCGCACGGCAACGGGTGTGACATTCTTGAGCGCAATGACAGCGCAAGTGTAACTCAAAGCACCCGCGCTTCGCGGATAAGCCGCCATAGTTCTGCCCAGATGGAACATGATCCGACCTGAATATCGATAACGCGGCCGTGCGGTCTCTCATTGAAGCACGGTGGCTCCAATATCCGGAATGTGTCGCGAAGAAAGCCGCAAGTTTCGAAGCTTGCTATCCCATGATCCTTGAAGAAACGCTCGTGACACCGGCGAGCGTTGCGCGCGATGCAAAATTGGAAACGATATTCACGAACTTCGGGCCAGCGGGCGACTAGGCCATGTACATGAACGAGAACATGTGTGGCATGTAACGCGCAATGTGTTGTTAAGAAGCGACAAAATCCGCGCTTCTTGTACATCGCAACATTACAAATTTCCCTTCCGGACATGTGTGATCGCCACCGCACTTGAAGAGGCTCGCGGTGATGCACAGTTGGTATTTCAAGCCCGGCGCCGTGCGGCGCAGAGAGGCACAAACCATGTAACATTTCGAAAGGGGTCATAACTATGTGTGACTATTCTTTAGAACATTACCAAAGCCGCCCGGCGCGGCAGGGTGAGACGTATGTGTCCAACCGCTTTCCGAGCGGGTCAATCGGTTTTGTCGTACCGGGAGATCAGTCTGTCGCTGTGTGCATGACGTGTGACACGCGGCTGAAGCTCGAGAGCATTCCGATGATGATGCAGTTGAGACTAGGCCTATCGCCCGTCGAAACGGTGACCTTCGTGCGCATTGAAGGTGGCTTCTATCATGACGGCGTGCGGTTCGATAATGGCAGGGTCTTGTCGCTGCAGGACCTCGGGCCGGGCATTACGGCGTGGCTTGAGGATGCGCTGAACGAACCGCTTCCCAAGTTTAAACCGCAGCAGCGGCAGAACGTTTTCGCCGAGGTCCAATAGAGACTGCCGAGAGCGCGTCATGCGGCGTCGCGGAGCTTTGACATTGTGCTCCGCAGCGCTCGTGCGGCCTAAGTTGGCGGCCTAAGTTGACGAATTGAGAACGGCTGCGCTGAGCACCTAACCCTTCGCCACGAACTCGTTCATGTTGGCAAAGCCTTTTTCGAACATACCGCCCATCATTTTGTCCATGTCCATGAACAGGCATACGGCGCGGCCGATGAAATCGTTGTACCCGGAATTGGTCCATGTCACGAGCGTGCCGCCGGCGTTGTCGGGCTTGAAGGTGAACTCGGTGTCGTTCCGGCCGTGCATCGGCCGGGTGAACTCGAGCTTCAGGCGCACGAGATCATTCGGCTTGCTCTCGACGATGGTCATCTTGCCAGCGCCAACCTCGTCATTGCCATCCCAGTTGAACGAGGCGCCGGCACCAGCCTCCGGTCCCTCGAACCCGTTCTTGGCGTTGGGGTCGAGTTTCGCCCAAGGCGACCAGGCGTCCCATTTGTGCAGGTCATTGACGAGCGCGAAGACTTTATCCGGTGGCGCACCGATCTTGCCGGAGCGCTGGACTCTGAATTCGCCCGGCAACATGGCAACGTAAGCTGCGAAACCGAGCACCACCAGGACGAGTGCCAGTAAGATTTTTTTGAGCATCGTCGAGTCCTCCCGGATAAGTGGTGAGTGGGGTGGGCCGCCGGGTCATGCATGGCGGGTCGCAGCATCAGCGCCGGGTCCATAGTCGAATATTATGCACGCAAAATGGCTGACACCCGACCAAATGACAAGCCGGCCTGCGCGGCGCTGGAGCCGAAGGCTGCCCTATCAAACTTTTTGCGCGCTCCGGCGATACCGCAATTATTGATATCCCAAGGCCAGTGATCACGTCACTACTCGCAATGATCGATGGCCATCCCGCGATTGCCGCCGCCCCGGCGAAGGTCTCTCAATCGCCCTAGCGGCAGTCTTCATCCGTCCGCTGTATTGGCTTTGTCAGATATGACAGGCTAAGGTACGTACACATTCTGACCCGCTGTGCCGTAGCGCGACTCCGGCGGGAGCGGGTACAGCACAGGAGAATTTCATGTCACCGCCCTCGCCGTTACTGTCTCTCCTGCTTACTTTCGCGGCTGGATTTCTTGCGGTCATCGCGGGGCATCAATGCGCCGTCGCGGCCTTGAACGCAGGCGGCATTCTGCCTCCTGGATTTCCGGCGTGGTCGCTTGATCCCGTGCCGCCGTTCGGCGTTCCAACCGTGATCTCAAAAGCCTTCTGGGGCGGGCTTTGGGCTATTTTGATCGCGGCCCTGTTGAAGAACACACGTGGCGCTGCATATTGGATCGGCTGGACGGCACTCGGCGCTATCGCGCTACCGCTCGTGGCTATCTTCGCCGTGCCGCCGCTGAAGGGTCTGCCGGTGCCCGATTTCATGTCACGCTTTCCTGTTTATGCACTTATCAACGCGTTGTGGGGATTTGTGACGGCTTTGTTTCTGCGTGTTTTGGGTAAAGGCGGCAGTTGAGGCGGCAAAAGCAGTTAACACAGCAGATTCCGGCAGCGGGCTATTAAGACGCGTCCTGAGTATTTGACGCATGTACCCAAGTCATGCGACTTCAGATGAGCCTGGATATGTTTGGGAACATTGAGTTGCAGCAGCGTAGCGCGAGACACCGCATGACAACCAGCCGCTGCATGGCCGCGGCGCTGAGGGTAGCGCTGCTGTCGGCTCCTCTCACGCCAGCGGCGGCTGAAGACGCTGCTCACGCGTCGAGCGGGAACGAGATGACCATGGATGTCTTTCTTGATCGCATGATGATGGTCGAGAGCGGCGGCAAGGATAACGCCAAGAACCCGCGTTCGACCGCACTCGGCCCCTATCAGTTTATCGCCTCAACTTGGCTGATGATCGCGCGCTCCGATTTTTCCAAGGAGACGGATAAGCTTCCCGCCGACGAAATTCTGGCATTGCGCACAGACCGTCCGTTGGCGCGGCGTGCGGCAGAAATCTACACCAAGCAGAACGCGGCGTATCTCGTCTCGCAAGGTCAGAAAGCGACGTACCAGAATTTGCGTCTCGCATTCCTTGTCGGCCCGGGCGCCGCGGTGCGCGTGTTGATGTCCGCTGCCGACAGAAGTGCCTCCGAACTTCTCGGCGCGACCGTGATTGGCGCCAATCCCTTCATGGCCAATATGACGGCTGCCGATCTCATCGCACGCGCGGCCCGCGATATTGCTGCCAATCCTCAGAGCGTCGCGGGCGTCACGCCGGATGCCAACGCAATCCAATCGGCGCAACGGGGAGCAAAACCAGAAAAGCCTGCCCGGCCGCGCATCGCGGTTTCTTGCGAACTCTCACTGCCGAGTTGCAAACGCTGGCTTGCGCTTGCTGAACGCCGCATGAGGCGTATCCGGCGCGCAAGCAATTGACGCGTGCACTCGATAACGCTGAGCCTCGATCTTGCTAACTCGAACTTGCCAACATGCCAAAAAATGCACTGAGCCCCAGATGCGTCCGAATCTGGTATTAATCTCCCTTGCATCGGCACCAAAGGGAGCTCTCATATGTCGGACCGGACCCAACTCGCAATCGGGCGCAATACGATGAGCGTTCCACGCATTACGAAGCGGATGCTGGAAGCGCTTCTAGCAACAGGCGTAACGGCCCTTGTGGCGCTCGTTATCCTCCTCTTGAACAATGTGCTGACGGCACGCGGCGGGTGGCTCAACGGCTTTGACGTCTGGATGAGTTTCATCCGCAGGCCGGATATTCTCGGCACCATGGTTCTGACCGCACTCTGCACGGTCCTGTTTCTGCAGTGGCAGCGCGACAGCGGCAGCGGCAAGCGTTGAACTGAAAATTATATCGTCAGGCCAAGTCATGCGGGTTGCACACGGCCCGCATGACGGCTAGTTTTGCTCAATGAGCACCTTACTCCCGACCGCTGGCATTATTCTGCTGACCTATTCTGCTGACCCTTGGGGCGATCGCCTATATTGCCGAGCAGCGGCCGGGCAATGATGGCGAGGCGCGGAATGCAAACCTCACGCTGCTGCCGGGCGACATCAAATACGAGTGCGAGACCGGGAACTTTAAGTTCTATTTCCCGATCACGATGTCGATTGTGCTCTTGATCGTGCTGTCGCTGCTGATGCGGCTTTTTTCGTGAGCTGAAGACGCGTCCCGTTGCGCCCGCCAATCCAATTTGGCAATCTCAACGTAGCGCCAATCGAGAGTAGACTTGATCAGGGG
>JANOKZ010000297.1:0-2169 GCA_031419515.1 Hyphomicrobium sp.
GCTTCGCAAAGCTGACGAACGAAGCGTCGAAGCCGTCTGGAGGCGCATCGGAAATTTGCGCGCTCACTTCAAGCCAACAGAATGCGCAAACTATCTGCACAACAGCGGCTACGGTTCCATATGAACCGGAAAGACTCTAGCCAAAACGGGAAACGTTGGCGTAATCCAACAACCAAGGGAGTGACGCTCAACAAAAAACGCCAGCTCGCAAAACGAACCGGCGTATATGACTTTCGGCAGTTTGAGGACTCTACCACGTTTGAGCGCTGCGCTCCATAGACAATCAGCGTTAACGTCGGCGGCATAGAAAAAATGGGCCGGTTGGAATGGTGTCTGACCCGTCCTGCTGGAGGCAGGCAAGTATCGGGGGTCTGACACCAAGCCGCCGTAAGCGTAATGTTCTCGGACGGTGTCAGACCCGTCGTGTCGAAGACACGCCTTCGGCATGATGGGTCAGACACCTCATCGCAACCTACAAGTGCACGTTAATCTCCCAGCCGCTTCAGCGCCGCCGAAAAGCGTTTGATCTCAGCGTCAAGCTCGGCCTTGCGTTCTTTGGCTTCCTCGATCGCCTCTTCCTTGGCGCGCTCCATGAAGCTTGGGTTCGAGAGCTTCGCGTCCATTTTGGCCAGATCGCTGTTCGCGCTCTCGATTGCTTTTTCGAGGCGCTTCTTCTCGGCCGACATGTCGATGATGCCAGCCAGCGGCAAAGCGGCCGTGGTCTCGCCGGTCACGATCAACGCCGCCTGCTTTGGCGCGGTCTTCGCAAACGTAATGTCATCAAGACGCGCGAGGCGCTTGATGGTGTCCTCGTTCCTTTGCGTGCGCGCTTTCAAGGCCGCATCCGCGCCAACGATAACGAGCGGGATTTTGGCGCCAGCCGGCACGCTCATCTCTGTGCGCACGGAACGGATTTCAGAAACCAGCCGCACGATCCAGTTGATTTCGTCGATGGCTTGTCTGTCGACCAGCCCATCAAGGCGCGGCCACTCACTCAAGGTCAGGATCGTGCGGCGCGCGACGCCGTGCTCTACCATATGCGCCCACAGTTCTTCCGTGATGAACGGCATGAACGGGTGAAGTAGTTTCAAAATCTGATCGAGCACCCAGGCCGTCGTATTGCGCGTCTCGGCCTTGGCCTCTTCATCGTCGCCAGCTAATAGCGGCTTGATGAGTTCGACATACCAATCGCAAAACTGGCCCCAGACGAACTCATAGGCCGAATTCGCAGCCTCATTGAACTTGTAAGCTTCGAGCGCTTCGGTGACGGCTTTGGCCGCGAGTTCTGTTTCGCCGATAATCCATTTGTTGATGGTCTGCTCGACTTTGGCGGGATCGAAATTCTGCTGGCGCACACACTCGTTCATTTCGGCGAAGCGCGCCGCATTCCAAAGCTTGGTCGCGAAATTGCGATAGCCTTCGACACGCGATTTCGCGAGCCTGATATCGCGGCCTTGGGCTGCCATGGCGGCAAGCGTGAAGCGCAGCGCGTCGGCACCGAATTCGTCGATCAGCACCAAGGGGTCCATGACGTTGCCCTTGGACTTACTCATCTTCTGCCCCTTCTCGTCGCGCACGAGGGCATGGATGTAGACTTGGCGGAACGGCACTTCTTTCATGAAGTGCATGCCCATCATCATCATGCGGGCAACCCAGAAGAAGATGATGTCGAAGCCGGTGACGAGCACGGAGGTCGGATAATATTTCTTGAGCTCGGCCGTGTCGTCCGGCCAGCCCATCGTAGAAAACGGCCACAGCGCGGACGAGAACCACGTGTCGAGGACGTCGGGGTCGCGGTGTATCCTCAAGACGGCCTTCGAGGGTTCTTTGGAATAGGCGGCTTCGGCGAAGGATTCCAGCATCGCTTTGCTACTTGTTGCGACAGCGACATCGTACCCGTAATACTTTTCAGCCATCTGGATGGCTTCTTGTTCGCTTTGGGCAACGAAAACAATTTGAGTATCCAGTTTGAACGCTTTGTCCTTGCGATCAAATTGGAGCCCGTACCACGCCGGAATTTGATGCCCCCACCACAATTGGCGAGAGATGCACCACGGCTGGATGTTGTGCATCCACTCGTCGTAAGTTTTTTTCCAGTTCGATGGAATGAATTCTGTTCTGCCGTTGTCGACGGCTTTGATCGCCTCTTTCGCCATCTCGGCGGCGTTG
>JANOKZ010000298.1:0-9827 GCA_031419515.1 Hyphomicrobium sp.
CCGAATGGCTGTCGTCACTCATGGACGACGTCGCGGCTCTGGCAAAGTCCGGCAAGGATATCGTGCTTGTCTCGTCGGGCGCCATCGCGCTTGGTCGCCACACACTCAAGCTTCCCAAAGGCCCGCTTGAACTTGAGCAGAGCCAGGCGGCTGCCGCCGTTGGACAAATCTCGCTCGCCCACGCCTATCAGGAACTGGCGCAGGCGCGGGGGCTCATCGCGGCGCAAATTCTTCTGACGCTTGGCGATACGGAGGAGCGCCGCCGCTATCTCAATGCCCGCCATACCATCGAACAGCTATTGGCTCTCAAAGCCGTTCCCGTTGTCAACGAAAACGATACCGTCGCGACAACGGAAATCCGCTACGGCGACAACGACCGCTTGTCGGCGCGTGTCGCGTCCATGGTCTCGGCCGATTGCCTCGTGCTCTTGTCCGATATCGACGGCCTCTACACCGCGCCGCCGAATGACGATCCCAATGCCAAACACATTCCCCTCGTGACCGAAATCACGCCCGAGATCGAAGCCATGGCAGGCGACGCGGGCACGGAACTCTCTAAAGGCGGCATGAAGACCAAGGTCGAAGCCGGCAAAATCGCGCTTGGCGCGGGCACCAACATGGTCATCAGCACGGGCAAGATCATGCACCCTCTGCAAGCAATTTCTGACGGCGCAAAGGTCACGTGGTTCCTCGCCAAATCCGATCCTGTTACGGCGAAGAAGCGCTGGATCGCAGGACAGCTTGAACCCGCCGGTTACATCACAATCGACTCAGGTGCTGAAAAAGCCTTGCTCTCGGGCAAAAGCTTGCTTCCCGCTGGCGTCACCCGCGTTGAAGGTGATTTCGACCGCGGCGACGCCGTGATTATGCGCGCTAGCGACGGCCGGGAACTCGGTCGCGGCCTCATTGCCTATACGAAAAGCGACGCCGCGCGTATCATCGGCAAGAAGTCGGGCGCCATCTCCGAGATCCTCGGCTACGAAGGCCCCGATACCCTCATCCACCGCGATGATATGGCGTTGAATAGGAAGTAGACTTGGTGTCTGACCCTCCGGGTCTGACACCGTGGAACACAAGGTGCTGAATTGCCTCGCCCGCTCCGCATTGATTTCGAGAATGCATTTCATCATGTCATGAATCGCGGTGCCGCCCGCCAAAAAATATTCTTGGACGACACCGACCGGCAATCGTTCCTCGATTGCTCGGTAAAAGCATCCAATTTGACGAACACAGAAATTCACGGTTATTGCTTGATGAGTAATCACTTCCACTTGCTCGTCTGCAGCCGAGGAGCGAATCTGTCGGAGTTCCTAAAACAGCTTTCTGGCAAATACACGCGCCTCGTAAACAAGCGCACCGGACGCGACGGTCCACTGTTCAGAGGCCGTGCAAACTCGATCTTGATTGAGGACGACTCGCAGCTATTGCAAACGTTACGATATATTCATCTCAATCCCGTTGCTGCGGGTCTTTGCCGGGTCCCGGAGGGCTGGCATTGGTCAAGCGCCCGCTGCTATTCTGGGCTCGGAACGCCTCCGCCCTGGCTGGACGTTAACTCAACCCTCGAAATGTTCGCGAAGTCAGCCCCAGGTGGCAGCTATCAGACATTCCTGCACGAAGGCGTAGACCTCGAAACGGAAAGACTCTATGGCCATTTGAGATGGGATGATGGCGTGTGACGCGGTGTCAGACCCGGAGGGTCAGACACCGTGAGACCGCGATGATATGGCGTTGAATAGGAAGTAGCGGCCATGAACAAAGCTGAGCGCATATCCAGCGAAACACAAGAACTGATGCTCGCCATCGGCCGGGCCGCACGCTCTGCCGCGCGTGTTCTCGCCGTCGCGTCAACGGATCAAAAAAACGCCGCCCTCATCGCCGCCGCCAAAGCCTTGCGCGCGGCAACGCCCGCCATCCTCGCGGCGAACGCCAAAGACATCGCCGCCGCCAACGCTGCGGATCGCCCGGCGTCATTCGTTGATCGCCTGCTGCTTGACGAAAAGCGCGTCGATGCAATTGCCAAAGGCCTCGAAGACATCGCCGCCCTCGCCGATCCCGTTGGCACGGTACTCGCTGAGTGGAGCCGCCCGAACGGTCTCAAGTTCCAGCGCGTGCGCGTGCCTTTGGGCGTCATCGCCATTATCTACGAAAGCCGCCCGAACGTGACGGCGGATGCGGGCGCGCTCAGCCTCAAAGCCGGCAATGCCGCAATCCTGCGCGGCGGCTCGGAAAGCCACCATTCGAGTGTCGCGATCCACGCCTGCCTCGTTGAAGGCTTGCGCGCGGCCGGTTTGCCGGAAGCGGCCATCCAGCTCGTGCCGACAACGGACCGCGAAGCCGTCGGCCAGATGCTCAAGGGCCTCAACGGTGCAATCGATGTGATCGTGCCACGCGGCGGAAAAAGCCTGGTGCAGCGCGTCCAGGACGAAGCACGCGTGCCCGTCTTCGCGCACCTCGAAGGCATCTGCCACACCTACGTCGATCGCGCGGCCAATCTCAATATCGCCATTCCCGTCGTCCTCAACGCCAAGATGCGGCGCACAGGCGTATGCGGCGCAACCGAGTGCCTGCTCGTAGACAAGAACGCGCCTGCTGACGTCTTGCCGGCGCTCGTCAAGGCGCTCCTCGACGCCGGTTGCGAAGTGCGGGGCGACGGGCCGGCACAAAAAGCGGACCCGCGCGTCAAGGCCGCCGCAGCCGACGACTACGGCCGGGAATTTCTCGACGCCATCATCGCCGTCAAAACGGTCGATGGCGTAGATGAAGCCATTGATCACATCACGAAATACGGCTCGCAGCACACCGACGCCATCATCACCGGGGATGAGAAAACCGCGAACCAGTTTCTCGCGCGTGTTGATTCAGCCATCGTCCTCGTCAACGCTTCGACGCAATTCGCGGACGGCGGCGAGTTCGGCTTCGGCGCCGAGATCGGCATCGCCACCGGCAAGATGCACGCGCGCGGCCCCGTCGGCGTCGAGCAGCTGACGAGCTTCAAATATCTCGTGCGCGGCAACGGCCAGATCCGGCCCAAGTGAACTCTGCTATTGGAGTTGAGTCTATGACAAAGCACGTCACGCCCCCGCCCCAACCGGCATATTCTGCCGTGATCAAACAAGATGGCGCTTGGTGGATCGGTTGGATCGAAGAGATTCCCGGCGTCAATTGCCAAGAGGAAACACGCGAGGAACTCATTCCAAGCTTAAAGGAAGCGCTCTCCGAAGCTTTAGATTTCAACCGGCAAGATGCACTCGCCGCCGCCGGAAGTGACTTTTCAGAAATCACAATCACTTTATGAAGCGGCGCGACCTCCTCCATCACCTTGTCAGACACGTTTGCGTCGAAGTGCGCGAGGGGGGGCGGCATTCTTGGTGGCTCAATCCAGAAAAAACGTGCGATCCGCGACACCGGGAGATCAATGAAATTCTGGTTCGCAAGATCTGTAAGGACCTGGGCGTGGAGCCGCTGCAATGACCGCGAGTAGCTCTCGGGCCGCTTCGTTCGGTTCCATCCGGGTCAAAACCCCCCTCGCCTTTCCAGGCCAGCGCATCGGCATCATGGGCGGATCGTTCAACCCCCCGCACGAAGGCCACTCCATCGTCGCTGAAACCGCCCTCAAGCGTCTCGATCTCGATCAACTCTGGTGGGTCGTGACACCCGGTAATCCGCTCAAAGCCAATGGGAGCCTCCCGCCGCAATTCGAACGCATGGCCGCGGCACGCAACTTTGCACGCGGTCCCAAGATGAAAATTACCGGCTTTGAAGCCGACCTCGGCACGCCCTACACCGCTGCCACGCTAGCGTTCCTAAAATCGCGTTTTCAAGGCGTCAATTTCGTTTGGGTCATGGGCGCCGACAATCTCGCCGGCTTCAATCGCTGGCAACATTGGAAGAGTATAGCGGCTTCGTTCCCCATTGCCGTCGTGGACCGCCCCGGATGGCGTCTGAAATCTCTCGCGGGCGAAGCAGCCCAGCTTTTGGGTCAAGCGCGTCTTGGGGAAGCCGAAGCCCGCAGCCTGCCCACTGCACAGCCTCCCGCCTGGGTGTTCTTAACCAGCCGGCTTTCCGAGCAGTCATCGACCAAATTGCGTGCCAAACGTCCTGCGCGACCGTAGCCGGCTATTGTCATCGCATTGATATAATTGAACTTTATCTAACCCCTTTGTGAATTCGATTGCTCGAACCGGCGTCCCCGCTTATGTTTGCGAGATTCCGCGCTGCAAATGCCCGGATCGACCGAAGCAGGAAAGGACCTCGACCGCTTGATACGTACCGCCTCCGGAAGCGCCCGCAAGAGCACTTCTCGCGCCGGCCCAAAGGCTTTAACGCCGGGCTCGGCAAAACTACTGGACGACATCATCCACTGGCTTGACGAAGCCAAGGCCGAAGAAATCGTCGATATTCCGCTCGCAGGGAAATCATCGCTCGGTGATTACATGGTCATCGCCACCGGCCGTTCAGATCGCCACGTCGGCGCCATCGCCGATCAGCTCGCGACAAAGCTCAAGGAAGCGGGTCTCACGCGCGTGCGCGTCGAGGGCATGCCGACCTGCGACTGGGTGCTGATCGACGCCGGCGACATCATCGTCCACGTCTTCCGCCCGGAAGTGCGCGACTTCTATAATCTCGAGAAGATGTGGAAGGCCGACGTCACTGCAGACCCATCGCAAAGCGATCCGTCGTCACAACATTGATCGAGCGCCACGGCGCATATGGGCGCCGGCATCATGCGTATTCTGATCGCTGCCATTGGCAAATTGAAGGATGACGCAGAGCGCGAGATCGTCGCGCGCTACGTCAAACGATGCGAGGCGCAGGGCCGCGCGCTCGGCCTTGGGCCGCTCGAGATCGCCGAACTTCCTGAAAGCCGCGCCGCGAGTGCCGACGCGCGCAAAACAGACGAAGCGCAGCGCCTCCTCAAAACGACCGGCGCCGCGACCTACAAAATCGCGCTCGATGTCGAGGGCAAACACATGACCAGCGAAGCCATCGCTGGCCTGCTTGGCAAGCAAGCTGATGCTGGCACAAAAGCTTGCGCCTTTCTCATCGGCGGTCCGGATGGACAGGGGCTCGACGTTTTGAAAACCGCGAGCCTCACGCTCTCGCTTGGCGCCATTACCCTGCCGCACGGCCTCGCCCGCGTCGTGCTGGCCGAACAACTCTACCGCGCCGCAACGATTTTGAGCGGCCACCCGTATCATCGGGGGTGAACACTTTCGTGCAAACCCGAGCCGGGACTCACGACGAAAATAAAAGGCCTGAATGGGCGGCGCGGCTCACCCCACACCGCGTTCCCGGAAGCCGCGTCCGCGCCAGAGGCGCGAAAAAGAAGGCGGCTATCCGGGATCTCCACGTGGTTCATTGGGCTGCTGGTTCGCGCCCATGCGAGTGCTCGCGGCGGCACGCGCGTCATTCAAATCTCATCCCTCAATCGGCTCTGGTTTTAGGATCGCGTAGATGACAAGAATCCCAGCCAACAACGCCCCCGCAATCGTGGGCGCCCGCCAATCGCCGGTCGATACGCGAAACAGGATCAGGATCGCACAAACAATGGCGCCCAAGACCGGTACAGCAAGCGGTACTTCAAAGCGCCCTTCGGTCTCGCCCTCGCGCGTCTTCAGAATCACGAGCGCGCCATTGACGACGGCGAACACGAACAGAAGCAGCAGCACAGTCGCCGACGCTAAATCCTTGATGGACCCCATGAGCGCTAAGGGAACGAGTATCAAAAACAGCGCCGCAATTGCAATATGTGGCGTCTGGCGGCCGGCATGGATTTCGCCAAGCCTATCGTGCAACAGTCCTTGGCGCGACATGCCGTAGAGCAGCCGCGAAGCGGTGATGTAATTAACAAGCGCTGTATTTGCCACAGCCAACAGCGTAATAAACGTCATGATAAGCGGCGGGAAATTGGGCGACGCGCGCTTCATCACTTCGGCCAAAGGTGCCGGCGCTGCCGCCAGATCGCGCCACGGCACTACGGAAACGGCCGTGATTGCAACGGCGATATACAGAACTGCCGCCGCAGCCGTCGCCAATACAAGCGCTATCGGAATCGTCGTCTGCGGATCCTTGACTTCTTCCGCAACATTGATCGTGTCCTCAAAACCGATGAATGCAAAGAACGTGAGAACCGAGCCGAGCATGACGAGGAACATCAAGCTCGAATCGGCTTTCTCGGGCGGCACCTCGAAAAGATCGACGCTGCCCCAGTGCGACATGCCGACCGCGATAACGATCAACAGGCCTGCGGCCTCAACGATCGTGCACACGACATTGACCCACATCGATTCCTGGATGCCGCGAAAGACGATGCCGGCCAGCAGTAAGATAAAACCGAGAGCAATCAGCTCAACCGGCAGCGTACCCGCGCCCATCAAAGCGCTGATGTTGGTGGCAAACACCTTCGACTGCGTAGCAACCGACGTCAAACCCGAGCACACAAGCGCGAGGCCGACGGCGAAACTCAGAACGGGGATGCCATAAGCGCGTTGTGTCACATAAGCGGCGCCACCAGCGCGTGGATGACGCGAACCGAGCGACGCGTAGGACAATGCTGTCAGCAGAGCCGCAACAAGCGCGACCAGAAACGACAGCCACACGGCATTGCCCACCTGCCCCGCTGCCTGCCCGATCAAGCCGTATATTCCGGAACCCAGCATACTGCCGAGAGCGTAAAGCGTCAGTTGCATCGGCCCAATGGTGCGCTTCAGAACGGGCTCGCTGCGCGCGTCAATCGATTGGCTCATCTGATCAATGCCCTTCGCTGGCGCATGAACTCAGCGCATGAAAACATGCGCCAGCCTAGCATCTCAAAACTTTTTCGCGAAATACTCGTTGGCGAACCCCGGCAACAGCCGCTGCGCCGCCGCTGCAAGGTATGTCGGCGTGGTGACGTAGTAGCGCCGCCTAGGCCTTGCGCTTTCGAGCGCATGGATAAGGCGCTTGGTCACGGCTTCTGGCTCAAGTTTGAACGCTGCCTTGCCGCCAGCGTCCATCGCGACCAGCCGCGCCAGATATTTGTCGCGATGGGGAGACGCTTCAATATCGATGTGCGATCTCAACCGCGCCACCGCCGTCTCGACGAAGCGCGAGCGGATCGGACCGGGTTCGATGATCGACACGGAAATCCCGCTGCCGTCGAGTTCGCCACGCATGGCAATCGACAAGGCCTCGAGCGCAAACTTCGACGCGCTATAGGCCCCGCGATAGGGCGCTGCGACAAAACCCAGGACAGAAGAGCACTGCACGATGCGGCCTACACCGTTGCGGCGCATGGCCGGAATAATGCGCCGCGTCAGATCGTGCGCGCCGATGAGATTGACTTCGAGTTGCTCGCGCAAAACGGCGGGCGTCAAATCTTCGACCGCGCCCGGCTGGCCAAAAGCCGCGTTGTTGAAAATAGCGCCAAGCCTCCCTCCTGTCATTTCGAGTGCGGAAATCGCGCACGTTGCAATCGACGCGGGATCGGTGAGTTCAAGATGCAGCGCTTCAACGCGCTCGATGCGCCGCAGACGTTCGAGGTCGTCGTCCTTGCGCGCCGTCGCGATCACGCGCCATCCGCGCGCCTTCAACGTGCGCGCCGCATCAAGGCCTATCCCAGAGGAACATCCTGTAATGAGAATAGATCGCGTCATGACTCTTGGAGCCCCGGTTACCAAAAGGGCCGGCGCGCACCTAACGAAGTGCCGCCGGCCCTTATCAATCAATACGGCAATGAGCAGCTATTTCTTGACGCCCTCGACGTCGAGCGTCAGATAGACAATCGCGGAAGAGGGACCCAATTCCTTTTTCATCTTGAAGTCGGCGAGCGTCAACTGCGTCGTGCCGCTAAAACCTTCGCGCGTGCCGCCCCAGGGATCCGGGCCGCCGCCGACGCGCTCGGCATCGATGACGATTTCCTTGGTCACGCCGCGCATCGTGAAATTGCCGGTGATCTTGGCCTTGCCGTCGCCCGACATCTTGACCGATGTGCTCTCGAAGGTCGCCTTCGGAAACGCGGCCGTGTCGAGGTAATCGGGGCTGCGAAGGTGCTTGTCGCGCTCGCCGTGATTGGAGCTGATGCTGGCGACGTCGATATCGACCTTCACTTTCGACGCATCCGGCGCTTTATCGTCGAACGAGAACGTGCCGTCGAAATTGTCGAAGCGGCCCGACATCCAGCTGTATCCCAGATGCTTGATGCGCCAGGTAATGGAGGCGTGCATGCCCTTTTTATCGAAAGCGAACTCGGCCGCAGAGGCCGGCAACGCAAAGGCAAAAGCGGCGCCAAGAACGGCGGCGGCAAACGTCGATTTCTGCATCTCAGCGACTCCTCAGGTTTCCGGCGGACCAGACCACATGCGCTTCAAAATAGTGCTGCGGTCAACGAAGTGATGTTTCAAAGCTGCGGCAGAATGAAGGACCGCCAGAGCGATGACGATATAGGCGAGAATACGGTGAATGTAACCGGCTGTATCCGTCATTTCCTTACTGACCACGGCGGATGGTACCGAGAAAAGCCCGAAAACATCAACTGGCCTTCCGTCGGATGTGGATATGAAGTAGCCGCTCAAAGTGATGGCCAAAAGTAGCGCATAAAAGCCCCAGTGCGCGGCCTTGGCACTCAGGCGCTCCAGCTTAGAGAGTTCGCTATCGTCCGGGTGGACGTTGACGAGGCGCCATCCGAACCGGACAAGGAGCGCAATTGCAAGCAAGATGCCAAGGCTGCGGTGCAGGTCTGGCGCGCTGTTGTAGTAGGGGTTGTCGTATTGCAACCCAACCATCCAGTAGCCCAGCGCGAAGATGGCGACGATGGCGATAGCCATCAGCCAATGGAAAAGGCGCGTAACAATGCCGTAGCCCGTGTGTGTGTCGCGTATGTTCATGATCGAGAGGGTAGCATGGCTTGTCTGTTGAGGGAATTCCGGCGCGACGGTTCTCGGACTCACAACGGCGTTACAGAACTTGCATCAACACCCAAACATGACTATACAATGTGACCATGGTCATATCACATGGTCACATAAGAGAATTTTCCGATGCGCGAGATCAAAGCCAGCGAGTTCAAGGCCAAGTGCCTGAAACTCATCGACGAGGTGAACGAGACCGGCGAACCGATCGTCATCACCAAGCGCGGTAAAACGGTTGCCCGGCTGGAAGCGGCGCGACCCGCGCGCGTAAATCCATTTGGCCGCGGCAAGGCGCTCATCAAAACAGCCGATCCCAATGATGATCTCGTTGAAATTCTAGGTCCAGAGGAAATGAGCGAGTGGTATCGCGCCGACCCCAATCTTGCCGGTTCGCCACGGAAGAAAGCAGCCCGCAGGGCTTCGAAAAGAAAAGGCTAGGGCGATGCCGCTACTTCTCGACACGCATACCCTAATCTGGATGGACGAAGGATCGGACCGCCTCGGCGCGGCCGCGCGCAAGCGAATCGCAGACGAATTCCACGAAGGCGAGGTGTACGTCTCGCCGATCAGCATCTGGGAAGTGGGCGTGGCCGCGCGCAAGGGGCGCGTGCAGCTCACCTCGCCGATCAAGGCCTGGACGCAGAGCGTCTTTGTGAGCGGCTATCACGAGATGCCACTCAAAGTCCAGCACGCGGTTCTCGCATCAGAACTTGATTGGGGGCATCAGGACCCGGCCGATAGGTTTCTGGTCGCGACAGCGCTGGTTGAGAGTCTAACGCTCGTCACCGCAGACAAGGCTATCCACACATGGCGCGGGCGGCTCGATAGGCTTGATGCACGGCGGTGATGTTGCTGACGTGTCTCAACTGTAGGAGGGCAATGTAGCCATTAAAGTCCATCATGGCCGCGATATCATGCAATTACGTGGCGTGATCC
>JANOKZ010000299.1:0-8000 GCA_031419515.1 Hyphomicrobium sp.
CCAATTCCACTGGACTCTTGATATGCGTGCCGCAACTGGCGCTGGAGTAGAAATCGCGCGACAGGAATATCGTCTCGAGCAGCGGCGCGATTTTGTACTTATTATTGCGCAGCACATCGCCCAACTGCTTGCGCAAAGCCGGTGCGATGTCGTCACGCACGAAGAAGCGATACATCTTCGCGGCAATGAATTCTGCCGTCACCTGTTGCTTCAAAATAATGTCGATGGTTTGCACACCGTCGAAATTGCCACGCTCTTTCAGAAACGCCTTCTCAGTGCCATCGTGTTGCGCGTCATTCACGACGAACTTCGTGCCCGCGAAATTCCAGCCCGTGAACGCACGTGCGCCTTCGCGAATATCGGCTTCCGTGTAATTGCCCACCCCCATCGTGAACAGTTCCATGATCTCGCGCGCGAAGTTCTCGTTGGGCGAGCCTTTTACGTTCACACCGGCATCCAAATACGCCAGCATCGCCGGATCTTGGGCAACGCCGATCAGCAGCTCGCGGAAATCACCAAGGCCCTTGCTTTGAAACAGCTGCAGCTGTTTCAACATTTTTCGGTAGTCGCGCACCTTGTCTTCGCTGGTCGCAAAATGTCCGTGCCAAAAGAGTGCGATCTTTTCTTCAAGCGGGCGATTGGTGGCCAACATGCGGTCGGCCCACCAGGAACTCATGCGTTGCGTCTCAAGCTTGCTCGCGCGCAGCCAGTAGAAAAAACGATTGGCAACAGGCTGTAGTCGGCGGTTGCCCGTAGGCTTCACTTTGACGCCCAGAGCTTCGCCTTTTGCCTTGGCGAGATCGGTGGCAGCCGGCCGGCTGGGCGGGAAGGGGTCTAAGGAGGCATCGAACACGCCCGATTCATCGAATGCCGCCAATTGGCTGTTATCGATCCCTTGCGGCGCCACGAGATCGCGAACGAGCCGTGCTGGGTCAAGCGTGGCCAGACGGGCCACAGCGTCGGGGGCCTCACCAAAGCCCGCGCGCTCCATGAGGTGGGCGGCGCGTGCTGCATTCCAATCGGCGGCACTGATCGGGGTCAAATCTCCAACCCACGCCGCGCCGCCCGAGCAAGTGCCCGCTGCCTGAGCGGCACCAGACGCGGCCAACAGAAACAAGAGGAACGCGGAATATATTTTCGTAGAGAGTTGTCTCATATGGCTCACCGAAAGCAGATTGGCCCAAGCGGCCGCCGGAATTGGCGATATACCCCAATCCAGCGAGCAGCTCGGCTTCAATATCGTTGATTACCCTCGCATCCTCGTTCGTGTCCTGCAATTGGCCGGAGGGCTAGCTTTTGCCAGCCAACTAACACAGTGGTGTGAGAAGCGGTGAGTTAACGTGAAGATGGCGGCAACGCGCCCTGGCCGCCATGGCCTCCCTGCCGCAATTCCGCATCCGCCTTCAAGAAAGCCTCAACCTCTGGTGTTGGCGCTGGGCTCGCAACCGATACGCCAATTGTCTCCATGAGCCGCGCCATCGGCACAAAGGCTTTGGTACTGCGGTCATACAATCCGCCCTTGAAGAGGGCCCGCGCCGCAACCTGACCGTCGCGCTCCCCGCCGTCAACAAAGAAGGTTTGCTCCATCACGACGAGCGTCGTGTCCCAATTGAGTAGCCGCGTCTCCAGCCGGAACGTCTGAAAGGGGCGGAGTTCGCGCCGGTAACGGATCGTGATCGCGCTCGCGATAGGGGTCCATCTGTGACGCAGCGCGGCGCGCAACAACCCAGACCCCAGCATGATATCGAGCCGCCCGAGATCCATAAGCGTCAGGTAACGCCCATTGTTCATATGCAGAGACAAGTCGAGATCGTGCAGCCAGACGCGAAAATGCAGCACGGACATTGAGCCCGGTAAGGTCAGTTGCGGGCGCCTTGAAGCCGTCAGCAGCAGCCAGATCAGTCTCAGCCACAAGTTCATCGATGCATCCCAAATTGCAGTTTCGGCCTTATCGGCTCGCTCTCAATGGGTTAGATTGAAATTGGGCCTCGATATGGCCTTAAATATTGTGTTTCGACGAGGCGCACGAGCCAGTTAAGTTGCGAGCACAGAATCGGACTTTGACAGCCGCCTATTCACACCCACCCATAGCCGGGATCGATGCGCCAGACCGTGAGCCCCATTGCTGTCCTTTTTGCCGCCTCGTTCGTGTTGGCTTCGAACGTGGACGTCGTATCGGCGGCCCCTGGAGAAGCGCCTGCGAAAGAGCCTGCTGCAACCGCTCCTTCCGAGCCACAAGCCGCTCCACCCGCTCAACCCGCTGAAGCGCCGGTTCAGCCAAGCCCAGGCCGCAACGACCCCGCGCAAGCGATTGCCGCCCACACCGATGCGCTCAAGGACACGGGCCTCGCCAACGACCGCCGTGCCACGATCCTGAACGACCGCGCCGTCGCATATAGCCGGACCGGTCAGACCAAGTTGGCGCTCGAAGATTTCAATCGCGCTGTGCAGCTTTTCGCCGAGTATCCGGCGGCCTACAACAATCGCGGCAACCTCTTGCTCTCGGCTGGTCAGTACGCCGAAGCCATCAAGGATTTCGACCGCGCCATTTTGTTGGCCCCGGGTTATGCCGCGGCCCACAGCAACCGGGCCAACGCGCGCCTGAAACTGGGACAAACGGCCGAAGCCGTGATCGATTTCACGCGCGCCATCGAACTGATGCCCGCCAGTGCGCCACCCCTCTCAGGGCGCGGTCTTGTACATCTTGCAACCGGCAGGCCGCACGCCGCCATCCGCGACTTCTCGCGTGCCGTCAACGCGGATGCCCGCTTCGCCTCCGCGTATCGCAATCGTGCGACGGCGCGTCTTGATATCGGGCAGAGCGAGGAAGCCATAGAAGATCTGTCGCGCGCCATTGCCTTCGATATCAACAATCCCGAAATCTACGTTCTGCGCGGCTACGCTTATCTCAATGCTGCCAATGCGCCGTCGGCCATTAAGGACTTCACGCGCGCGCTCGAACTCAATCCGGCGTCCGTGCAAGCCTATCAGGCTCGTGGCCTGGCACACGGTATCGCGGACGCCTTTGACGAAGCTTACGCCGATCTCAACCGGGCCATTGAACTTGATCCGCGTTCAGCCGTTACCTTTGCTTTCCGCGCTTTCGTCTACAAACAAAACCAGCAAGGGGACGTCGCCGTTAAGGACATCGAGACGGCCTTGAAGCTCGAAGCAAACAGCGCCGAGGTTCAATGGGCCAACGGCGAAATCGAAGAAGTGAGAGGGCGGCCCGATGCGGCCATCGTTAGTCTGCGCAAGGCTTTGGAATTGCGGCCTGGATGGAGGCTTGCCGAAGACGCCCTGAAGCGGCTTGGTGCGGGCACCGACTTGAGCGAAGACAGTTTGATTGCTGGAGCTGGAACCGGCAGCTGGCGCGTCGTCATGCAACGCAACGCCTATTTCGCCGTCAGCGATGATTATCCTGGGTTGCGCGTCGCGCTTGAAATGATGGGCGAAGGACAGCCCAAACTCCTCGAGTGGGAACTGAAAAAGCCGCCGCATAAGGGCTACGGCGTTTTGCGTTTTTCGGGTGGCCGGGTGATTACCAACAATGGACCCGAAGACACCGAGCTCGCGGCCATCGTCGATATCGAAAATGCCAAGGTCGTCAGTATTCAGCCACACCGGCAGGGCCAGCGGATCGCGGGCTGGACGTGGGAAGAGGACCGGGTGCAGATCGCCAGCATCGATGGCGTCACCGATGAATTCGCGTTGCGTTCCTCAAAACCGGATGAAACACCGGTCGCCGCTGTTCCTGCCGCTCCGAAGCGGCCAGGCTCAAGCGCATCGCGGCACACCGGCTGGTCGCCATGGGATACGCCCTTCAGTTCATCCCAACCGGAACGGCGCGAGCCGAAACGCCAGCAGGCCCAAAAGCGGACCAAGCCCAAGAGCTTGTTCGATCTTCTCTTCAATTAACTCGGCTCGGACACTGGAACGCCCAATCACAATTCCTTTAGTGAACTAAGCGCTGGTCTACCCCGTTTAAGTCACGACGCGCCGCTTCCGGTCGCGAGCACTGGTGGCGCCTTTATTTGCTCCCGAAGAGCCCCTTAAGAGGCGCATGTCGAACGCTCCCATCATTCTTTGGTTTCGCAATGATCTCCGGCTCGGCGATCATCGCGCGCTGACCGCTGCCGTGAAGACCGGCGCTCCCATCGTCTTGATGTACGTGCTGGATGACGAATCGCCCGGCCAGTGGAAAATGGGCGGCGCGTCGCGCTGGTGGCTGCATCACAGTCTGGCGGCACTCGCCAAAGAAATCGCGAAGAAGGGCAATACATTCATCCTGCGCCGTGGACCAGCGCGCGAGATTGTACCCAAAATCGCCGCCGAGTGTGGCGCAGGGGCCGTATATTTTTCCCGCGGCTACGAGCCCTCTACCGTCGCCCTTGAGGCGGATTTGAAGGCCCTGCTGGAAGAACGCGGAATAACGTGCAAGCGTTTCTCCGGCGCTTTGTTGCGCGAGCCTGAGGACATCCGCACCAAAGCGGGCGACGTATTCAAAGTCTACACGCCGTTCTGGCGCGCCTTGTCGTCTGATTTCACTGTTGGGAAGCCCGTCGCCGCGCCCGATGTTATTCCGCCGCCAGCCAAGCTGCCAAAAAGCGACACGCTCGCAAGTCTTGAGTTGTTGCCCCGCAAGCTCGATTGGCCGGCAGGTTTGGCGGCCGAATGGGTCCCCGGCGAAGCAGGTGCCAACGCGCGTCTCGACACGTTCCTTGACAGTGCCATGAAAAACTACGCGGAGGCCCGCAACAGGCCGGATCTGCCCGGCACATCGCGTCTCTCTCCGCATTTGCATTTCGGTGAAATCACGCCAGCCCTTTGCTGGTACCGGTCGAGCCAAGCCGCCGCGCGCAACGCCGGCTCAGATAAAGGACACGAGACTTTTCTCAAAGAGATTGTCTGGCGAGAATTCGCCCACACCCTTCTGTTTTACTGGCCAAACCTGCCTAAAGCGCCCTTTCGCTCAGAGTTTTCGGCTTTTCCCTGGTCGGAAAATGCCGGCCACCTCAAAGCCTGGCAGCGCGGGCAAACCGGCTACCCCATTGTCGACGCCGGAATGCGCGAACTTTGGACAACAGGCTACATGCACAATCGCGTGCGCATGATTACGGCGTCGTTCCTGATCAAAGATCTGCTAGTGCCGTGGCAGCGCGGCGAAGAATGGTTCTGGGATACGCTTGTCGATGCCGATCTCGCCAACAATGCAGCCGGCTGGCAGTGGGTCGCGGGATGCGGGGCCGATGCAGCGCCCTATTTTCGCATTTTCAATCCCGTGACGCAGGGCGAGAAGTTCGATCCCAACGGCGACTATGTGCGGACCTGGGTTCCGGAAATTTCTAAACTCCCAACGGAGCACATTCATGCGCCGTGGGCCGCGCCCGAAGATGTGCGGGCGGCCTCTGGCATTGTGCTCGACAAGACGTATCCAGCGCCCATTGTTGATCATGCTGCCGCGCGGGCACGCGCGTTGGCGGCGTTTGCGCGAGTCAAGAGTTCTGCTCAAAAATAATTTGTTTCCGGAATTCCGTTTCTTCGCGCGCATTGGGACCTAAGTCTCTTGCCATTTTGGCGTGCGCTTGCAAATACAATGTGTAGGGATAGATGGCGGCGTTTCGACATAACTCGAACAACTCTGGCCTATGCCCAGACTGTAGGTCTAGCTATCGGGAATTCAGAGGGAATTGAGTTTATGCGGGGTTTATCGGCGTTTGTAATACTGATGTGTGCAGTGGTTTTGGGCAGCGGCGCGGCCAGCGCCAATGTTGCGGTCGAAGTTGATGTCGGCTCGCAGACCATGGAAGTTTACGTCAACGGAAATCATAAATATACGTGGCGCGTATCGACAGGACGCAGCGGCTACGAGACACCTGGCGGCAATTATCGCGCCAAGCGTCTTGAAGAAGAGTGGTACTCGACGCAGTACGACGACGCGCCCATGCCGCACGCGATTTTCTTCAATGGCGGATACGCGATCCACGGAACCGGCCACACCAAGTGGCTCGGGCGGCCCGCCTCCCACGGCTGCGTGCGGCTGTCGCCCGGTAATGCCCGGCGGCTCTTCTCGCTGGTCGAAAACTATGGCCTGAAGCGGACCCGGATTACCATCAACGACTAATGAAATAGATCGCATTTGATCTAATCATCGGCGTGCCGCGAAACAGCGGTGCGCCGATTTTATTTGGTATGAGAATAAGTTAGGGGTCCGGCAAAGGAGTTGCAGATCTGCCATGGGGTCAAGAGTTTTTCCAACTCTGTTAACAGTTCCTCATCTTTCGCCGTATTAGGGTGCGAGCATTGAAGTCCCCGCATCTGTTGTTTGGAGTTCCTGATGTTGCGTCGTTGCGTCCTAACGCTGGCATGCCTCGCCCTCCTGAATGCTGGCCCGGTCCTGGCCGAGGCTGTGAAAGCCGAACCGGCTCCCGCCAATAGCCCGGCTTCGGCAGCCGCACCTTCAATTGAAGCGAATACAGATGCGAAGGCGGGCGGATCAACGCCATCGCCAATAGATGCAACTCCAGAGGTTGTGCCAGAAATAAAGAATAGTGAGACGCCGGCCCCAAGCGAACCTGAAAAGCCGGCCGAGAAATCGGCCGAGAGCGCCGCGCCCGCGAAACCCGCTCCCCCGCCTCAGCCAACCATGAAGGTTGCCATCGATCTGAAGACGCAGCGCTTGACGGTTTCCGAGTATGGCGCAGTGAAGTACACGTGGCCCATCTCGTCAGGCACAGAAGAATTCCCAACGCCGCGCGGAACCTTCCGTCCGCAGTGGACGGCAAAGATGTGGTACTCGAAAAAGTACGACAACGCGCCGATGCCGCACGCTGTGTTTATCAACGGCGGCGTTGCGGTCCACGCGACTTATCACACGCGTTCACTCGGCCGACCTGCTTCCCACGGCTGCATACGCTTGGCCCCGGCGAACGCCGCAACGTTCTACAAACTCGTGCACAAGCACGGACTGAAAATGACCCGCGTGTCTGTCTATGGCACACCGAATTATAGCGCACCGGCCGTTGCCAGCCGCAGCGAACGCACGCGCCGTTATGCTGCGCGTCAGGACAACGGCTCCTTCTGGGGTACGCCGCGCTACAAACCAACCGCTTATACGCAAGCGTATTCAAAGCCGCGCTATCAGCGCCAGCCGAAAGTCTACTATTACGCCGACACACCGCGCGCCTATCGCCGCTACAACGGCGCCCGCGTTGTCTATCAACGCCCGCCGCGCCGGGTTTACTACAATCGCTATGGTTACGGGTATGACGGCGGCTGGTGAGCCAGCTCCTGATAACCAAATGAATGAAAGCCTGGCCCTGCGCCGGGCATTCTTTTTGCCGCACTAGAACGGGTTCCACGTCGGCTGCTGCGTAAAGCGAACGTAGCCGATGCTGGCGCCAACGCGCAGGCCAAGCCCGGTGCGAATAGGCGCCATGATGACGTCTCCGCCTTTCAACACGGTCATGCCGACACCGCCGACAAGAAATGCCGACCCATCGATACCGGTGTAGGTCCGAAACAGCGCCTCCTGATCCGTCAGCTTGTAAATGAGAAACATGGTCCGCGTGCCGGAGGCGCCGAAATCGGTACCAAGCGACGGTCCGTGCCACCAGACTTTGCGCGTGTCCGCGCTATTGCGCATGTAGAGCGTGCCGTCGCCGAATCTCAATCCGGCGAGAAACGCGCCGCCGCCTTCTGTACCGAGAACATAGGCCGTTGGCCGTCCCGACGTTTTGAAGGCGTGCTCGATGACGCTTGCAAGATTGGTCGAGATCGTCCCGAAGAAGCCTTGCGTGGCGTCGCGTATTTCGTCGACTGAGTAACCATCGCCGGCCGTCGCGACTGCAGCGTCCGGTACGGGAGCTTGTCCCTGCGCTTCGGCAGCGCGTGGCGGAACATAGGCGTCATTCGACTTTGTGCTTGTGTCCCAGGGTACTTCAACCGCTTTCTCAGTTTTGTCAGGCTTAGCCTCTGCTGGCTTTGCGGCCTGTTTCTCG
>JANOKZ010000300.1:0-6918 GCA_031419515.1 Hyphomicrobium sp.
GATCCGGCCCGAGTACCTCATTGTTCAAGGCGGTAAGCTTGCGGGTACTGGCGCGCATTCCTACAGCGCAGGAGACGCGACCAAGGGCTCGGAAGAGGCCGCACGCTACAAGCGAACCTAGTCGATCGCATGACGGACGAAAGTGCCACTCCAGTGCCGGTGATGGTTTCCAGTGAATAGGAGGAGGCCATTGCGCCATGGTTCAGGTCGAGACCCATTACTCAGTTATGCGGGACTATGCGAGCGGCATTGTTTCGATTGCCATCGCTGTTAGCCACCAACAATGCCTTCGCGACTCAAGGCAGTTCCATCTTGCCTATGAATTTTCCGCCTAAGAGGGTGTCTGTCAGGTTCTCGTACATTTATGTGCCGCCGCCACTGGCGCCCTTATATTTGCCGGTACCGGCGGCAATCTTGTACGAGTATTCCTTAAGGTGCGAACCCTCCTCCCAAGCATCGGTTACCTTGTCTTCACCTTTGAAATTGTAAGTGCAGTTCCCGGCGCCCTTCCAGCTCCCATCAGGCATGTACTCATATTTTCCCGTGCAGTCCTCTGGGTACTTCGGTGCAGAAGAATCGTCGGGGACGGCTACACATCGGCCGATACTTTCCGTTGTTCGTGTGAGACCGGTATGACCTGATCAAATGCGAGAACGAAGGGGTAGTGGTTCAAGTTGCAATCTGACGCCCTTTACTTCCTGTCGCCGGGCTCGCCATCCCGTGCTATACTTAATACAAAGTAGCCGCACAGAGACGATACTGAATAGCCCCGCAAGTCTCACACTTCCAACGTGTGAACAAACGCTCAATATCTCAGGTCACAGTGACAGAGGTGGGCTTTTTTTTGGATCGGCGCAGACCTCCGCCGAGAGCCAGGGAGCCTCCAAGTGACAGCAAATGAACACTCCGAATCTGCCGTGCCGCTCCAGCGCACGCCGCTTTACGGTTTGCATCTTGAGCATGGCGCCCGGATGGTGCCATTCGCGGGCTATGGGATGCCCGTCAGCTATCCGCTTGGCGTGCTCAAGGAACATCTGCATACACGTGCCGCCTGCGGCCTGTTCGATATTTCGCACATGGGACAGATCGCGCTTTGGCCGAAGTCCGGCAAGTTGGACGATGCCGCGCGGGCGCTCGAGCGGCTCGTTCCCATGGACATCCTCGGACTAAAGCCCGCACGCCAGCGATACGCATATTTTACCAACGAGCGCTGCGGCATTTTGGACGACCTGATGGTCGCCAACATGGAAGATCACCTCTTGCTGGTGGTCAATGCCGCTCGCAAAGACGCGGATTATGATCATTTGTTGAAGCATGTCGGGGATTTATGCCGCGTCGAGCGACTCGATTGGGCGCTGATGGCATTGCAGGGACCGAGATCCGAGGCCGTGCTGGTGCGGTTTGCGCCCGACTGCGTTCAAATGCGCTTTATGGATGTGCGCCGTCTCAGCATGATGGGTAGCGATTGTGTCGTCGCGCGATCCGGTTATACCGGTGAGGATGGGTTCGAAATCTCGATCCCTCGCGACATTGCTCGTGAAATCGCGGAGGGCTTTCTCGAGATCGGCGACGTCGAGCTGATCGGACTTGGCGCACGCGACTCGTTGCGGCTGGAGGCCGGGCTATGCCTCTACGGTTCCGATATCGACGAGAACACGCCACCCGTTGAAGCCGGCTTGACCTGGGCCATACAGCCAGTACGACGCAACGGCGGTGAGAGGGCTGGCGGTTTTCCCGGCGCTGCAACAGTTCTGAACCAGATTGAGGAAGGCGCGGCGCGGCAACGCGTTGGTTTGCGTCCCGAGGGCCGGGCGCCGATACGCAGCGGCACCTTGTTATTCGATACGCCCGATGCAAGTGACCCCATAGGATCTGTTACATCAGGCGGTTTTGGCCCAAGTGTCGATGCGCCGATCGCGATGGGATACGTGCCGTCGAGTTTGGCATCGCAGCCGACGACCGTTTTCGCCGAAGTGCGGGGCAAGCGGCTGCCCGTCTCCGTCGCCGACCTTCCTTTTATCAAGCCGAATTACAAACGCGGCTAAGTCCAAAGTCATTGGAGGACGAACGTGCTGAAATACACCGATCAACATGAGTGGTTGAAGCTCGACGGCGACGTTGCGACAATCGGCATTACCGAGCACGCGTCGACGATGCTGGGAGATTTGGTGTTCGTGGAGCTGCCTGAAGTCGGCGCGCAGCTGACACAAGGAGACGGCGCGGCGGTCGTCGAATCGGTGAAGGCGGCCTCCGATGTTTATGCGCCGCTGACCGGCGAGGTCGTCGAGGTCAACCCGGCCGTCGAGAAGGATCCCTCGCTCGTCAACAGCGATCCGCTCGGCGCCGGTTGGTTTTTCAAACTGAAACTTGCGGACGTGAAAGCGATGGACGGACTGTTGGACGAGGCTGGCTACAAGGCACTCGTCGGCTGACTGGAGGCGCTGCATGACGATCAAAAAATATGACGCTTACGATTTCGCCAATCGCCGCCACATCGGGCCGTCGCCGGAAGAGATCGCCAGCATGCTGCGCGTGGTCGGCGTCACCAGCCTCGATCAGTTGATCGACGAGACCGTACCGGCGGAAATCCGCCAGAAACAGCCGCTCAAGTTCGATCGGCCCTTGTCCGAGCGTGGCGGTCTCGACAAAATGCGCGAGACAGCCAACAAGAACAAGGTGTTGACCTCGCTCATTGGCCAAGGATATCACGGCACCATCATGCCCCCCGCGATCCAGCGCAACATTCTGGAGAACCCGGCGTGGTACACAGCGTACACCCCCTATCAGCCCGAGATCAGCCAGGGCCGGTTGGAAGCGCTTCTCAATTTTCAGACCCTCGTCTCGGACTTGACGGCGCTCGACATTGCGAATGCCTCGCTACTCGATGAAGCGACGGCTGCGGCCGAAGCCATGGCCATGGCACACCGAGTCGCAAAATCAAAAGCGACCGCGTTCTTTGTCGATCAGGAGTGCCTGCCTCAGACGATTGCCGTTTTAAAGACCCGGGCCGAGCCCTTGGGCTGGGAAATTGTGGTCGGCGATCCGTTTAAACAACTTGAACCTGAGAAGGTGTTCGGCGCGATATTCCAGTATCCCGGAGTAAACGGAGCGTTCCACGATTTCACGTCCGTCATCGCCAGACTCCACGCTCACAGTGCCATCGCAGTCGTTGCGGCCGACCCAATGGCGCAGGTGCTGCTAAAACCCCCGGGCGAAATGGGCGCGGACATCGTCGTCGGATCGATGCAGCGGTTCGGCATGCCGATGGGCTACGGCGGTCCTCACGCCGGATACATCGCGACGAAGAACTCGTATCAGCGCGCTTTACCCGGCCGTCTCGTCGGGGTTTCGATTGATGCGCGCGGCAATCGCGCCTATCGCCTGGCATTGCAAACGCGCGAGCAGCACATCCGCCGCGAAACGGCGACATCGAATATCTGCACCGCTCAAGTGTTGCCGGCGGTGATTGCTTCCATGTACGCCGTGTTCCACGGCCCGAAGGGATTGAAAGCGATCGCCGAGCGCATTCATCGCAAAGCAGCGCGGCTGGCCGGCGGACTGGCCGAGCTTGGCTTCAAAATCAGCCCCGAGTTCTATTTCGATACGATCACCGTCGAGGTCGGTCCCTACCAAGGGCTGATCATGAAGAACGCCCGCGATAACGGCATCAATCTGCGAAAGGTCGGCGCAGACCGGGTCGGCATTACGGTCGACGAACGAACGCGGCCGCATATTCTGGAAGCTGTGTGGAGGGCCTTCGGTGGATTTCACGTTGTCTACAAGGAAGAACATCCAAAGGACCGGTTGCCGGAAGCGCTGTTGCGCACGTCCAAATATCTCACGCACCCGGTGTTCCATATGAACCGCGCCGAAAGCGAGATGACGCGCTACATGCGCCGTCTTGCGGACCGGGACCTTGCCCTCGACCGTGCCATGATCCCATTGGGCTCATGCACGATGAAGCTCAATGCCACTGCCGAGATGTTGCCGATCACATGGCCGGAGTTTGCCGATTTGCATCCCTTCGTCCCGGCCGATCAGGCTTTGGGATACGCCGAACTCATCAAGGATCTTGCCGAGAAGTTGTGCGTGATCACAGGGTACGACGCGCTGTCGATGCAACCCAATTCGGGTGCGCAGGGTGAATACGCCGGGCTGTTGACAATCCGCGCCTATCACAAGAGCCGCGGCGAGCATGATCGCAACATTTGTCTTATTCCAGCGTCGGCGCATGGCACGAACCCGGCGTCGGCGACCATGTGCGGGATGAAAGTCGCGGTTGTCGGGACGGACGCCAACGGCAATATCGACGTCAATGATTTCCGCGCCAAGGCCGCGCAATATTCGAAAGTTCTCGCTGCTTGCATGATCACTTACCCCTCGACGCACGGCGTTTTCGAGGAGACGGTCAAAGAGATTTGCGACATTACGCACGCCAACGGCGGGCAAGTGTATCTCGACGGCGCAAATCTTAACGCGCTCGTTGGCATTGCGCGCCCAGGCGACATGGGTGCCGATGTCAGCCACATCAACTTGCACAAGACATTTTGTATTCCGCACGGCGGCGGCGGTCCCGGCATGGGCCCGATTGGCGTCAAAGCGCATCTGGCGCCTTTCCTCCCAGGTCATCCCGTGACAGGAGGATCCGAACTGACCGTGTCGGCCGCGCCTTTTGGTTCGGGCTCGATCCTTCCGATCTCGTGGAACTATTGCCTGATGATGGGTGGCGAAGGACTGACTCAAGCAACCCGTGTGGCCATCCTGAGTGCCAATTACATCGCCAAGCGGCTCGAGGGCGCATATCCAGTCCTATACAAAGGCAAGAATGGCCGTGTTGCGCACGAGTGCATCATCGATACGCGGCCGTTGCGGGAGACGGCCGGCGTCACGGTGGATGACATTGCCAAGCGTCTCATCGACTCCGGTTTTCATCCCCCAACCATGAGCTGGCCGGTCGCGGGCACGTTGATGATTGAACCGACGGAATCGGAAACAAAGGCGGAGTTGGATCGCTTCTGCGATGCCCTTCTCGCCATTCGCGAGGAAATCCGAGCCATCGAAGTGGGAAGAATGGATCGCAACAACAACCCCTTAAAGAACGCACCCCATACTGTTGAGGATCTCGTCGGCGAATGGGATCGCCCATACACGCGCGACGCGGCCTGCTTCCCAGCGGGAGCCTTCCGGGTCGATAAGTATTGGCCGCCGGTCAACCGCGTCGACAATGTCTATGGGGATCGCAACTTGGTCTGCTCATGTCCACCATTGGAGTCGTATATGAAGACAGCGGAATGACTTAGTCGCACGACCGGACGTTCTAACAATCGTCGTCATCAAGAGGCCGGACCCATGACTTCTATGCATAGAGTGCTCATTGCGGACCCAATCCACGACGAGGGGAGAAAACTCCTTGAAGAAATAGACACTCTTCGCATCGATGTGGCGACGGGGCTCGACGAATCAGCGCTTGTCGCCCGTATACCCGGCTATGACGCGTTGATTGTCCGATCGAAAACTCAGGTCACAAAACCAATCATTGCTGCTGCCAACGAACTCAAGGTCATCGGCAGGGCAGGGATCGGCGTTGACAATATCGACGTCGCAGCCGCCACGGAACGCGGCATTGTCGTCTTCAACACGCCCGACGCGAATGCCACGACCACGGCCGAGTTGACACTTGCTCATTTGCTCTCGCTAAGCCGCCACCTGCCGCAGGCGGACCGCTCGGTGCGCCAGAATGAGTGGCAGCCTGCGAAGTTCATCGGGACGGAACTTGCAGGCAAGACCATTGGCATCATCGGCTTCGGCACGATCGGTCGCTTGGTCGCCGCCCGGTGCGCAGCACTAAAGATGGACGTGCTGGCTTGCGATCCCTTTGTCTCGCCGGAGATTATAAAGCAATCGGGCGCTGAACCTGCCGAACTCGACGGCCTTCTGGCAGGGTCAGACTACGTAACCCTTCATTGCGCGTTGACCGAGAAAACCCGCAATATGATTGATGCCAAGCGCCTCGCGATGATGAAGCGCGGCGCCAGAATCATCAATTGCGCCCGCGGAGGGCTAGTGGACGAAGCCGCACTTTTCAACGCGCTGAAGCAGGGGCATCTCGCCGGCGCCGCACTCGACGTCTACGCCAATGAGCCCCCGAATTGCTCTCCTCTGTTGACACTCGACAACGTCGTTCTAACGCCACATCTCGGTGCGTCGACGGAGGAGGCGCAACAGGCCGTCAGCGTCAAGATCGTTCAGGAAATTGTGAAATTCCTGGCAACTGGAGCAGCAGAGACGGCTGTCAATCTTCCGCGCATTACCACCGAGCAGCATAGTCGGGCGAGACCCTATCAAGAACTCGCGCACGCACTTGGTCGGCTGATTGGGTCGATCACTGAAGGTCCCATGAGCGAACTGGTTGTGCGCCTATTCGGCCGCGTTGCAGAACTAGACTCGCGGCCCATCACGGCGGAAGCGCTGGTCGGGTTGCTTGGCAAGCGCTTGGCCGGACGTGTCAACCGTGTCAACGCTGCGCATCTTGCTCAACTGCAGGGAATCTCTGTCCGGGAGTCGCGATCAGAACAAGCGCGGGATTATGTTTCCCTCGTGGAGATCAGTGCCGTGTCGGGCGGCAAGACTACCACCGTGGCCGGCACCCTGTTGGGCGAGCGCCTTCCCCGCCTTGTGCGCATCGATGACTACCATGTCGAAGCAGTCCCAGAAGGGCATTTTCTATTCACCCGTCATCATGACCGTCCTGGTGTAGTTGGCGCACTGGGTGGCATACTTGGAAGGGAGAACATCAATATATCCCGCATGCACGTTGGCGTCGGCGATAACAGCGCAATGGCCATCGGATTAATCCGGATTTCGGCACCGTTGTCGGCAGCGGCGATGGCCGAGATCCGGGCACTGCCGTCAATAGAA
>JANOKZ010000301.1:0-5375 GCA_031419515.1 Hyphomicrobium sp.
CCAGACCCGAACAACCTCGCCATGTCGCTCGATGTAAACGGTGCGCGCAAACAGCAGGGCTCAACGGCGACCATGATTTTCAAGATCCCGGAGCTCTTGGCCTACATCACGGAGTTCATGGTGCTGGAGCCGGGTGACGTCGTAACAACGGGCACACCGCCGGGTGTCGGCTCGGCGATGAAGCCGCCGGAGTATCTGCAGGCGGGTGATGTGATGACTCTAAAAATCGAGAAGCTCGGTCTTCAGCGCCAGGAAGTGGTGCCGTTTAAGCTCTAAATTCAGGCCACCTAAAACAATTCGAGCCAGCAGGACCCGTGCGGATGTCTGCCAGCTCGAAAAGCGTTACTGAGTGCGGTTCGTGAAAAGCGATCCGCTCTTAGCCAGCGTGCGCGGCCATCGGCGCAACGTCCACGTGGCTCTGCGCACGAGCGCCAGTAGGCTCAATTGGAAGCAGCATCATGCTGACGGCCAGCGAGGTAGCTGCGAGAAGCGGTATGCCGATGTAACGCGAGATGGTCATGGCCGGGAACTCCGGTTTGTGTTGCCGCTGACCAACATTGCTAGCCGCCGCATTAGGCCAAAGCGCGCTCAAGTTTAGGCGGAAGTTAGAACAATTATGGCCCCCGTGTGTTGTTCTCACGAGGGCCAGAAAATATTCTAGCGATGAGGATTTTGCGTCTCAGCCCGGCAACTGGCAACTGGCGCGGACGCGATTAGCTTTCAATGCCGTTTGGACCACCCTGCCGGCGCTGACCAAAGCGCAAGATTTTTGGAAGGCTCATATCGGAATTTGAAAGCAGGCCCTGCTTGATCTCGGCCCATGACTGGGGATCTGTCAGCTCCAACCGCCCGAGTGCCGACTGAACGATTTTGAGCCGCTCTTTCAGCGCTTCCTCGTCGGTACTGAGGCCAGCGTCATGTTGCGCGGCACTTTCAATGTCGTTGATCAGGTTATCGATCAAGTGCATTTCGGGCAGCAGGAAGTAATAGCTCAGGTCGCTGCGAACTTTGTTATCCATGGCGTCAAGGATGTTGATTTTGCGTTCGTCGTTGTCCGCGGCGCTTTTCAAATCGGCGTACCTATCGTCAAGCGCCTTGTTTTGCTGCTCAACGAACATTTTGAGCAACCTCTCAAGCAGGTCGTTTTTCTTGCCATGGACGGTTAGGGTGCGCCAAGCATCGAGCATGGCGCTGCGCAGGTCATCCGCAGAAAGGCGAGTGTCGATGCGCTCGCTGTCGAGGTGGATAGCCTGCAGCAATTGTGCCCGATAGTCGAAAGCCAGCTGTCCGCGTTCGGCTGCTGATAGCGGCGCGTGTATGGGTTCGGCCTTTGCAAGACGTGCTTGCTGGGGTTGTTCGGCAATCGGCCGACGCACTTCGTCCAAACGGCCCGCGTCGATGGCAGGCGCGTCTTGAATGCCGAGGAACCGGCGGCGCTCGAAGTCGAAGTTCGCCGAATCTGGCGCCGTCGCCCGGATCGTCAGCAACGTTTCGTATAGGCTGGGCCGGATGTAATATCGATCATTGATCTTTAAATCCGGTGCCACGGCCTTGAGGGCCGCACCCGCGTTCATCACGCGGCGCACGACGCGCGTATCGTAAGCGTTATCAATTTCGTTCAGAGACACTTGCGAGGTGAAGCCATCAACTTCTCGGATCGGTTCAAGCGTGTGCAACACCAGATCAGCGTGCTCGCGCGGGTGCGGCTCAAGCGCCGCGCCGACGAGCTGAGCCAAGCGCGCCTTGTCCTTCGCTGTCGCATCCGTCTTGAAGTGCTTGTCGCAAATACCCGAGAGATATTCGCGCAGTTCGCTTCTGACGCGATACTTTTCTGGATTCGTACTCGCCGTTTCAACAGCACCTATATCAGCGCCAGCCGTCAGCACCATGCGGACGCGGTCTGCTGTGGGCTTGTCCAGCACGCTCAAATCGGCGATTGCCGAAAAGCCATCGCTGTAAGTCATGGGACGGAGCGCGTTGAGTGTCAGCCACGCCGTCTCATAGGGCTGGGGCCCAAGCGCGGCGTTGATAGTCGATTCAAGCTGGGAAGCCGAGCGCGCCTTGAAAGTCGGCACGTCTGACAAAGGCGAGCGCACGGCATTGGCACCGAAGAGCCCCGACATGAAGATCAAGCCGTCAATCGCAATGGCGATAGCGAGTGCCAAATAGGCAAGGCGGTTGCCGTCGGTGAAGGCGTTCCAAGTTACGACGAAGCGGTGAGCCTTATCGTCGCGCGCGAGTTCGATGCCGTTGATCTTGGTGCGCAGCGCGTCCGTGTCCTTGCTCGGCAGGGCACTATCGGCAAGGCACTTGCGGGCGAAACCAAAGAGATCGTCGGCGGTCTTGTTAGCGGCTAACTTGTCGCCGCCAGCGCACGTCGCGCCAAACACTTGCGTTCCGGCCTGAAGCGTGAAGAGACCAGCGGCTGCTTCGGCTGTATCCTTGGTATCGCAGTTGATGCCGCCGAGCTTGTCTTTGGTTTCGGGCGTTGACGAAAGCGCGCCATAGATATCGCTGCACAGGCCCTGCACCTTGGCCAGCCGTTCAGTCGATGGCACTTCCCGGAATTCGGCCTTAGCTTTTTCAAATGCCGGCATCAGCCGTGCGGGATCGAGCATCGGGCCGGTGTCGTCTTTGGCCGTTTCTTCCGCGAGTTTGATGCGCTGGTCGGCGGTCTCAGCTTCGCCTTTGAGCTTGGCGAGATCGCCGTCAATCGCCGCGAGTTCGCGATCAATCGTTGTGAGGCGCGTGTCAACAGACGCCAAGCGCTTCTGCGCGTCCTTCATGCGCTCTTCCGCGATCTTGTAGGTGTTTTGCAAAAGTCCGAATTCCGCTATGCGCTGGCGATAGACGGGGCCGCGCCCTTCCTTACCGGTACCTTCGACGCCCTTGTCCTCGGCCATGGCTTCAACGCGCTTGGCGTCGATGTCCTTCGCCTTGGCGTCGAGGTCAGCCTTCTTCGCGGCGTATTCGGTCGCGAGTTCCGGCCGCTGAGTTGCGAGCCGCCCTTTCTCTTCCGTCAGCGATACTTTCTTGCCAGCCAAGCCTGCTTGTCCCGACTGCGCCGAGGTCATGCGCTCCTGCTGCTCTTTGACAGCGCCGCGGCGGGCCTCGATTTGGCCATTCACATAGCGCTCGATGGCGCCCTCGGATTCGGCGGCGGCTTTAGCCAGCGCACTGAGCTGACCTTCATAGGTTACCCACGCTTCACTCTGGAAAAGGGCGTCGGCTTCGACGCTCTGGCGCTCGCCGATGGCTTGCGAAATATCGGTGACGATGCCGGCAACTTGGTTCTGAGCACGAAGTTCGGCCGCGCGAACGCGTTCCGATTGCGGGAAGATGGAGGTGAAGAGCGAGTCGAACGAGAAGAAAACGCTGGTTGCCATGCAGGCGAGGAACATGACCCACAGCATCGAATTGCGGATGATGACGCGGCTGCCCTGGATGTACGGGCGGATCAAGTCGCTCGCCGCATAAAGGGCAAATAGCGCCACTGCCAGCAGGCCGAAGCCAAAAATCAGGAGCTTGTCGCCGGTTTTAGACCAGGAGAGGTCATCGGACGTCGCTTGGCGTACGTCCGCTTGTCCCGTCCACTGCATGACGAGTGCGAGTCCGGCGACGAACATCAAAAGTCCAATGCCCGTGCCGAGCCAGGTTTGGACAGCAGGATTCACCAGCCGCGATTCCGCGCGCTGGCTTTGCGTGTTCATACCCGTCGCGAAACTTTCGCCGATGAGCCACGCGACGATGAGCATGACGCCTTGGATGCCGAACGTGATCATGCCGGAAAGCAAAGGCTCGCCGGTGAAATTGCGCATGCCGTCCCAGGTGGTATAACCGGACGCCAGCGACAGGATGAGGCCGGTGAGGCCTAAGAGGCCAAGCTGCCAGTTCGAGAAAATCGTATCTTCGATTCTAGCCCAGACTCTTTTGGCCGTGTTTGTGCGCACCAACAGCGCCACAACGCAGAACAGGAAGATCGCGGTCCCGAGGGGGCGGGCGTTGGCCGCCAGGCCTTCCATCAGTCCGTCGATCAAACTCTTGAGTTCCATGTCCTTAAACCCTTCGAAGGCGTGCGGCTAACTTGTGTTCACAGGCTTTACATTGCGCAAAGGTCCCGGCTGATTGGCGGCAAGAATAAGACGAAATGGGCTCTGCGCATGAAATTGTTTTAAGAAACAGCCTTTCAGGCAAGATCATCTTGGGGGTTGTTAGAGCGGTCAATCCGGATATGTTGCGTCGCAACAACTTAACCTCACAGCATATGGGCAGCGATTTTGGTTCAACAAGGACAAATGTCCATCGATCATTACGTTGACGATGAAGAGTGGCCGCCTGTGCGAGACCTAAAATGTGTTCTATTATTCCCGCAGCTGATCCAGAAGTGGGCAACAGGCCCGGCTTTTTGGGCTGGGTTTTGAAAGGTTGAGATGGCACCTGCTACAACTGAAGACAGCCGCACCAAGGACCGCGTCAAGACGTCCGTCGATCGTGCTTCCGAGATCTTCACCGAAAAGAGCCTCCGCTTCACGGACTTGCGCCGCAAGGTGTTCGAAGAGATTGCGTCCACCCAAGCCAGCGTCGGCGCCTACGAGGTGCTTGACCGGCTCGCCAAGAAGGGCACGCGGCTGGCGCCCATTTCGGTCTACCGCGCGCTCGACGCGCTGCTCGAAGCCGGCGTCGTACACCGCCTTGAAAGCAAAAACGCCTACTTTGCCTGCAGCCGCCTGCACCAGCCGGGTTTAGGACGGCGCCCAATCTTCCTGGCTTGCGAAAAGTGCGGCAACGTTTTTGAAGGCGATGGCGACGACATATTCGAAACCATCGACAAGAATGCCCGCGCGCAGAAATTCGAGCCGAGGGTACGCTTCGTCGAAGTCACCGGCACGTGTCATGAATGTGCTACGAAGCACGAGAAATGAGCATCGGGCTTGCCGGTCAAATTCAAAGGAGTGACGGACGTGACGGGTCACGCGGCGCATAATCACCACGGCCTCAAACACGACGCATCCTCAGATTGCGGCTGTGGGCATGTGCACGCCTGCCCGCCCGACGTCAGCGCGCTCGTTTCAGCGCGCGGTTTGTCGCTGAACCGGGGTGGGCGCGACTTGCTCATTGGCGTCGATCTCGATGTCCGTCCCGGCGAGATCGTCACGCTGATCGGGCCGAATGGCGCCGGTAAGTCCACCCTTGTCAAATTGATTCTGGGCATCGAGCGCGCCGACAGCGGCACGATTTTCAAACCAGCGACGACGCGCATCGGTTACGTACCGCAGCGCTTCGAAGTCGATCCCGCTATTCCGATGACGGTCGGCGGGTTCCTGGCGCTGGGGCACCGTGTGTCTGGACCCCAGGTTCTTGCCGCTTTGACCGAA
>JANOKZ010000302.1:0-5814 GCA_031419515.1 Hyphomicrobium sp.
GTTCATCTTCGCGCAGATTTCGCCGCTTTGGACACTGTTGTTTGCCGTCGTGATGGCAACAGGCGCAGTGCTCGAAATTGTCATGCGCCAAGAACACCGCTTCAAGAGCTGGGTGCCGCTCGTGCTCACCAGCAGTCCGGCATTCCTGGCGGGCCTCATCACCACGTTTGTCGCACTCGCCGTTATTCAACCATCGCCCTGGTATGCGCCGCGTTTTCTGCTGCCCATCCTCGGCATGCTCGTTGGTAACGCGCTCTCGGGCGTTTCTCTGGTACTTGATTCCATTACATCTGCGGCGCATCGCGAGCGCAATATCATCGAGGCCCGGTTAGCACTTGGCGCCCCGCGATTCGTTGCTTTTGAGGACAGCCTGAAACGTGCCATGCGCACGGGCATGATGCCGGTCCTGAACGCTATGGCGGCTGCCGGAATCGTTTCGCTGCCCGGCATGATGACCGGACAGATCCTTGCCGGTATCGATCCGATTGAAGCTGCAAAATACCAAATCTTGATCATGTTCCTGATCGCCGGATCGACGGCGATCGCGGTTCTCGCCGCCGGTATCGGTGCCGTCCATTTCTTGACCGACGATCGCCACAGGCTCAGACTTGAACACACGACGGGTGCGGCGAAAGACTGAGCGTCTCTCTCGACACGAAAAGGCCCCGGGCAAAGCGTTGCGCCGGGGCCCAATGATGGGTCGCAATTGTGGACTGTTTATTGCGCGCTGGAGCTGCCCGTCGAAGCAGCCGGAGCGCTGCCATCCTTGACAGCTTCCTGCGCGGCGGCCTTTGCAGCATCGATATCTGCCTTCGGCATTTCGGCTGCTTTTGCAGCTTCGACGGCCGGCGCCGGCTTCGTGGTTGAGCCTGTCTCGGTTCGTGCCGCGTTATTCTCTGGCGTGGTCGCCTTCTTGGCCGTTGCGCCTTCTGCTGGCGACGCCTTTGCCGCCGCTTTCGGCTTAGCCGGAGCCGGCGCTAAAGCATCATCAGCGTTTGCGTTTTGCGGGTTCGCAGACGGCATACCGGGGACCGCGGGCCCATCCCAGCAGACGCTGGATTCTGCGCGGCACGTATGTTCGTCAAACACGCCGAAATCCAGGAAAAGTTCGCACTTCACTGTCTTCGGGCCGGTCTTGTAGTTCTTGATGCCCTTCTCCGCCGCCCACTTGGCGATGTACTTATCCAGCAACATTTTGGCATCGCGCGTGGGCCCTTCTTTTCCGTAGTCGTTCACGGTGAAGCCGAGACGCGTGCAGACCGCGGACGCTGGACTTGCGAAACCGGCAACCAACAGCGCAAGTGCGGCGGTTGTCATATTATGCATCGAAGTGCGCATTTCTCTAAGCTCCGGAACGTTTGAAATTAACCGAGAATCTAGTTCCAGTTATAAAATGCCTACCATGGCCTGAACAGGGCCTGAGGCGGCTAATTTAGCAACAGTCGCACAGGATTCGAACAAGGACGAAGGTGCCTCGCTATACAAAATGGGCCCGTCATCCCGCCCATTGGCGAAACACCGTTCAAAACCGGTTCTCTGGATTTACGGCCTGCCTAGTGAAGCCCCTAATGCATGTAGGGCGAATCGCCGCCGTGCGTGCCGCTAATCCCCGAATCGAAGAAAAATCCGTGATCGAACGGACCCGCGTTCGTCTGACGATCAAGCATGGGATCGCGAAAAACGGATGATCCGCCGTAATTGCTGCGCGAGTCGCCGTAAGTGTTGATGGACTCTGCGTAGTTGTATGAGTATCCGCCCTTACGCTGGGTGAAGCCCTTTACTTGTGGCCCACTGCGGTATGTCCCGCGCTTCGACCCAGCGTCGGCCGGCAGCGCCGTAGCCAGAACAGTGACCAGAACCAAACCGCTGATAAAAAGGATAGAACCGATTGCTCTGAACATAAAGGCAGCCTCTTCTGACAATGCGAAACCGAATTTTAATGCCAGTCTAGCCAAATTCGTGAAAGCTTCCTTCAACAAACCTGGTTTGGCCGTTTCTTTCGTGGCCGCTTGTCACCCAACTATCACGGTCCACTATAATTGCCAGCCGGGGTCGCCGTTAACTGCCAGTGCTGTCATATAAATTGTAGTATGGTCTGGCACAGAGTGTGCGTCAAACGGTGCTGACCGGACACAGATAACGGACGAACCGCCACAGTTGGCTCGGCAGCATAAACTCGTGGAGGACGGCATGGACATCGTATCGCTTCTTATTCAACTCGCTAGTGGCGCGCTCGGCGGAAACGTCGCCGGATCGCTTTTGAAAAACCTGAGCCTTGGCACACTTGGCAATTCCCTCGCCGGCATCGTCGGCGGCGGACTTGGCGGGCAGCTCTTAGGGCCTTTGCTGACCGGTGGTGCACCGGCCGTTGCGGCGGCGGGCGGACTGGACATCGCGTCCATCTTGACCCAGGTCGTCAGCGGTGGTGCGGGCGGCGGCGTCATGATGGCGATCGTTGGCTTGTTGCGCAGCATGATGGCGAAGTAAGTACGCGCGGCGCATTCGGGACTAAATTGGCGGAACCGAATTGGTTTCAGTGCGCCGGCAAAAAAATACATAAAACTCGCCAGTCACACCGGCTGGCGAGTTTTTTTATTGAGTTCCGTCCGTCAAACGTTGCGTTAGATTAGCCGCACGCCTTTTGCTTCGCCGTGCAATGTGGCAACCCAGCCTCGGTATCGCATGTCACTTTGACCGCGCCTGACGCTTTCCAGTTATGTGCTGCAATGGCGTTCTTGAGCGCCGCTTCGGCCATAAACTTCGCCAAGTCTTGCGTCACCATAGTTGCTTGGCCACCCGCTATCACGCATTTTCCGCCGCCCGCTTTTTGAGCCGCTTCAACAGGCCCAACGGCCGCGAGCGCCGCAAGCATCGAAATCGAAATCAAATGATATTGTTTCATGAGTATCGCCTCCATTGTTGCCCCGAGCTGCCTGTATGATGCCTGCAGGCCAAACTTAAACAGTAAAGTCACAAACAGCAAATGTGGGCCCTATAACTGAGCAGGATTGGCAAAATATTGCACGCTTCTTATCGCGCGCATGCGCGGGCAAGAACCGCTTTGCAAATGGTGGCGTTGCCCGGTGGACACGCTGCATCACCCGCAACGCCCTTAGTCTCTCAACCGGTTCAACTTGACTGCTGCAATTCGACGGCTTTCGGGCCTTTGCCGCGTTTGTCTGGTTCCGTCTCGAATGAAATGCGCATGCCTTCGACGAGCGCACCGATACCGGATCGCTCGACCGCCGTTACGTGGACGAAGACATCGTTGCCTCCGTCGTCGGGCTTGATGAAGCCGTAGCCTTTCTGCGTATTGTAAAATTTCACGACACCAGTTTGGCGCATCTGCAATGTCTCCTTGATGTCTCCCGCTCAGGGGCGCGGGCGATACGATCAGGGCGCAAGAATGATGGCCCGTCCCGCATCTCTGGAGCGGGTAAGATCAGCCTCACTTGACGTCGTCTCTCGCGAGAGACGGTGCATTGTCCGCGCTTAACTCGCGAGACGCGACGGGGTGAGCATTGCTTCTCTACCCGTCTCCGGAGCGGTTAAATTCCCAAAATCAGGGGGCAACTGCAAGCTCAAAGGCTTCTGAAGCGGCCCGACTAAAGGCTCGAAAGGCCCTCAATGGCTCCAGTCGTTGACGCTAAATCCGGCGCCCGAGCCCTTGGCATGGGCTATCACAAGGCAGGGTAAGAGCTGGTCCAGCTGCGCCTTGAGACGGAATGGCGGATTGACGATCAGAAGGCCTGTTTCGGTAAGCCCCGCGTCCGGATCGCGCACCGCGATACTGAGGCTGGCGTTCAAGATCTTGCTGACGCCCAGTCCTCTGATCTGGCGCAAAAATCTGGTGACGCGCGCAGGATCCTTGACGGGGTACCAGATCACGTAAACACCATTCGCGAAGCGTTTCAGACCATCGCTAAGCCCCGTTTCGATGGCTTCGAATTCATTGGCAAGTTCGAAGGGCGGATCGATCAGCACCGCGCCGCGCCGCTCCTTAGGCGGAAGTAGCGATTTCACAGCCTGCCACGCGTCGAGGTTCAGAACTTTCGTGTCCGGCTGTTTGCGCAACTGCTTATTGAGTGTTTCGAAGTCGTCTCCGTGGAGTTCGTTGGCGACAAGCTGATCGCCGGGCCGCATCAACTGACGCGCCAACAACGGGCTGCCCGGATAAAACCGGATATCGCCGCCGGGCAACACGTCACGATTGAAGCTGCGTACCGCATCGAGGTAGGGCGCCAAGATCGCCGCCACATCATCCGGCAGACGCTGTTTGAGCAATCGGCCGATGCCATCGCGCCACTCGCCCGTCTTGCCGGCTTCCTCCCCTGACAGATCGTAGAGACCAATCCCAGCGTGAAGATCGACGATCCGGAACGGCTGCGGCTTCTGCTTCAGATACTCGATGACAAGGGCCAGCACCGCGTGCTTCAAAACATCCGCGAAGTTGCCGGCGTGATAGGCGTGTCGGTAATTCATGAGCGCCGTTGAGCAGCCGCCCTCTGCTTCTGTCAAGTGGGCTTCTGTCAAGAGGGCATCTGTCAGGGGCTATCCGCTAAGGGCTGTGCACAATCAGGCTTTTTTGTCCCAGTGCCCGCTCTCCGATTCCTGCCAGTACGTCACCGTGCATCCGGCCGCCTTCGCCGCTTTCCATTGCCCGCGCGCAATTGTCAAAGCGTCCTGATCACGGCCATCAAAAAGGTAAACGAAGCGTTCTGCGCCATCAAACGTCTCTGCGGCCGCGCCATCGACAAAAAATCTAACGCCTGCTCCATTGGGCGCATCGGGGCCCGTCGTTAAATAAACCGGTTGCTCACTGGCAAAACCGGATTTCTTGCTGCCGTGCGGTAGAAAGCTATCTTCGCTGTAAGTCCACAGCGAGACATCAAGCGCGTCGAGCCGCTCTTCCGAGCCTGACTGCACGACCGCGCGCCACCCGCGCTGCAGCGTCTTCTCAATCAATTTCGGCAAGACTCGCTCGAGCGGCTGGCGCTCCAGGTGATAGAAGAACACTTCTGGCGGTTTTGCGTTCACGAATATCCCCAGCCCGGCGCACCTCTCAGGCCCGCACTTAGCGCGCGCAGACATTCATACGCAAATATTTTGCGCGATTGCACTTGCGATTAGATGAGGATGCACTATTCGTGGGGGTCCGGAGCGGCGCCAGACGTGCGGCTGTCGCCCGTGCGGGCGGAGAGCGGAGCAGCCTACTTACGTTTGCTGCTTGTGCTCCCGCCCGCTGCGCATTTTAATCGTGACGAGCCTGTGCGCAGCACAATCAATTAGAGCGCGCTTATTTCCGTAAATACTTGGATGGCACTTCGCCGGCATCGACAAGAGCGCGAATGCAGGGCTTCGACAGTGCCTTGTGATTGCTCTCGAAGCAGCGGCGTGCCTGATTGCTATCGGGGACATACTGCGAGCAGTAATCCTGGTAATCGCCCGCGCAGGCATTCTTAACTTTCTTAGACAAGGCCCCGGCGCTCGTGGCCGAGAGCGCGACAAGTGCCACGCTGAGTGCTGCAAATTTCATCGTGGTCATCACAGTCTGCATGCTACGCGTCCTCAATTTATTGAAATCCCGCAAGACCCCCTGGCGTTGCCCGGGATCTCTATCCAAATTACCGGCTGACGCTCGTCCGCGCCAGTAACGTTCAATCACAAGCCTGCAAAAAAAGGCACATCAGCGGCTATTTTTTGTCGAACGGATTTTCGCCCGTGCGCATATTGAAGCGGATCGGCACTCCGGGAAGGTCAAACGCCTGACGCAAACTATTGGTCAGGTATTTGACATAAGAATTCGGAAGTGCT
>JANOKZ010000303.1:0-5639 GCA_031419515.1 Hyphomicrobium sp.
GGCCGACTTTGTGGGAGTAGTTCCCGCAACTCCCGCGCCCGGATCAGGTTTAGGCAACCCATAGGGAAGTACGAAAATGGCCAATACGTCGTCGGCAAAGAAAGCCGCACGCAAGATGATCCGTAAGACCGAAATCAATAAGAACCGCCGGTCGCGTCTGAAAAGTGAAGTTCGCGCCGTCGAAGAAGCCATCGCATCAGGCGATGCCGGCAAAGCCGCCGATGCACTGAAGGCCGCTCAGCCCCTTCTCATGCGTACCGCCCAAAAGGGCATCGTTTCCAAAAAGACGGCGAGCCGCAAAGTCTCGCGTCTGACCAAACGCGTCAAAGCCCTCGCAAAATAAGGGATTGGGCGCCGCTTAGGCGACTTTTCCTCCCTGTTGCGTATTCGCAACGGTAAAGAGCGGACCCTAAGCGGGTCCGTTTTTTTTTGAACGCGCCTAACCCTATGGAATCCCGTCGCCTAAGCAGGGCGCATGCCGGTCTGGCTCGCGCTCCAGCCGGGTCCCGAGTCTGAAGCACCAAGCGGAAAATGACGTTCAGGTGACTGTCGCCAGATGGCAAAAAGTGGCCAGTTGAAACCGGCTGCAAGCCGCGCAATTATCCATGCGAGTCAGAGGGTTTATCCACAAGTGATCCCACCTAAAAGCAGGTTTTCCCCTGCCGCTGTGGAAAGTCTTTCGCGATCCTCGGAGACCACTCCAGGCCCTCAGTCCGGGTTGCGTCCTGGTTAGTTAATAGTTAGTAAAGGCTCCTCGGATGGATGAGGGCAAAACAATCATCCGAGTTTGAGTAAGCGAGCGTAGAGAGTAGGGGTTGCGCCGAGTAATGGCCCCCCGAAGTCATCGTTGCATCTTTGCATGTGTGAGTTGTTCTTCGATCCGTCAGGATTTTGAGGGCAGTTATACGTTTCGTTACTTCGGACTGTGTTTGCGGGGGCGTCAGCGGTTTAGAGCAAAATCGCTGGTGGTGCGTAGGAGATGCTCTTGGATAATTCAGAAACTGTCCACATCTCAGATGTTTCTGTTGCGGAAACATGGGACCGCCTGAAGGCCGATAGGCGCGCGGTGCTGGTGGACGTCCGAACAAACGCCGAGTGGGCTTTCGTCGGCATTCCGGATCTGTCGGCGCTGGGCAAGCGGGTTTTGGCGGTCGAGTGGCAAACATTCCCGGACAGCAGGGTCGATCCCGATTTCGCTGAAAGGCTCAGCGCTGCACTCGGCGCAGCTGGGGCCAACAAAGACGACGAAGTATTTTTCATTTGCCGCTCGGGCGGGCGCAGCCGCATGGCTGCCGAGGTCATGTCGGCAGAAGGTTTCCGGCAGTGCCGGAACGTGGCGGACGGATTCGAGGGGCCACTCGATGCCGATCGTCATAGGGGGCTCAGTGGCGGCTGGAAGGCTGCCGGTCTTGCTTGGGTTCAAGGCTAGTTGGGTTCAAGGCTAGTTAGTTGGAAGTGAAACGGAGGAGGACGGCATGCTCTAGCCGAGGCCGGTTAGAGACATCCTGAAAATGCAACAGGATGAATTTGAGTTTTCAGTAGGGCAAGTAAGCGGGGAGCTAAATGCCAATGCAACCGATCAAAAAAGCGAATGAAGCGGGTTCCAACGAGGACAACCGCAAAGACGGCGATCAAGTTGAAGGGCGCGGACACAAAGTGCGCGCCATGCTCAAGGCACAACTTGGCGAAGACATCTATTCCAGCTGGTTCAACGCCATGGAATTCGACAGCTTTGACGGGCGGCTCGTCAAAGTATCCGTGCCGGTGAAATTTCTGCGCACATGGATACAGGCGCATTATTCGGAGCAATTACTTGCCAGTTGCAAGTCCGAGTTCAAGACGGCAGAACGCGTCGAAGTCGTCTGGCGCCAGCCAGGCACCCCGGCAAACCGGGCAGACGCAGCGCGCGCCGCAGAGGCTAGCGCTACGGAAGCACCCAGCCTTGCATCCACGCAACAGGACGCCGCGCAGAAACCGGCTGGCATCGCAGCTGGCATGATCCGCGCAGCCGCACCCATCACGGTGCGCACTTCGGCTGGCGGCCTCGAAGGATCGCCTCTTGATCCGCGCTACACGTTCGACAGTTTCGTCATCGGCGCGGCTAACCGCATGTCACATGCCGGTGCGACGCAGGTCGCCGAAACAGTTTTGACCGATAGTCCGGGCTTCAATCCACTCTACATTCACTCCTCAGTCGGGCTTGGAAAAACCCATCTTCTCCACGCCATCGCCTGGGAAGTGAAGCGCCGTGCGCCGAACGCGCAGGTGCTGTATCTGACGGCCGAGCGCTTCCGCTATCAGTTTGTCGAAGCGCTGCGTTCGTCCGATCCTCTGGCGTTCAAGGAGCGGTTCCGCCACATCAACCTGCTTTTGATCGACGATCTCGAATTCCTGCACGGCGAACAGACCGAGCGCGAGTTCGACCACATCATCAACGCGCTGCTTGACGGCGGCAAGCAGGTGGTTGTGGCGTCGGCCCGTGCGCCAAACCACATCGATCGCCTCAATGAGCGCATGCGCTCGCGCCTGCAGCGCGGTCTCGTCACCGAGCTTGGCGCATTTGACGACGAACTGCGCATGAAGGTCTTGGAAAAGCGGCTCGCTGAAAAGCGCGCGGTGGACCCATCCTTTAGCCTTTCGCGCGAAGTTCTCGAACTTCTCTCCGCGCGCCTCGTTGAAAACGGCCGCGAACTTGAAGGCGCTGTCACGCGGCTTTACGCAACGTGGCAGTATATGCGCACGCCGATCACGCTCGACATCGTCGAAACCGTGATCCGAGATCTTGTGCAGAACCTCGAACCACGCCGCCCGAAGATCGAAGACATCCTGCGTATCATCTCGCGCCACTATGGCGTGTCGAAGGGTGATCTCCTCTCGCAGCGGCGTCATCGTTCGGTCGTGTGGCCACGCCAGATCGGCATGTATCTCGCCAAGCAGTTGACCATGCGGTCGCTGCCTGAAATCGGCCGCCGCTTTGGCAATCGCGATCACACCACGGTTCTGCACGCGATCCGTAAGATCGAAGGCGAAATCAATGGTAATCCGCGCCTGCGCGATGAACTGGAAGAACTGAAAAAGCAGCTCAACCACTAATCTTTTCGGCGTCACGAACCCGTCTTAAATCCCTCAGTATCCCCTCGTGCCGGGGCCGGAGCCACAAAATGTGCGCTTCGGCCCCTTTTCTGTGCCGGAAGGCCTGTTTTGCGGCCAAATTAAAGAGGATCAGGCGACGTCTTCGCTTGAATTCTCAGTGGCGTTCGGCTCTCATCGTCCCCCGCGTGCGATTCCGGAAGGGGGCGCCGCAGGTTCTGTGTCTTCATCCATGCGCGAGCCGTCGGCTGGGTCTTTGTCAGCGGCCGTTTGCGCATCACAAATAAAAAGCCTGGGGAGCCCAATGCGTCTCGAGATTGAACGTGGTGATTTGTTGAAGGCGCTGAGCCACGTGACCAGCGTTGTCGAGCGGCGCACGACCATTCCGATATTATCGAACGTGATGCTGAAGGCATCCGGCACGTCGCTGCAGTTCAAGGCGACCGACCTCGAGCGCGAAGTGAGCGAAAGCGTTTCCGCCAAGGTTCATACACCCGGCACGCTGACCGTCCCCGCCCATATGCTGCACGACATCGTGCGCAAGCTCCCCGAGGGCGCCGAAATCGAAATCAAGCGCGACGGCGACAAGGAGCGCTTGACGCTGACGTCGGGCCACTCGCGCTTTTCGCTACAGACCTTGTCGGCGGAAGATTTCCCCGATCTCGCGGTCGGCGAAATCGGTCACGAGTTCACGATCGACGGCGCCGACTTGAAGCGCCTCATCGAAAAAACCCGCTTTGCTATATCGACGGAAGAAACGCGTTACTACTTGAACGGCATTTATCTCCACACCGCCGAGACTGGCAAGACCAAGACCTTGCGCGCGGTTGCGACCGATGGGCATCGTTTGGCGCAAGTCGAGTTGCCGCGTCCCAAGGGTGCTGACGGCATGCCGGGCGTGATCGTGCCGCGCAAGACGGTGCACGAACTGGCGCGGTTGCTTGAAGATTCAAGCGCGAAAGTGAAAGTCGGCGTGTCGGCAACCAAAGTGCGCTTCGAGATCGCCGACGTGGTGCTGACCTCGAAGCTGATCGACGGCACGTTCCCCGATTACGGCCGCGTCATTCCGCACAACAACGATAAGGAAATGAAGGTCTCGAACGCCGCCTTCATGAGTGCGGTCGATCGCGTCTCGACCATTGCCAGCGAGCGGGGTCGCGCGGTGAAGCTCAATCTGGCGAAAGACAAGCTCATCCTCTCGGTCAATAACCCCGAGGGCGGCAGCGCCACGGAAGAAATCCCGGTCGCCTACGATGCGGGCCCGTTGGAGATCGGATTCAACGCACGCTATTTGCTCGATATCGCCGGTCAGCTCGAAGGCGAAGAAGCGCGCTTTCTACTTGCCGATCCCGGCTCTCCCACCATGGTCAAGGACGGCGGCGGCGAAGGCGCGCTCTACGTGCTGATGCCGATGCGGGTTTAGTTTTCAACATTTGTAGGTCGGGGTGAGTTTTTTCTCGCGAACCCCGACGATGCGCGCTTGAAGTTGTCGGGCTACGCGCAGGATGACTTGGCTACGATCCAAGAGGATGCCCTATGGCCCGCAAGCTTGTAACTCCTCCCGTTGAACCAGCAGTAGTGTTCAAATCTAGTGACGAGATCGAACGAGCGATCGGCAAAATCGGCCGACGATTGGATGAAGTCGAGAGGCTAGATATCGAGGCGTCATTTCAGGCGAAAGACGGGAAGATCGATATTGTTGAAAGCAACATCAGAAATACGATTCGTGATGTTTTTGGAGAAGGTTCGACCGAATTTCAGGAGAGCAAATACCTCGAGATTTGGTCCGGGTCTCTAATCATTGGAATGCCCGATTATCAAAGGCTTTCACGCCATTTGGAAGGTCGCGCAGTTGTTACGAATAAACTCAATGCGCTCATCGATAGACTGAAAGAGAAGCGCCAAGATCTGGAAGGCGGGGAGAAGCCCAGCCCTTCACTCTATTTCAACAAGCTCAATTTGCATCCGCGCATTCTGGACCTAACTGAAGAAAGATTCATGGACGGACATCATTGGGATGCCGTTTTCGCCGCGAGCAAAGCATTGGTCAACTTTGTCAAGGAGCGCTCGGGTTTGGAGTTGGACGGGGCTAAACTTATGACAACTGCTTTCTCGAAGAATAGTCCGGTGCTCCAGTTCAATAGTTTGGCAGACCAAACTGACATAGATGAACAAGAAGGCATGATGCATCTATTCCTAGGTGCGGTACTCGCCATTAGGAATCCGGGCGGTCATTCCTTTCCTGAAGGATCGGAACAGCGCGCATTGGAGTACATCTCGTTTCTCAGCACGCTTGCCTATCTAGTCCAAGACGCAAAGCGGAAGAAGTCGCCGTGATCGGTGACTGAAGCTCGCATAGCCCGCACCGCGATGAAAGGTAGGGCGCGCTCCGCTTCTCCTCCCCCTTGGGGGCAGGGGAATCGCATTTGAAAACGGTTAAATTCGCTTGAGTGGCGGCGAATCATGGATTCTTGAGGAGGCTTCCGGAAAAGAGGGAGGCTCCGATGCTTTCGCTTGTTGCTCATTTTGCCGTTGTGCCCGACCCGCGT
>JANOKZ010000304.1:0-2207 GCA_031419515.1 Hyphomicrobium sp.
TGCGGCGGGCTTCGGGCCACTCAAAACTCTCTCGCTTGAGCAGTCGGTTGTCGAGAAGACTCACGGCTGGCACCGCCGCTGCCGCAAGGGCTGGTCGGACTGGCACAAACACGTGCGCGGCGTCGGCCGCATCACGTGCACGACGCGCCGCTGCTTCAAGAACAATTGGGGCGGCACGTCTTGCCGCTATTATTGAGGCCGCTATTACTGAGCCGGTTTGACGGCTTAAAAATTCGAAGGCCGCCGGAGCGAAACTCCGGCGGCCTTTATTGTGTTTTGTTTCGGGCAATTAGCGCTTAGCGGCGCGGGCCGCGTCCACCGCCGCCGCCACGGCCACCGCGATCGCCACCTTCACGGCGTGGCGGACGCGATTCGAACACTTCTTCAGGTTCGCCTTCGGCGCGCGGGATTTCAGCGCCCGTCGTCTGATCAACGATCTTCATCGACAAGCGCACTTTGCCGCGGTCATCGAAGCCGAGAAGCTTCACATAGACTTCCTGGCCTTCCTTGACGACTTCGCCGACAGTTGCCGGACGGCCGTTGGTCAGTTGCGAGATGTGCACAAGGCCATCCTTCGCGCCGAAGAAGTTCACGAACGCCCCGAACTCCATGATCTTGACGATCTTGCCTTTGTAGATCGTGCCGACTTCAGGTTCCGTGGTGATGCCACGGATGCGCGCAAGGGCCTTCTCGATCGACTCGCGGTTGGCAGATGCGATCTTGACCGTACCGTCATCATCGATGTCGATCTTGGCGCCCGATTCCGCGACGATTTCGCGAATGACGGAACCGCCCGAACCGATGACTTCACGGATTTTGTCGGTCGGAATCTTGATCGTCTCGATGCGCGGCGCATGTTCGCCGAGCTCGGCACGCGCGCCCGTCAAGGCCTTGGACATTTCGCCAAGGATATGCAGACGGCCAGCTTGGGCCTGATCGAGCGCGATGCGCATGATCTCTTCGGTGATGCCGGTGATCTTGATGTCCATTTGAAGAGCGGTGACGCCATTCTCGGTGCCAGCCACCTTGAAGTCCATATCGCCCAAGTGATCTTCATCGCCGAGAATGTCCGAAAGGACGGCATAATCGTTGCCCTCCTTGATCAAGCCCATTGCGATGCCGGCCACAGGCGACTTCAACGGCACGCCTGCGTCCATCAACGCGAGGGACGCACCGCAGACCGTCGCCATGGACGACGAGCCGTTCGACTCGGTGATTTCCGAGACAATGCGCAGTGTGTAGGGGAACTCTTCAGCCGTTGGCAGCATCGGCCGGACAGCGCGCCAGGCGAGCTTTCCGTGTCCGATTTCGCGGCGGCCGGGCGAACCCATGCGGCCAACTTCGCCAACCGAGTAGGGAGGGAAGTTGTAATGCAGCAGGAAGCGCTCTTTCTTGGTGCCTTCCAAGCTGTCGACGTACTGCTCGTCTTCACCCGTGCCGAGCGTTGCGACGACAAGTGCCTGCGTCTCGCCGCGTGTGAACAGCGCCGAGCCATGCGTGCGCGGCAGAACGTGAACTTCCGAAATGATCGGACGCACGGTCTTCAAATCGCGACCGTCGATGCGGAGTTTCGTTTTCAGAACGTCGCTGCGCATGATGTCCATCTCAAGCGCCTTGAACGCGTCGGTCAAAAGCACCTTTTCGTTAGGATCATCGGCTGGAATGGCGATGCCGGCAAACACGGCCTTCTTGGCGTCGCCCACGAGGCCGTTACGCTTGGCCTTTTCCTTGGTCGAGAACGCTTCTTTCAGAGCCTTCTCGGCAATTTTCTTGACGTCGGACTTGTACTTGTCCTTGTCGGGGATCTTGATGTCCCATGGCTCTTTTGCAGCTGTTTCAGCAAGCTTGATGATCGCCTGGATCACCGGCTGCATGTGCTTGTGGCCGAACATGACGGCTTCCAGCATCTGCTTTTCGGAGAGTTCCTTGGCTTCCGATTCCACCATCATCACGGCATCATGGGTGCCGGCGACAACGAGATCGAGCGCCGATTCCTTCATCTCGTCAACCATCGGGTTCAGAACGAACTCGCCATTGATGACGCCAACGCGGGCGGCGGCAATGGGGCCGAGGAACGGGAGACCGGAGAGCGTCAGTGCGGCAGACGCCGCAACCAAGCCGACGATATCGGGATCGTTCTCCATATCGTGCGACATGACGGTCACGACGACCTGGGTTTCGTTTTTGTAGCCGTCGACAAACAGAGG
>JANOKZ010000305.1:0-2313 GCA_031419515.1 Hyphomicrobium sp.
GACTGCACGGCTTTCTTTTGGAGTTCGCGCAACTCGTCGGCCGATGGCGGCATCTTGAACGCCAGCATGCCGTAGAACGTCGTCGTCAATCGGCGAAAGGCTTCAATTGTTGCTTCCGATCCTTCGACCGCCGCGATCTGCGGTTTTTCGAGTTCCGGCAACTGGTCGATAGCCTTGACCACGCCGCGCAATGCCGTTTGCAACTGTGCGTCGGGGCAGGAAACCACCCCGCCCTTCGGGTCGCCGAATGTCGTCTTTTCCGCGCGGTCGGCAAGATCGGTGCGGATCTGGCGCAATTGCGGGTCGGTGCGGAATGCGTTGAAGCCCGTGACCGTCATATCCAACTTGCGGCCAAGAGCACGCATGAACTCGTTGCGGTTGCCGCTCTTCACGTCGATGGTCGAGGCGTCACTTGAAACGATTTTCAGCAAATCGCCGTCGAGCGCCGCCATGTCGCCTTTGACGGACGTGACGCGGCCCTTGACGAACTCGGACGCAAACTGGAAGCGCTGAGCATCGTCCTCGCGCATTTTGCGGCGCGGGCCGTCGCCCGGCTTGGAGTTGGGGCACGAAGTGCCTTTGGTGCGCTCGATTTCAGCTTTTGAAGTTGAAACAGCTGTCAGCTGGATCAGCGTCGCTTGCAACTGTTCAAGCCGGGTGGACGCGGCATGCAGTGATCCCTGAACTTGGCCAACTGCGCTTTCCGCAGAACGCGAGGCTTCGCCCCGGCTTTCGAGCACCTTCCAATAGAAGCCAAAGCCAAAGCCAACCGATATCAGAGACAGGAACACATATCCTGTCGCGTACATGACCTTGGTCACGAACGGATGCGGCTTAAATAACTGATCGAGCAGCCAGACGATCATGATCATCAGCATCGCAACCGAGAAGCCGATGATGATTTTGTGGACGAACGGCAGATCGCCCATGTTGGCTTCGATCAATTCGAGCATGCCGACGTAGGTCGCAACCCATGACAGCGCACCGAGACCCGCAATCAGTGTCGTGCGTTTCCAGTCGCGCTCGGGCTTGTCTTCGCGTGAGTCATCAGAGAACGGCGGCGGGCTTTCGTCCGGTCCGCGCCTGCGTTGTGAAAAAAGATCGCGTCTAAATCCCATGACAACGTCCTGTGCATCCTACTCAGCAAAAGGCTGCGACTTAGGCCGAACCCTCTGATGGGCGTGAGCGTTTTTGATGTTTGAACTTAGGCTGGCCCGTGGCAAATCCCAGGCGGTTTTGGAATTGGGGGCGTGCGCTGGGGCTGAAGTGTGGCCCATCGCTTCTAAGACAAAGGGTCGCTTGGCGGCCTAGAACCCTTTCCGCCGCCGCGTCTCGTGGCATAAGGGCGGCGAACCACGGCCAAGGCACACACATGATTCGTCTCGACAACATCTCCAAGCAAAATGGCCACCAGATCGTCTTCATCGAGGCATCCGCCGCGTTGAACCGGGGTGAAAAGGTCGGTCTCGTCGGTCCTAATGGTGCGGGTAAGACGACGCTGTTCCGGCTGATTACGGGGAGTGAGGATCCCGACGAAGGGCAGGTCTCCACTGATCGCGGCATCACGATTGGCTACTTCAGTCAGGACGTCGGCGATATGTCTGGCCGCAGCGCCGTTTCTGAAGTGATGGACGGCGCGGGCCCCGTCAGCGCGATTGCCGCCGAACTCGCGGAACTTGAAGCCGCGATGGCCGATCCGGACCGTGCGGACGAAATGGAAGACATCATCGAGCGCTATGGCGAAGTGCAAGCGCGCTTCGAGGAATTGGGCGGTTACGCGCGCTCGAAGGCCGCGCGCGCGAAGTCTTGGCGGGCCTCAGCTTCAGCCAAGAGATGATGGACGGCGACGTTGGCGCGCTGTCGGGCGGGTGGAAGATGCGCGTCGCATTGGCCCGCATTCTTCTCATGCGCCCTGACGCGATGCTGCTCGACGAGCCGAGCAACCACTTGGATCTCGAAAGCCTGATCTGGCTCGAGCAATTTCTCAAGGGCTACGAAGGCGCTTTGATGATGACCTCGCATGATCGCGAGTTCATGGACCGCATCGTCACCAAAATCGTCGAGATTGATGGAGGGGCATTGACGACCTACGGCGGCGGATACGAATTCTATGTTGACCAGCGCGCGCTTAGCGAGAAGCAGCAGCAGGCGCAGTTTGACCGCCAGCAAGCCATGCTCGCCAAGGAACTCAAATTTATCGAGCGTTTCAAGGCTCGCGCGTCGCACGCAGCTCAAGTGCAGAGCCGCGTGAAGAGTTTGGAAAAGATCGACCGCGTCGAGCCGCCCAAGCGCCGCCAGACGATTGCGTTCGAG
>JANOKZ010000306.1:0-5210 GCA_031419515.1 Hyphomicrobium sp.
AACAAGCGCAAGGAATTGTACGATCTGATGTCGCATGTGGCAACGCACGCGACGCCGAGCGGTTTGAGGCTGGCGGCCAAGGATGGCATGGGCGAGATCGGACCCTTCTATGATGAGAATAAGTTCCAAGCCTGGGCGGAGGAGGCGGCGAAGATGGCCGGGCACGCGGGAGTTATTTTCAGTCAAGCGATGAAGAATCCTGACCGCAAGCTGCTGCCTATCAAGGTGGCCTATATGGAAAAACTCGGTGTGTGGCGCCAAAAATACTTGCCGGGTGGAAATCCGTAATTCAGCTCGCGTAGCACGGATCAAACAAAACGAAGAAGCGTAGGGCGGAATAGCGGCGCACTGCACTCGTCGCGTATTCCGCCGGACCTCGGCAAAGAAAATTGCAGCATCTCACCCGCTGCCGGCGGGTTACGGCTCCGCCCTCGCCGCGCAAGCGGCAAACCGAAAGAGTGCAGAGGCGGAACCTAACCCGCCCTACAAATTCCCGCATTCGAAACATGAACTGCCATTAAAATACGTAGGAGCCGAACCTCCGCTCCGGGTCGAAACCTACTTAGTGGCCTGCGAGCGCGATCAATACCTCGTCGTCAGTTCCGTCAGCCATTCGGGTGAGGCGGCGACGAGTACGGCTTCGATCTGCTTGTCGAGGCCGGTCAGAACCAGCATTCCGATCAATGCCAAAATCACGCCGAGCACGACTTTACCGTTCTGTCCTGCACCAAGAAGTTTATTGCGCCACTTAAGCATGGCTTCGCGCGATAAAAGACCCAGTAGCAGCAACGGCAAGGCTGCGCCGATGCCGAACGACCCCATCGTCGCGGCGACCTGGACGAGATCCTTGCCTTGTGCGGCAAGCACGGACGCGGCACCGAGCGTCGGCCCAACACACGGGCTCCACACCGCGCCGAGCAAAAGCCCAAGCGCAAACTGACCCTTCAAGCCGCCCGTGCTGAACCCGCCGAGGTTCGAATCGACCCAATTGCCGACGGGTGACGCAACTTCGGCAAATTTGTAGGAGAGCGCGGGCAAGGCGAGCGTCGCGCCGATGAGGACGAGAAGCACGCCTGCGAAAACGCGCAACGCCGATTGATCGAGCCCGATCGAATGCCCGGCCACGGCAAAGAACAAGCCGATTGTCACGAACGAAATGGCGAGACCCGCCGCAAGCGCAGCCGGGCCGTAACGACTCTCGCTTACCGCCGTGCCGAGAATGACCGGCAACAGCGGCAGCACGCACGGCGAAAGAGTAGAGAACACGCCAGCCAGAAACGCCAGCACGAAACTGCCGCTCATGGCCGGGCCCTTATTGCTTCATGGTTGTTTTGAGGAGGCCTTCGATGGCGTCGGCTTTGGTCGCGCCGACGAGACGGCCGGTTTCAGTTGCCCCCTTGAAGGCAATGAGCGTGCTCTGCGAATTGGCCTTGAAACCTTTCCAGACATCGCCTTGCGAGTCGAAGTCGACATTAAATACGGTGACCTTGGCAAACTCCGGTTTCTTGCCAAGTTCGGTTACGGTCTTGTGCTGCGATACGCACGTCGGGCACCACGGCGCCGTCACGTGCACGAGGATTTCGCTGCCCGCGGCCTGCGCCGCCTTGAACGCGGCTTCGTCGTAGGTTTTGGCCTCGTATGCCTGCGCCAGCTGGCTCATGGCCGCCAAAGCGGCTGCGGCAACGAACATCTTCATCGACTTAAGGTTACGCATTCTTGACCTCCGGGGATAGTTGGCCTCAATGGGCATCAATGGCAGTTACGCCGCGTCCGCTATAGCCGTTACAGCCGCCTTTGAGCCTATCACGACCGGAAGAACAAATTGAAGCCGCAACACAACCCGCCCTCCCAGGACCTCATTCTGCGCTTCACCGAAATCGTCGGCGAGGCGAACGCACTGACACGTGCCGAGGACCAAGCAGCATACTTGCGCGAGTGGCGCGATCTATACGCGGGCAAGACGCCGGTCGTGCTGCGGCCCGGCTCAACGGAGGAAGTTTCGCGCATCCTGGCGTTGGCCAATGCGGAGGGCATCGCTGTCGTACCGCAGGCTGGGAACACCGGACTTGTCGGCGGGCAAATACCCTCGGCCCGGGGCGATGAAATCGTGCTGTCGGTTTCGCGGCTCAAAAAAGTGCGCGGCGTCGATGCGGCGGGCGGGACCATGACGCTTGAAGCGGGTGTCGCGCTCAGTGAAGCACAGGCCGTGGCTGAAAAAGCCGGAAGGCTGTTCCCATTGAGCCTCGCGTCCGAAGGCAGTTGCCAGATTGGCGGCGTATTGGGTGCGAACGCTGGCGGCGTGGCGGTGCTTGCCTACGGCAACGCCCGCAATCTTGCGCTTGGCCTTGAAGTCGTGCTCGCCAACGGCGACGTCTGGAACGGCCTGCGCGCGCTGAAAAAAGACAACACGGGATACGACCTGCGCGATCTTTTCATCGGCTCGGAAGGCACGCTTGGCGTTATCACGGCGGCGACGTTGAAGATGCTGCCGAGGCCAGTGGAACAGGCAACAACCGTTGTGGCGTTTGAAAATCCCGCCGCCGCGCTCGCGCTTTTCCGGCTTGCCGAGTCACACGCGGGTGCAGGCCTGACCGCCTTCGAGTTCTGGTCGCGGCTTGGATTGCAGTTCGTGCTCTCGCACATGCCCGGCACACGCGACCCCTTAGCGGCGGCGCATCCATGGTACGCTTTGCTTGAGATTTCGAGCGGAGAATTTGGCGGACGGGCCTCCGCGCAGATGGAAGCGCTGCTTGTCAAAGCCAGCGAAGATGAGCTGATCTTGGACGCGGCGATTGCGGGATCGCTGCAGCAATCGAAAGATTTCTGGAAGCTGCGCGAGAGCCTTTCGGAAGCGCAAAAACCGGCGGGCGGCAGCATCAAGCACGACATTTCCGTGCCGGTTGCCCGTATTCCAGAGTTCCTAGAGCGCGCTGGCCCGATTGTCGAGAGCGTGTGCCCAGGTGCGCGGCCCGTTCCGTTCGGACATTTCGGAGATGGTAATATTCACTACAACGTCTCACAACCCACCGGCATGGACCGCGCGGAATACCTTAACCGCTGGGAAGCAATGTCACGCGCGGTGCACACGCTGGTCGCCGACATGAGCGGTTCGATCTCCGCCGAACACGGCATCGGCCAGTTGAAGCGCGATGAGTTGACGTTGTTCAAGAGCAAAATCGAACTCGACATGATGCGCGCTATCAAGAAAGCGCTCGATCCCAAGGGCATTTTGAACCCGGGCAAGGTGATCTAGCTGACAAACGCACCCCAACTTTTGTCCATGGACCTTTTGGAGAATTGATCTCGAGCGCAACTTCACGCAAGTCCCATCGCATGCTCAACAAACCCGGTACTCCTTCTCCGATGACGAAAATTCGCAATCCATCGCTTCCCAAGGACAAAATCAAAGTCCTTTTGCTTGAAGGCATCTCCGATACGGCGGCCTCTGTTTTTGAGGCCAGCGGCTACAGTGACGTCGTCCGATCGCCAAAAGCGCTGCAAGGGCCCGAATTGATCGCAGCATTGCACGACGTTCGCATTCTTGGCATCCGCTCGCGCACTGATCTGACCCCAGAGGTGATCGCGGCAACAGACCGCCTCATCGCGGTTGGGTGTTTTTCGGTTGGCACCAATCAAGTTGCGCTCGACGCCGCCAACCGCAAAGGCATACCGGTTTTCAACGCTCCTTTTTCAAATACCCGGAGCGTCGCAGAATTGACGATAGCCGAGATCGTGATGCTGATGCGCGGCATCTTCCCGAAGTCTGTTGGCGCCCATCATGGCCAATGGCACAAAAACGCGGCCGGCGCACACGAGATTCGCGGCAAGACGCTCGGCATTATCGGCTATGGCAACATCGGCTCGCAACTCTCCAATCTCGCCGAAGCGATGGGCATGCGCGTTATCTATTTCGACCTGCGCGATAAGCTGCGCCATGGCAACGTAGAGCCAACAGATACACTGAGCGATTTGTTGGCACGCTCCGACGTCGTATCGTTGCACGTGCCGGAAACGCCCGACACCCAGAACATGATCGGGGACAATCAGCTGGCGCGCATGAAGCCTGGATCATTCCTGATCAACAACGCACGCGGAACTGTGGTTGACCTGGACGCGCTAGCTGCGCATTTGAAATCGGGCCACTTGGCAGGTGCAGCGATTGATGTATTTCCGGTCGAGCCCGCGTCGAACAAAGATGCTTTCATCTCTCCGCTTCAGAGTATTCCAAACGTCATTCTCACGCCCCACATCGGCGGCTCGACGGAAGAGGCGCAGGAGAACATCGGGGCGGAAGTGTCACGCAAGCTGGTTGAGTTTTCCGATGTTGGCACGACCCAAGGTGCTGTCAACTTTCCCCAAGTTCAGCTGCCCACTCGTCCAAACGGCACGCGGTTTATTCAAGTGCACCAGAACGTTCCCGGTGAGTTGCGGCGCTTGAACGACGTGTTCGCGCGTCACAACGTCAACATCGCGACCCAATTCCTGCAAACGGATACCGCGATCGGCTACGTGGTTCTGGATGCTGACGGCACGGTTGACGACGCAGAGGACGTGCTTGAAGACATCCGCGATTTGCCAGGTACGATCCGCGCGCGCATGTTGAACCCGGTGCAATAACCGGACAATCGAAGCGGCATTACCCGAGGATGAGGGCCGATACGTCGAGGAGCGATGGACCTTCGATAAATGCGTTGGCACCTTTGACGACGGCTTCGCGCCGCACAACGCCGCCGAAACCGACCACAAATGCCCCGCCGCTCTGCGCGGCAACGTCAGTTACGCCGTCTCCAACAAGGGCGACGGGCCCGTACTCTGCCGCAAGTTCCGCTGCAATGCGCGCCTTGCCATCGGAACGCGTCAAGGGCGACTCATTTTCGAAGCCTCGATAATCGCCGCGTTCGTCAAGATAGACATCGACGGCCCGCACATAGTCAGATGCGATACCCAGCCTAGCGGCAAGCGCCACAACGGGGCTTTTCAATCCGCCACTGACGACAAACACCTTGCGGCCGGCTTGTTGCAGGGCCGCCACCGCTGCACGCGCTCCTTCAACCTGAGTATCGATATAGCGCTGACCGAGCCAAACAAGGGCGGTGCGATCCGGGCGTAAAATTTCTAGCCGCCGGGCGTAGATTTCTTCGATTGGGACCAGACCGTCCATGGCGGCCGTCGTCAGGGGCGCAATGTCGGCCTCGCGCCCGGCACGCTTG
>JANOKZ010000307.1:0-4029 GCA_031419515.1 Hyphomicrobium sp.
TAGCAAACCGTTGCCTTCAGCCACTCGGCCACATCTCCGCAAATCAAGGCGAAGCACCCCGTATAGAGGGGCGCATTCCGCATTGCAAGAACGCCCCCTGAAATTAAACCGAGAGGACCGCTGCTCGACCCCGCGACCGAATAGCCTTATGACTATAGAGCGTGAACCGATCCAAGGCGGATCGGGAAAGCGCGGATAAAGGGTAAGACCGGCATGCCAGCACTAAACAGTAAAGCATATGTGGCTGTGTTACTAACTGCCGGCACGCTCGCCTTGAAATCGGGCGCACTGCATGCGGGTGAATTCTGCGTCTCATGCACGGGGCCCGCCGCCAGCTACCGTTGCACATTCTCGGGCGACGGCTCGCCGTCCCAATCGCCTGGCCAGTCTCCTGGGTTGCAGCTGACTTGCATCAGCGAGTTGGCAAAGCAGGGCGGGCACGAGAGCTGTACGATTGAGCGCAACCGGCAAGTTCCATGCGACGCCTCGGCAAAGGTGTTTGCGGCACCCGAAGCTTTTGCTGCTCCCGCTGACGCCAAAAAATCGCCACCTGCTGCAGCGGCCGGAGCTCCAGGGAAAAATGCCGAACCGGTTACCGTCCCGCCCGCCGATCACGCCGCCGATCCCAGCGCCGCGTCAGAGGAACAGCCAGAAACCGGCACCGGTCCAACCGCCGATCCGAAAGATAAGCCCCCGCGCACCGTCAAGGAGATGGTGGACAAGAGTGCCGCAGATACCAAGGAGAATGCCGGCAAGGCAGGTGCTGCCGTAGAGGGCGCCGCGAAGTCAGCCGGCGGTGCCGTTCAAAAGGCAGGCGCCGCAATAGGCAACGCTGCAAAAAAGACCTGGACGTGTCTCACATCGTTGTTTGGCGACTGCTGAGACGGTCCATCACCTCAAGAGCTAAATTAGACACATTAAGGTTAGTGCGCTTTTTTCTTGAGCCATTCTCGCGCACGCTTCTGCGCCAACGCCAGTTCGGCTTTGCTCATGTCGCGCGTGAGTTCGACGCGATATTGTTTGGCTTCATTGCTGCCGCGTGCGGCCGCAAGATTGAACCACTTGTGGGCTTCGATGAGATCAACCGAGACATCCCGGCCCGTGCAGTAGATGAGACCCAGTTCGAACAACGCGTCCGGCTGACCGCCCTGCGCTGCGTACTCGATCATGTCACGCGAGGAAAAATCCATCCGTGCCATTTGACAAACTCCATTCAACCGAACCCTAAGAGATGCAAGGTTGCACGCGGGCGCTTTGATCATATCCCGTATCGCGTGAGCGGGTTCATGGCCCTCGCGTCCTTGGAACCATGTCAGCTGACTGATGAAAACTCGTAAATTGCAGCGCGCTATCACCTCAACATATCTGCAATCTCAATTGCCACTGCACGCACACATGGCCCGCTGTGACACGTTTTCTTCAACTTCAAACGCTGTGAAAGCGTTTGTTAAGTGGCGCGCTAACGCATCTCTAACCATAAGGAAAAATGCCGTCGCGGACCATTATTGAACGACGCACAGCAGGAGCGTTCAGCGAGGGTTCATGCGCTGGTCTTTAGGTTGCCTCCCAAGGGCCGGGTTTCGAACGCAGCCTTCGAACATTCCCATCGAGGATTCGCATTCGCCCGGCACAAGACGGCACCACGGAATAGCGGCTTGGGGCACGACGATGAAACGGGTTATCGCGGTTGTACTGACGTCTCTTACACTTTGCGCATGCGCCAACGTTGGCGAGACCGGCCCATCGTTCCTCGGACTTGGTTCAGCCTTTGCGGACGAAACAGATGAAACCCCTGCTGTCGCACAGCCATCAACGGCGATGCGCCGCGTCAAATCCAACAAGGTGCTTAGCGCCATGGCATTTCATAGGGTGACTGGCCGCCCTGTCGATCCGTCCCGTCTCACGGGTGAATAAAGCGCGACACCGGGCTGAGACGCCGGACTCAAACGAATGACTCAAACGTTCTTCCGGCTTCCTTCGTCCCGGCCGATTTCAAGCGCTTTCACAACCTGTGGACGCGACGCGATACGATCATACCAAGCCTTGAGGCCGGGAAAGTCTGCGATGTTCTGGCCCAGTGCTTCCCAGCGCTTGACCCAGGGGAAGCAAGCCACATCGGCAATTGAATACTCACCCGCCAAATAGTCGCTCGCCGCCAAGCGCCGGTCCATGACGCCGAACAGGCGCGCAACCTCTTTGGTGTAGCGATCAATGCCGTATTGAATTTTCTCGGGCGCGTATTGGCGGAAGTGCAGGCACTGCCCGGCCACCGGCCCTAAGCCGCCCACCTGCCAGAACAACCACTGATCGACTTCCGCTTTTCGGCGCTCGTTGGTTGGATAAAGACACTCGTACTTGCGGCCCAGATACTGCAGGATCGCGCCCGATTCAAAAATTGCGAGTTCATTGCCGTCGGGACCTTCATCATCGACGATCGCTGGAATACGATTGTTGGGCGATATTTTGAGAAAACCGGGTGCGTGCTGCTCGCCCTCGTTGATGTTCACGTAGTGCACGCTATACGGCAACCCGATCTCTTCCAGCATGATTGCAATTTTCTGCCCGTTAGGCGTTGGCCAGAAGTAGAGCGTGATGTCGTCGGACAATAAGTCGTCCTCCTCAGGGGATGAGTACAATGGAGCCTGTTGTTTTTCGGCCTTCGAGGTCGCGATGCGCATCCGCTGTTTTGCTCAATGAGTAGCTATGATTGACGGCGATTTTTACTTTGCCGCTCTGAACCATTTCAAAGAGTTCGCTGGCATTAGCGAGGAGAGCGGCACGTTCTGCCGTATAGGCGAAGAGCGACGGCCTTGTGGCGAAAAGTGAGCCTTTGAGTGCCGAGAGTTCGAAAGGCGGCACGGGACCCGAGGCATTGCCAAACGAGGCCCAGAGCCCTTTCGGCTTTAGGCAATCGAGCGATCCGGGGAATGTATCCTTGCCGATCGAATCGTACACGACATCGCATCCCTTGCCGCCGGTAATGTTCTTGACGCGCTCGACGAAGTTTTCGGTTTTGTAATTGATCACGTGCGTGCAGCCGTTTGCGGATGCGAGGTTTGATTTCTCCGTTGAACTCGTCGTGCCGATAATGGTTGCACCGAGCGCGCGCGCCCATTGACATGCGATGAGGCCGACACCGCCCGCCGCCGCGTGGAACAGCATCACGGTTCCGGGCCCCACTTTGAATGTTTCGCGGAACAGATATCTCACCGTCATGCCTTGCAGCATCATAGCGGCCGCAGTTTCGTCGGCGATGCCACTAGGGATTTTCACCAGCCGGTCTGCGGGCGCCAGACGTTCAGCCGCGTAGGCGCCAGGACAACTGGCATACGCGACGCGGTCGTCCGGCTTCAGGTCCGTCACATCTTCGCCTGTCTCGACGACGACACCAGCGCCTTCCATGCCAAGCACCGCCGGAAGAGCCGGGAGCTTGTAGAGCCCGGTGCGCTGGTAGGTATCGATGTAATTGACCCCAATGGCCGTCTGGCGCAGGCGCACCTGTCCGGGACCGGGCCGTCCGACGTCGACGTCCTCATAGCGGAGAACATCTGGCCCGCCATATTCATGGATGCGAACAGCGCCCGCCATATTGCAACTCCTCGATGATACCGGCTCGCCGGTTGGGTGAAATTGACGAATCCCGCTACGATAGCTAACGCCTTCAACAGAGCGTGGGAATGGCTGCCTTGAGCTTGCCACGCTCGCCTTCTACGGGCTCGGGTTATCGATCTCAAGGGGCGGGATCTCAAGAGGCGGATATGTTTGACGGCATAGGTATTGGGCCAATCGGGTTGGCATTGGTCGTCTTGGCTGGTGCTGGTTTGGTGGGGTGTGCAGGGTCCCAGCCACCGGCCGTTGCCCCGCGAGCCGGCCTCAACTGTGTCGACGACAGCAGCCACTGCATATCCCAGCGCGAAAAAGTCTTTGACTCCTATATGGCTGACAAATCCCGTGCCTGGGTGAAACAACCCGCGTCTCCAGATGCTTACGCGTCCGGCGTGCGCCACTTTGCATTGACCAAAAGGCGCA
>JANOKZ010000308.1:0-14121 GCA_031419515.1 Hyphomicrobium sp.
ATGGCAGAGCCCTGCGCGTGGTGCGAGAGCAGCGACCGGACGGGAAATCCGTCGCCGACCCAATGGGGACGAGGGGCGTCGAGAACACGGAGAATATTGCGCATGACCACTCCTTTCTGCTGGAGGTTTATGGCCGTTCAAATGGTCACAAACTGATGGCACTGCAATGGTCCGCGACATTGCTGCTAGGCACGTGCGGGTAACCGGGCTTAGAATTCTCGTTGCAAGGTGCTCGTGAAAAATACAGGCGGCTCAAGGGCCGCCTGCCGGTGTCTCCAGAGAAGCGCAGCGTTCAAACAGCCATCGCCACTTTCAAATTCTCATCAACCTTGTCGAGAAAGCCCGTCGTCGAGAGCCACTTCTGTTCCGGGCCGACGAGGAGGGCCAAGTCCTTGGTCATGTGCCCGGCTTCGACGGTATCGACACAAATTTTTTCTAGGGTTGCCGCGAACTTTTCAAGTGCCGGATTGTTGTCGAGTTTGGCGCGATGCAGCAGTCCGCGCGTCCATGCGAAGATTGACGCAATCGCGTTAGTCGATGTTTCCTTGCCCTTCTGGTGTTCGCGGTAGTGGCGCGTCACGGTGCCGTGCGCGGCTTCCGCTTCCATCGTCTTGCCGTCCGGCGTCATCAACACGCTCGTCATGAGACCGAGCGAACCAAAGCCTTGCGCGACCGTATCCGACTGCACGTCGCCGTCGTAGTTCTTGCATGCCCACACGTATCCGCCCGACCATTTCATGGCTGATGCCACCATGTCGTCGATCAAGCGGTGCTCGTATGTGATCTTGCGCTTGTCGAACTCGGCCTTGAACTCGGCGTCAAAGATCTCTTGAAAAATATCCTTGAAGCGTCCGTCATAGGCTTTGAGAATGGTGTTCTTGGTTGACAAGTAAACCGGATAATTGCGGTTCAAGCCGTAGTTCAACGAGGCGCGCGCGAAATCGCGGATGCTCTCATCCAGATTGTACATGGCCATGGCAACGCCGGCGCCGGGCGCCTTGTAGACTTCCTTCTCGATGACCTTGCCGTCTTCGCCGACGAATTTGATTGTGAGCGTGCCTTTGCCCGGAAACTTGAAGTCGGTGGCTTTGTACTGGTCGCCGAAGGCGTGACGGCCAACGATGATCGGTTGTGTCCAGCCGGGGACAAGGCGCGGTACATTCTTGCAGATGATGGGCTCGCGGAAAATCACGCCTCCCAGAATATTGCGGATGGTGCCGTTGGGGCTCTTCCACATTTCCTTCAAGTTGAATTCTTTGACGCGCGCTTCGTCCGGCGTGATGGTGGCGCATTTGACGCCGACGCCGTGCTTCTTGATCGCGTTGGCGGCGTCGATCGTGACCTGATCGCTGGTTTTGTCGCGATATTCGATGCCGAGGTCGTAATATTCCAGCGGCACGTCAAGATAGGGGTGGATCAGCTTGTCCTTGATGAGCTTCCAGATGATGCGGGTCATCTCATCGCCGTCGAGTTCGACAACGGTTCCGGTCACCTTGATTTTTTTCATGTCGGATAAGCCTATGGGTTGGGCGTGATTGATGCGCCGCACCATAGTGGCGCCGGAGTGAGCCGCCAAGTCCCGACCAACGGTCAATCCCCACACTCCGGCCGCGCCCTGAGCACAGATCCGGCGCGCGGCATCCTTGCGCCATTCCTGGTGTTCTGGATCAAACGCTTGATTGCGGGCGAAGGTCGTCAAGCGTTTGTGAAACCAGAACACAATCAAGGGTTGGCTAGGGTTCCGGGCTGACGCTGAGGGTAGGAAGCGACAGAGCCGGAACACGAGGTGTTAAGCGCGGATGCCGGCCAACACATTCGTTTGCGCCTTCAAGAGCAAGGTAAATGGGGCTATCATCGCGCCGTGTGCTGCCGTATTTTCGGACCGGCAACAGGGTGCGTACTTCGATATAGTGGTGCTTATAATGCGTGCCGTTCGTATATTTGCGCTTGGCATAGTTACCTCCGCACTCGCGCTCGCACTCGCGCTGGCGTGCGCTGCCGCCGAATCGGCGTTCGTCGTAGTTGAGGGCGCGCGCGGCGGACACAAGACAGTGACCGTCGCAACAGGAGCCACGCTGGCGGTGGATTTAGCCGGCATACCGGGAACCGGGTTCCGCTGGCTTGTCGCTGGGTCGCCTCCGGCATTTCTCAACATGCAAAGTGAAGACGCAGATGGACCGGGCGAGCGCCCCGGCCAGAAGGTGCGCCAGCGTTTAACCTTCGCGGTGACAGGTGCGGGCGAGGGACGTCTCGTTTTGCAATACCGGCGGTCATGGGAGCCGGTGACCGGGAAAGAAGAAACGTTTGAATTGAGAGTTATTGCGCAATAGGAATTTGGGGAGGACCTCATGGACAGTGGTATTTTGCGTGGTCTCAACGTTGTCGTCGCATCCGCATTGTTTTTGGCCGGCATGGGATTTCTCTCGAACGGTCAAGCTCAGGACGTGGTCCGTGAACAGGAACGGCGCACGCAGATGCGCACGCTTGAACGCATGACCGGCGAAAAGCTAAAAGCTTCCGTCGTCGAAAAAGAGCGCCAAGCCCCGCGCGAAATTCAAACCAAACTGCGCGATGTTCGCAGTGAGCTGATTGAAGGCGGTGACGAGAAATTTATCGGCGGCAAGCCGACCTTCAATGTCGGACATACGCCGGCGTTGCGCCGCACCGTACAGCAGCTGACCGGCTTGAAAATACCTGATGGGGCTCAGCAAACGCGTCCGCAAGAAACACGCAAAGCCGATCGGCTACTTGTCAAGGAAGAGAATCTCAATAAGGCGCTGTCGGCCACAGGCGCGTTGACCAGCCGGCACGTGGAAAAGAAACCGGTCAGCGCTTCGTCCTGGGGGTGCTCGCCAACGGCGAAATCATTCGATTGGCGCGAGAAGGGCGCCGTAACGGCTGTCAAAGATCAGGGCGGGTGTGGCAGCTGCTGGGCGTTCGCGGCAGTGGCGGCGCTCGAAGGCAGTCACTTTGCCGCCAATCGCAGCGACATGACTGGCTCCGAACAGCAGGTGTTGAGTTGTTCCCGCGGGGGCAATTGCCTCAACGGCGGCTGGTATTTTACCGCTTGGGACAATTTGCAGGGAGAGGGCAACGCGGCACAGACCAACTACGCTTATGAAGGGCAAGATACGCAGTGCAAATGGAGTACGGCTACGCCCTATCACTGGGGATCATGGGGTTGGGCGACAGAGGGTATCGATCCAGACGTTCCTGCAATCAAGCAGGCGCTGTGCAAACATGGGCCCTTGGCGACAGCCGTCGTTGCCGATACGCCCGCGTTTAGGGCCTATCGCACCGGCGTCTTCAATGAGCGCAGTGCAAAGCCGATCGATCACGCGGTGACGATCGTCGGCTGGAACGAAAAGAAGAAGGCTTGGCTCATCAAGAATTCGTGGAGCCCAAACTGGGGTGACCGCGGTTACATGTGGATTCACTACGATAGCAACCGGATCGGCAGCTACACGGCCTGGGTACAAGCGCGCAAACACGTGCGCCTTGTCGATGATTGCTACAGTTTCAAATCCAATAAAACCAAGGTCTACAAAATCAACGGACTCTGGAAGGTGGTTTCCGGCAGCGACATCATCGCGAACCTCGGCTCCAGTAAAGAGGATGCGCAGCGAACGGCCGACATCATAAAACACTATGGATTGTCGAAGCGGTGTTTCGTCAATCGCAAGGACTGGGATTTTCAGTACTTCTTGAATGGTAAGAAAGCGCCGAAAGGCGAATGGACGGGGGAAACCTGCACCAAGTTCGAGACCGGCAACATAGACGTCAACAAGGAAGGCGAGAAGTGGCTGCTGGAAGATGGCGTCACACGGATCAAGACATTCAAGACCGAGCAGGAGGCTTGGATGGCACTCGCCTATATCCGCCGCCACGAATTCACGCATCAATGCAGCGTAGCGAACGGGTTCCAGTACTACCGGCATTAAATAGTTCCCGTCGCGCCCAATAAGCGCGCTGATCCGTGCCCGGCTTCGCACCACCTGTTGGCGTTGAGTCCGGCAACGGCTATACGCGCCAGCAATGGGCCAGCAATGGGCCAGCAATGGGTATGCACGTCGCGCTTGGCGCGGGAAGGTTTCATGCAAATCGAGTTGACTGAAAACGAACCCCGATTGGCGGGCAAGAGCGTCGGCGCAATCGTGCACGCTTGCCACGTCGCCACGATCGATCAGGGGCTTGACGCGCTCGCTATTCCCGGCCTCGCGCGCGAGACGCTCGAGCCGGTGCTGCAGTATTGCGCCGAAGTGCGCTGTGCCGCCGACAACGTGTCGTGCCCCGGATGCAAACGGCGCACCGAAGCGCTCGGTCTTGAAACGCTCGATCAATACATCCTCAGCAAAAAAGAAGTCGTGGTCGGCGATGGGCGCGTGCGCTTGAAAGGCGAAGGCACGGAAGTTGTCGCGACACCGTGCTTGGAGAGCCTGACGCGGCAATGGTCGGGCGAGAATTACTGGTTCTGGGCACGCCGCGTCATTCGCAAATTGCGCCACGGAATCCGCCGCGCGCATATGCAGGGCGAAGCTGTCGCTGGCGAAGGCGAAACACCGGCCGTCATTCTTATGGAGCCGCAGCTCGCCGACAACATAGGCATGGTGGCGCGGGCGTGCGCCAATTTCGGGATCGACGATCTGCGCCTCGTCAATCCGCGCGACGGCTGGCCGAATGAAAAAGCACGCATTGCGGCGTCGGGGGCAAACTACATCATCGACGATGCGCGGGCATTTACGTCGCTCGAAGAGAGCATGAGCGATCTCAACTGGATGGCCGCGACGACCGCGCGCCAGCGCGATTTGCGCAAACCAGTTTTGACCCCCGAGCAGGCAATTGCCGAAATGCGCACCCGGATTGCCAAGGGCGAACGCTGCGGCATTCTGTTCGGACGCGAGCGCAATGGCCTAGAAACCAGCGAAGTCGCCAACGCAGACGCCCTGATTATGATCCCGGTTAACTCGCGTTTTGCCTCGCTTAACCTTGCGCAGGCGGTTTTGCTGCTCGGATATGAGTGGATGCGCGGCGCACCGGAACGCAGTCTTGGACGTGTCACAACGTATGAAAAACCTCTCACCGAAGGCCTGAATATGGGCCGGGACCGGCCTGCAACAAAAGCGGAACTTACGGCGCTTTTCGAGCATTTAGAGGGTGAACTCGATAGATTGGGCTTTTTCAACCCGGAATACCGCCGCCCGACGGTCGTCCAGAACTTGCGTTCTTTCTTTCTCAGGGCCAGCGCCACCGATCAGGAGGTGCGAACCTTTCGTGGCATTGTTGCCACGCTCGCACAGGGCAAAGGCCGGGGCCGCAAACCGCCCGGCGAGGTGCCTTGATCTGGCCAAGTTTTGGGCCGAGCGATGCCGCTTGAAACGGCAACTATTGGGCAACGAGGGTGGTGGCTTCAGCGACACCCGCGCTGCTGCATTTAAGCGGTCCGCGCAATAGCAGGCATTAGGCTTCCGGATGGATCCGGTATCGAGTGAGGCTCATTTGGAGAACGTGATGAAATCGAGGGCGGGGAAAGTATTGGCGGGTGCGGCAGCGCTTGCGTTTTTGATACCGGTGGCGTCAGCTTCTGCTCAGGATTTGAGCGAAAAGGCCGTTGCTTCATTCATGGATTATGCTTGGTCGTTGACGCCGCAGCAGTTTTCCAGACCGGACGGGACGACTGTCCTGATCGACAAGAAGAAGCGTGAAGAGGTCATGGTGCCCGTTGATGTGGCACGCGAGGTGATCAAGGCGGGCCGTCTTTCGGCGCACGCTCAGATTTGCGATCTCAGAGACGCACAAATTGCTAATCACCGTTCCTTGATGCGTCGCGAGGAAGAGAAGAAAAAGTGGACGGAGCAGCAGCTCGTCTACATGAGTCAGCTGCACCTGACGACAGTGATGTTACTGACCGGCAAGATCAGGCTGGTCGAAAAGCAAGGCGACAAGGAAGTCATCGTCGAGGAGGGTAAGGCGCCCGCTGCCTCGTGTTCGGACGAACAGAAAAAGAAGGTCAACGAAATGATCGTGGCCTATGTTAAGTCAGGTCCGCAGCCGAAAGTTGCCGCTCCTGCCGATGGCGCTCCAGTTCCGGCCGCTGCAACAGCCGGTGCGGCTGCAGCTGCAGCCGCCGCCAACAAGAAGGCAGAAGGTACGACAGGGTCAACCACGGCTGCAGCCCCAGCGGCGGCACCCGCGGCCGGTGCCGCACCTGCGGCGAAAGCGCCGGCCGCAGCGCCAACCCCAGCACCTGCGGCTCCCGCGCCTGAGAAAAAGTAACGGCCTAGGGCTGGGCTCTGGCATTTGCCCGATCCCGTCAGTTGACGCCGCCTTGACGCCATCGGGCAACGCCGCTATCAGACATTCAGATGCGCGGGCCATTTCGGCCCGCGTTTCATTTGCGCACCCGCGGCGGGATTTTTAAAGATCCATGCCTGTCGTCTTCCGCCATCCAATTTTTGGGGCGCGGGAGCAGAGGAGGGGGCGCTCCACCGTTCGGTGTCTGACCCTCCGGGTCTGTCACCGTCATCGGGATTTGTAACATGGTGTCAGACCCAGAGGGTCAGACACCTCTTCTTGGAGTGCTAGACTATGACCAAGCGCGTCCGCGCCAAGCATAAGATCGATCGCCGCTTAGGCGAGAACATCTGGGGCCGTCCGAAGAGCCCGCTCAATCGCCGCGAGAGCCGTCCCGGCCAGCATGGCGAGCGCAGAGTCGGCAAGACGTCCGACTTCGGCCAGCAGCTCAAAGCCAAACAGAAACTCAAAGGTTATTACGCATCGATCTCGGAGCGCCAGTTCCGCAAGGTCTATGCTGAAGCGTCATCCATGAAGGGTTCGACCTCCGAACACTTGATCGGCCTTCTTGAGCGCCGCCTCGATGCGCTCGTCTATCGCGCCAAGTTCGTGCCGACTGTATTCGCCGCGCGCCAGTTCGTTTCGCATGGCCACGTCACGGTCAATGGCCGCCGCGTGACCATTCCGAGCTACCGTCTGCGCATCGGCGACGTGATCGAAGTCCGCGAAAAAGCCCGCCAGCTTGGGCTTGTTCTCGAAGCCGTCAAGAGCGCAGAGCGTGACGTGCCCGATTACGTCACCCACGATCACACAAAGATGACGGCATCGCTGTCGCGCATACCGGCGCTTGCCGATGTGCCCTATCCCGTCACGATGGAACCGAACTTGGTCGTCGAATTCTATTCGCGGTAAACAAGATTGGGGTCAGACCCCTCACACGATTGGTTCGAAATTAGTCCGAACTTTCATGTGAGGGGTCTGACCCCATTTCCGCTGCCCCCATATCATACGCAAGCCGCTCCATTACGAATTTCCTATAACCGGCCGTTCCGCCCGCTGCGTCTAAAATGTCGATAAGCGTCGTGGTGTGAAGCCAATCAGGCCGCTCAGCAATTCCAAAATAAGCGCTTGCACTCGACCATCCCCAATCTTCAGGTGCCTTAACAAGCCCTGCCTTGACGGGATTGAGATGAATATAGGCACTCATGTTCACAAGATGCGCATCGTCGTTGGGGGAAACGGAGTTGAATCGCCCTCGAAACAGCGGCCCATCTCGATTGCGTCGAGTATTCATTTTTTGTGTGAACAGAGATGCCGTCCGCTGCAATGTGTTTGACAGTCCACCATCCGGTGTGTGGATGAGCAAGTGGTAGTGGTTCGACATCAAGCAATAGCCGTGAAGTTCGGCACGAAACGCAGCCAAAGCGCCCCTCAGTTCGGTCATAAAAATACGGCGATCGGTGTCATCGGCAAAAAGCAGGTTGCCATCGATCGTCCGGTTCATGACGTGATGCCACGCCCCCGGAAAGTCGTTGCGTCGCTCGCGCGGCATTTGGTTTTCCCGGGGTCTAACGCCTGACCATACCTGACTGGGGTCAGACCCCTCACACGATTGGTTCGAAATTAGTGCGAACTTTCATGTGAGGGGTCTGACCCCATTTCCGTGACCTGGATTCAGATCCCGATCAAGCCCTATCCCGATACTGCAATACTGATCCCCGCAACGATAAGCCAAACTCCGATGGGCTTTGTAAGCCGTGCGCCAAAGGGCGCGAGCTTTTCAAGCAGCACGAGGATCGAAAGCCCTGCTATCCAGACGAGGTTCATGACGCCGCCCGCGAAAAGCAGCAGCATGAGAACCCAGCAGCATCCCAAGCAATAGGCGCCGTGAACGAGGCCGAGCCGGAAGGCGCCGCTGCGACCGGGCCGCCAATTTTGACTAAGAAAAGATGCTGGCGAGCGACAGTGGTTGAGGCAGGCGCGTTTCAGGGGCGAGAATTGATAGAGGCCGGCAAGGACGAGTAATCCCCCCGTCAAATAACGGCTGATTGACCACATCCACATGCCATCGACGAGCCCTGCGCGTTCAAATGCGCACTGCAGTGCCGTCGCGACGGCTGAAAACGCCAGCCAGCACAGCAGATATCCGGCGGCGAATATGCCAGTGGGAACAGCGCCGCTAGCGATTTGGCCTTGGCGCTGGCCCTGAGCATAAACGCGGGCGTAGATCATCATCATGGGCGCCGCACTCGGCAGCATCATGGCAACCATCATGACAAACCACATAGATGTCATCATGAGCACGTAGCTGGGCGTCCAATCTGCCGGACCAAAGAGCGTTTCGGCACCAGGCGGAAAGCGCCACGTCGTCATGCTGGCGGCTGTCATGCCGGTGCCGGCGCCGCCAAGAAGATAGACCCACGCGAGCAGAGTTATCACAGCGATTGCAATGGCGAGCATCGCGCGTTCGCGTCTGATCGCGCGTTCCAGTGTTGCCAGTGCAGATTGATGCTGCGGCGAACTCAAGCGGCGGACTTACTTTTGACGATCCCGTTATTGTTCAAGCGCAACGTCGCGAAGTGAGCGTGAGAGGCAGAAAGGGTTATCTCAATTGGCCCGCTGATCTTGGCGCTGCCCTGAGCGACTTCCGCGATCTCGTATTCGAAGCCGTTCACAATATCGATTCTGGCGCGATGTTCGGCGCCTGTCACTGGGTTGCGGATAGGCTCGCCGGTCGCCTCGATGATCCCATCGATGGCGACGCGGCCGCGCCGTCCGTCGATATCGATTTCGATGTCGATTTTTTTGAAGGCCGGATCGTAAGCCTTTTCGAGCGTTGAGGCGAAAACGCTAAAGACGGTTGCGCCAGGCGCGGTCTCGGCGCCAGTAAGAATTGCGAGAATGGCGTTGCGCTGGGCTTCGTTGGCGCGTTCGTCGACAACGAGAAAGGCTTCGCCCTTGCCGAAATGAATGGGTCCTGGCCATTTCATGATTCCAACAGCACGCAGCCCATCGAGCTTAACGTCGCCAAAATGGCCCTTGTCGATCTCGAGGCCAACGAAAGCGGCGCAATCGCCATGCGTTGGCAGGGCATTGAATTGGCACGGGCAGCCAACATCACAATTGCAGTTGGCGAATTCGCGGGCTTCGATTTGCCAGGGGATCATTTAGGGGGCTCCAGATTTTACCCAGTTTCTACAATGCGTCTCACATTAAGCAGGTCTTCGCGCAATGTGAAACAATCGTTACGTCGAAACCAATCGTTTTAAGCGGCCTTGCCGCGGCTCACGGGCCCCGTGCCGATGGTTTTGATGTGAGCCTTGCGGGCTTTGGCAACAGGCGGCGAGGCGTTGGCCCAACCGTAGGCGAGCATTGTGATGAGAGCGCTGGCAGCGAAGAAATACACGCCCGGCAAGACGGTTGCTTCCGTGTAGCCGCTCGAGTTCACATAAAAAATCATGAGCGCCAGCACCATGACGTCGGTCATCGAATAGCGCCCAAGCCACTCCATGGTGGCAATCGACTTGCGGCGGAACTCGGGCTCAATGTCATGCGAGGTGATGAGCGTCAGAAGGTAGAACAGCTTCATGAACGGGAAAAAAATCGAGACGGCGAAGAGCACGGCACAGAGGAAGAGTTCATCCGTCTCGAAGAGTGCGTACATGATCGTGAGAATCGAATGCTGATTGGTCCACACGTAGACGGTCGTAAAACGGATCGTCGGCAGGATGATGCCAAGGGCGAAGAAAACGGTCGCCAGGATAATGAGAAAACTCAACGTGAAATTGCGCCAGTTCGATCTTACGGGCGCGCCGGTATCGGGTTGCGGCAGCGGTGTCTCGCGTGCGGCGCTGTCCATGCCGTCGGTTCTGATCCAGGCATAGGCCAGGATCATCAGCACGACGGCGGCGGTAAAAAAATAGACGCCGTAAAGACTGGTGGCATCGTACATGCCTTGGCTTTTGACGAAGAATATCGTCAAGGCCAGCACGAGAACGTCGTGCATCGACCATTTGCCAAGCCATTCAAGTGCGTGCAGGCGGCGGTTCTGGCGCGCAATCTCGGCGGGCGGAAGCGTTGAGACCATGAGCAGATAGAGCAGTTTGGCGATGGGAAGAATAATCGAAAAGATGAGGACGATCGCTCCAAGGAACGTTTGCCCTTCTTTGATCAGCACGTCGACTGTCGAGAGAAGCGAATGCTCGGTGTTCCAGATGCCAAATTTGGTGAGCTTGATGATGGGCAATGAAATGCCGAGCGCCAAGCAGACGCTCGCGGCGAGAATAGTCAAACTCAATAAGAAGCGCCGGCCGCCTTGGAGCATTCGCCATACTATCCCGCGTCAGAGGCCACAGATGTCAAGGCCCTCAAGTCTATAGGATCTTGTGACGTAACGAACGTCAGAATTGTGAAGACGCGAGCTAAGTGCGGAATTAAAAATATGCCAGGAAAAAGGGGTGGGGCCGAAGCCGCCACCCCTGAGGGCATTTGGATAATGAATTTGGAGCGCGGAACCGGCCTTAGCCGTGATGATGGGCGTGTGGAATACCCTTTTCGCAAATGAGGTCGTGCAGCTCACCGGCCTGGTTCTTTTCCTTCATGATATCGCAGCCGCCGACGAACTCGCCTTTGACATAGAGCTGGGGAATGGTCGGCCAGTTGCTGAAGGACTTGATGCCTTCGCGCACGCCCTGGTCTTCGAGCACATTCACTTCCTTGAACGGGACGCCCAGGGCTTCAAGGATCTTGACGGCGGTCGCGGAGAAGCCGCACTGCGGGAACTGCTTGGTTCCCTTCATGAACAGCACGATGTCGTTTTCTGTGATCGTCTTGGAAATGGCCGTCTGGTTGGCGTCTTGAGCCATGTGGCTGCTCCTTTGGGGCATGTGTCGTACGGGAAGTTGCGAATTTAGATGATTGATGTGGGAGAGACGAGGGCCGAAGTCAATCTGTGGGTGTGCCGGTTTTGGGTGTGCCGGATTTGGGTGTGCTGGTGTTCAGCTGCAGGGCATGGAGAACGCCGCCCATGTTGCCCCCGAGCGCAGCATAGACCATCTGATGCTGTTGGACCCGGCTTTTGCCGGCAAAGGCTGACGATACAACACTCGCGGCATAGTGATCGCCGTCGCCGGCCAGGTCCTTGATCTCTATAGCGGCGTCGGGAAACGCGGCTTTGATCATGCGTTCGATTTCGGTGGCCGGCATGGGCATGCGTGGAACTCCTGGGCAAAGGCCCGGCTTTATGCGGCCCGGCTGCTGGCCGAGTGCTGGCATGCTGTTTCGGGTGCATTTAGGGCCCTCGGTGAGCTTTCGCTATGTGACGTTACAGCGTTATCAGCATATGCGTGCGACGGAATAAGATAAACTGATGTTAATGTCACGCGAATGCGATTTGTAGTTATCGTAGCGAGCACCTAAGTTGGTTTTCATAGGGACGTGAGTTCTTATAATTTTTTCTAGATGGAGACGACCATGAAGACCTGGATGAAACCCGAAGTTCGCGAAACTGAAGTTGGCCTCGAAGTGACCAGCTACCTCCCGGCCGAAATCGACATGATCTAATGTCGTTTTTGGACTGAATTGAAGCCCCGGCGGCGGATGATCTGATCAGACACCGCTGGGGTTTTTCCAAGACCAAAATTTTTCTGAATCACGTTTATCGATTCGCCGTAGCTACGCAGCCCGGCGAATTATTGTTTTTCGGGCATCTGCATGCCGCGAAATTGCTCTCAGCCGCTTCCAATCGCTTCCCACGGGGCCGCTGCCGCAGTAGGCTGGAACAGTTGATTCATTTAGGCCGTTTCAAACGGAGTGCCGCATGCTGCTGCGTGCTGGACTCATTTATGTTCTCACAGTTTTGACGATGCTGCTTGGCGGATTGGCGGCGTGGCAGCGCTTGGACATTTCGTTGAGAGACGAGAGTGTGGCCGTGCTCAGCAAGCGCATAAACACGCTTCAAAACGACTTGAGTGCTCTGAGCCGGCGCGAGGAAGCTGCCATCCGCCGTGCCCGTGTTGCGGAAGACAGCCTGACGCGCAACGAAACATATCGTTCGTCCGATGTGGTCCGGCCGAATATCACGCTGGAACAGCTGGCGGCAGCGCAACTTGAAAAAGCTGCGATGGAGGACGCCCGCTTACGTCTCGAAGCCGATCTCGCGCAAGCGACCAAGGACCGCGATCAGATCCGCATTGAGCGCGATGAACTGCAACGCGAGACGGACCAAGCCCGGCTGGCCGCTGAAAAAGCTTTGCAGGCAGCCGATGCTGCGCGCCAGGAACTATCAGATCTGAAGAAGGCCGCGCCTGTGGTGACCAACGCAACGCCGCCGCCTGCTGCCGTATCGGCCGATGTGACGGTTGCAGCGCCGCCGCCTGTGCCAGAGGCCCCAGTGTCTGAGGTTAAAGTCGTGCCAGATGAGCTTGTCCGGCCAGCCGCTGAAATCTCAACGGCAAATTCTAGCGAAGCCAATTCTAGCGAAGTCAATTCCGGCGAAGTCAATTCCAGCGACGTCAATTCCAGCGACGTCAAGGCCACACTCGAACCAAGCGCGGTCACGATCGAACCTGTGCCGAAGTCAGAGAAACGCGCCACGCCCAAGCGCGTCACCGTCAAAAGCGAACCGCGGCGCGCGGCTTCAAAACCGTCCACTGGGAGTAACAGTGCGGTCAAGAAGGCGCCAAAGCAGGCAAAGAAAGACGAGCCGTTCTTTCCGTTTTGAGATTTAGGCGCGGTTCATTACTCGCATCCAAATTCAATCTTGACCCACGGCAGATCGAGCCTGCAGCCGCCTGATCGCGTGCGCTTCAGGAATTTGCCGACGTCAATGTCGCCGAGATCTATCTTCCCTTTGCCTGCCGGTTCGTCATGAGTTGCCTCGTCGTTTTCCTCGGCGGCTTGCGCGATTTTCTCTTCCCCCGCATTGGGGTCTGCAGCGGGCTCCGATGGTGCCCTTGGCATTGGCACATCGGTCGTAGCGGATTTCGCGGCATCGGTCGCGGCCTCAGTCACGGCCGCAGGCTTTGAAGAGGCCGGGGCTTGCGTTGGCTTCACGGCCGGTACTTTCGCTTCAACCGGCGTGGTCGCTCTTACTGTGGTCTCTGGCGCGTTGACCTCCGGTATTTTCGCAATCTGCGCACTCGGTTCCGGCGATTTTATTTCAGGTGATTTGGGTTCAACCGGTGCCACAACGGCGGGCACGGCGGGGGCCGCTTTAGGTGCGTCAGTTATAGCGATAGTTTCCGTGCCGCCGCAGCGCTGCAGATCGGCCGGCGCGCGTTTCCAAATCATGGTGCGCGAAAAAAGTTTCACACCCGCATAGCCGATGACGCGCAACTTGTCTTCGCCGAGCGGCGTTAACTCGACATCGTAACGGCGCTTCTTTTCCGGTGAATAGATCCAGCCATTGCCCCAGTTCGCGCCGCCGGAGGGCCGCGCTTCGCCGATGATCTGTTTGCCGCAACCTTTGGCGTCTGCGCCGTCTTTCACCCAGACGACATGACCGCAGAGGGCACCTCCGCACTCTTTGATCTCAACCGCGCCGCGTCCCGTGTCATTGATCCAAACGCCCTTTGGGCCGTAGGCCGCGTGCGCGCCAGCAGGGATCACGCATGCAAATACCGTCAGCGCGAGCGATCGCGCGGGAAAATTAGAATTCAACATTGCAAGCTCCTTCCAAAAGAGGTTCAGACTAACCGTCTTGACTGCATGCGCGGCGTAGCGCTGTTCCAAAGGAAACAGCATGGGGCCGTCACAGCGCATGAGGGTTAGTCGCTGGAGCTGCAGCGTTGGTTCAAGGCCGGATTTCCAGCCTCCAAAACGCCGATTGCC
>JANOKZ010000309.1:0-5149 GCA_031419515.1 Hyphomicrobium sp.
CCTCAATCCCGAGCACGTGATTTGCCATCTCGACCAAGGTGCGTCGATCCGTATGGAATTCACCGCCGACATGGGCAAGGGCTACGTTTCGGCTGATCGCAATCGTCCCGAAGACGCGCCGATCGGCTTGATCCCGGTCGACAGCCTCTATTCGCCGGTCAAGAAGGTTTCCTACAAGGTCGAGAACACCCGCGAAGGTCAGATCCTCGATTACGACAAGCTGACCATGTCGGTTGAAACCGACGGTTCGGTTCGCGCCGAAGACGCTGTCGCCTTGGCGGCACGCATTCTTCAGGACCAGCTCGCCGTCTTCATCAACTTCGAAGAGCCGAAGAAAGCCGTCGAAGAGCGTTCGCACCCCGAGCTTGCTTTCAACGCCGCCCTGCTCAAGAAGGTCGACGAACTCGAACTATCTGTGCGTTCGGCCAACTGCTTGAAAAACGACAACATCGTCTACATCGGCGACCTTATCCAGAAGACGGAAGCCGAAATGCTGCGCACGCCGAACTTCGGCCGCAAGTCGCTCAACGAAATCAAGGAAGTCCTGGCGACCATGGGTCTCCATCTCGGCATGGAAGTGCCGAATTGGCCGCCGGACAACATCGACGAACTCGCGAAGCGGTTCGAAGACCAGTATTAGGCAATAGGCACGCGGCAAACGGCATTCGGAGAACTTCGATTGCCGATTGCCTAGTGCCGATTGCCCCAACAAGGCGAGGCCATAGAACCTCCCATAACCTAAACAAACACTCCAAAAGGAACACTAGAATGCGTCACGGAAAACTAGGCCGCCGTTTCGGCCGCCAGCCCGGCCATCGCCAGGCAATGTTCTCGAATATGGCTGCTGCCCTCATCAAGCACGAGCAGATCGTCACCACGCTCCCCAAGGCGAAAGACCTCAAACGCGTCATCGACAAGTACATCACGCTCGCCAAGAAGGGCGACTTGCACTCGCGCCGTCTCGCGGCTTCGCGCCTGCGCGACGAAGACATGGTCAAGAAATTGTTCGACGTTCTGGCGTCGCGTTACAAGGACCGCGCAGGCGGCTACGCCCGCGTGCTCAAAGCCGGCTTTCGCTATGGCGATAGCGCGCCGCGCGCCGTCATCGAACTCGTCGATCGCGACGTCACCGTGAAGGGCAAGGACGACAAGGCGCGGCATGAGGAAATGCTGAAGGCGCAGGACCAGGCCTCGGTCTGAGTCCAAGCCTAACGGTGCCTGACCAGTCGTGTCGGAGACGCGCCTTCGGCATGAAGGGTCCGACCCCGGACTCCCTATTCATTTTTATACGCCCTGGCGCCACCTGCGCCGGGGCGTGTTTCATTTGAGATAGCGCGATTTTTACTCTCTCGCTATTCGTCCATCTGGCCCCGGAGTACATCCAAGGCTAGAGTGAAACATATCGGGCCGAATATTTCCGGCCGGGAGGGATGGGCGCGTGAGCAAGGATTTGGTGCTCGTCACGGGAGCGACTGGCTTCATTGCCAAGCACATCATCGTTGAACTCTTGCGCCAAGGCTTCGCTGTGCGCGGAACGGTGCGCGATTATCTCAAAACGCAGCCTGTCATGCGCACGATTGAATCAACCGGCAGCGATGTGACGGACCTCTCGTTCGCTGCCGCCGATCTCGAATCCGACGACGGCTGGGATGCCGCCGCGCGTGGCGCCAAGTACGTCATTCACACGGCGTCTCCCTTTCCGATGCAACAGCCCGACGATCCGGATGAGGTTATTCGTCCGGCGCGCGAGGGGACGCTGCGGGTCCTTCTTGCCGCGCACCGCAACGCCGTCAAGCGCATCGTCCTGACTTCTTCAACCGTCGCCGTCATGTACCCGGAGGCGTACACCCGGGATCACGTATTCTGCGAAGACGACTTCACCAACGAACATACCAAGGGCATAACGCCCTATATCAAGTCCAAAACCATTGCCGAAAAAGCCGCCTGGAATTTCGTGCGCACCAAGCTTGGCGCACCCGAACTCGCGGTCATCAATCCGGGCTTTGTGCAAGGCCCGGCGCTCGACGCGGATCTGTCGACCTCGCACGAACTCTACCGCCTCATGGCGCGCGGTGTGTACCCTGCGGCGCCCCGCATCCGCTTTCCCGTTTGCGATGTGCGCGACGTCGCGGCCGCGCATGCAGCAGCGCTGACAAACCCCAAAGCCGCAGGCGAACGCTTCATCATTGCTAGCGGTGAATCGGGCCTCTTCGCGCTGGGGCAGGCGCTTGCCGCCGAATGCCCCGATCTCAAGTCCAAGGTGCCCAAGTTCCAGCTGCCCAATACAGCCGTCCGCGGTCTCGCAATCTTCGACAAGCGGCTGCGCACCATCCTCCCCGAGCTTGGCCGGCAAAAGAAATGCACAAATGCCAAGGCTCGGGAGACGCTGGGTCTCACATTCCGCGACAGCGATACGGCCATTCGCGATGCCATCCGCTCTATGCGGGATTTGAAATTAATCTAAGGGCAGGGCGCGCTTTGCACGTGGCGCTATAGTCACACGCGCCGCATGAGTCCCCCTCCCCCTTTGCGGGGAGGGGTAAGGGGTGGGGGTAACGCGAAGAGCGCAATATCCAGATTGTGTCTTGCTGTTTGCCACTTGGAGCTAGGCATATAAATTTCACTCTTGCCGCATCCGTCCGCCTAGATCGTCACCCCACCCCTAACCCCTCCCCTGAGAGGAGGGGAACTCCTTCGTAACAGCGCGAGCATTCGTTATTATAGAGTTCTGTCTAGAATTCTGCGCGTCGGGATATGTCTGATCTTCTTGAGTGACAACAGTGTAGGCACTAGATACTTGACTGCTAACTGAACGCATCGATGGATCGAGCTCACATGACGGGCATCAAGAAAGCCGGCATCATCATCACATTAGGTGGCTTGACGGCTGCCGCATGTTTGACGGCGATTTCCAGCGCCACAACGCTTGCGCCATTTTCGCCCGCAATCGCTCAGCAAAAGGCCCCACCGCCCTCGCGTGAAGTCGCGCAATATTCCTTCGCACCGATCGTGCGCAAAGCCGCCCCCGCCGTCGTCAACGTTTACGTGCGCTCGCGCGTGAAAACCTTTAACTCACCCTTTGCTGATGATCCCATTTTCCGCCGCTTCTTCGGCGAGCAGTTCGGCCAGCCCTCCGAGCGCGTCATGAGTTCGCTTGGGTCCGGCGTTATCGTCAGCGCCGATGGCCTCGTTGTCACGAACACCCACGTCGTCAAGGCGCGCGGCGAAACCGAAATCCGCATCGCACTTTCTGATAAGCGCGAGTTCGACGCCAAGGTCATCGCTCAAGACGACAAGACCGACATAGCCGTCCTCAAACTCGAAAACGGCGACGGCAAATTCCCGTTCCTCGAATTCGAGGATAGCGACAGCCTGGAAGTCGGCGATATGGTGCTCGCCATCGGCAACCCGTTCGGCGTCGGCCAGACGGTCACCAGCGGCATTATCTCGGCGCTCGCTCGCTCCGACGTTGGCGTCTCGGACGCGCAAGTCTTCATTCAAACGGACGCCGCCATCAATCCTGGCAATTCGGGTGGCGCGCTGGTTGATATGAACGGCCGGCTCGTGGGCATCAACACGATGATTTTCTCGAAATCCGGCGGCTCGGTCGGCATCGGCTTCGCGATCCCCTCGAACCTCGTCAAAGTCTACGCTGAAAGCGCGCTTTCCGGGCGCAAAGTCGAGCGTCCGTGGTTAGGGGCCAAGCTCGAAGCCGTGACGCGTGAGATCGCCGAGGGCTTGGGCCTCACCCGCGTCGCTGGCGCCGTCGTCACGCGCGTTTCCGACAAAGGGCCCGCCGCCAACGCTGGTATTGAACCTGGCGATGTCATTATGAGCGTCGATGGTGTTGAGGTGACGGACGCGCGTGCTGTCTTCTATCGCCTCACAACCAAGGGAGTTGGCCAGACGGTCAAATTGTCGATCATCCGCAAGGGCAAGCCGGTTGAGATCGACATCGCACTCGTCGCGCCGCCCGCCGCTGGCAAAGATGACGTGAAAAACCTATCGGGCCAGCACCCGCTCGACGGCGCCCGCGTGTCCAACATCCTTCCCGCGCTCGCCGACGAAATGGGTCTTGATCAAACGGACGGCGTGGTCGTTCTTTCTATCCGCAACGGCTCCATCGCCCAAAACCTCGGCTTCCGGCCCGGCGACATTATCGTCGAGATCGCGGGCCAGCCCATCGCCAACGTCGCAGAACTCGAAAAAGCCGTTTCCGCCCGCAAACGGTTGTGGCAAGTCTCGGTCAAGCGCGGCGAACGCCTCCTGCAACTCCAGGTGCCGGGCTGAGCGCGCAATCACAAAAAAGCGCAGTTAACCTAAGACTTTCAGCTGTCATCCCAGCCGACAAGCTGACACATTCGTGTCAGAAAATGGCTTATCAGAAACTAGTCTGCCAGAAACTAGAGACTGTCCGAAATCTAAGAGTGGGGTGAACCGTGTCCGACAATCGTGGCGTTTTGATTATTGGCGAAGATACGGTTCTCACCGGCGAGATCAAAAACTGCCGCGAGATTGAAATCTATGGCCACGTCGATGGCAAGCTGGACGCCGGCAATGTCATCGTGCACCCGCAGGGCAGCCTCTTTGGCACCGTCAAAGCCGAGAGCGCGGAAATTCTCGGGCATATGCAGGGTGACGCGCGCATCAAGCAGCTGATCTCGATCCGCAGTTCCGGCACCGTCAACGGCACCGTCAAATACGGGCGCCTCGCCATGGAAGAAGGCGCGGAACTCGCCGCAACCGTGCGCAACGTGCCCCCGAGCGTGGCAGGCGATCTTGATCTCAGCGTCAACAAAGGCCGCTCTGTGCGCATCACGACGGCCGATCTGACGGCGATCGATCCGGACGACAAAGCCGCCAATCTCACGTTCTCGGTTTCAAACGCATCGAACGGATTTGTGACCTTCGCGTCGGCTCCGGGATTACCCATCAGCACCTTCACGCAAGCCGATCTCGAAGACGGCAAAGTCCACTTCGCGCACGACGGCTCTAGCAGCGACACCGCCAAGTTCGACATCGTCGTTGCCGACAAAGCCGGTGCCACATCGGGCAATGCGCAAACGGTGAATGTGGCGGTCAGGGTTTAAATCACCGGCGGCGTCATCACCTCACACGGAACCACATAAACACCCGCATTCCCGTGCGC
>JANOKZ010000310.1:0-1828 GCA_031419515.1 Hyphomicrobium sp.
GAATTGGCCGCGCCTGTCGCCCATATCTGGTTCCTGAAGTCGCTGCCCTCGCGCATTGGCCTTCTGCTCGATATGGCGCTGAAGGACCTTGAGCGCGTTCTCTATTTCGAAAATTACATCGTCATCGAGCCGGGCGTGACGCCGTTCAATGAAAAGCAGCTCCTGACGGAAGAGCAATACAACGCCGCAATCGAAGAGTACGGCGCCGACAGCTTCACGGCCGGTATTGGTGCCGAAGCCATCCGCGAAATCATGTCTGCGATGGACTTGCCGAAGATCGCTGTCGATCTGCGTCAGGAAATCTCCGAAGCCACAACGGAGCTGAAGCCGAAGAAGCTGGGCAAGCGCTTGAAGGTGATTGAAGCCTTCATTGAATCCGGCAACCGCCCGGAATGGATGATCCTGACCCAGGTTCCGGTCATCCCGCCCGAACTGCGGCCTCTTGTTCCCCTTGACGGGGGACGCTTCGCGACCTCGGACCTCAACGATCTCTACCGCCGCGTCATCAACCGCAACAATCGCTTAAAGCGGCTGATGGAACTGCGCGCACCCGACATCATCATCCGCAACGAAAAGCGCATGTTGCAGGAAGCTGTCGACGCGCTGTTTGATAACGGCCGCCGCGGCCGCGTCATTACAGGCGCCAACAAGCGTCCTCTGAAGTCCTTGGCCGACATGCTCAAGGGCAAGCAGGGCCGCTTCCGTCAGAACTTGCTCGGCAAGCGCGTCGACTATTCCGGCCGTTCGGTCATCGTCGTTGGTCCCGAACTCAAACTGCACCAGTGCGGCTTGCCCAAGAAGATGGCGCTTGAGCTTTTCAAGCCCTTCATTTACGCGCGCCTCCAAACGCTCGGCCAGGCCGCGACCGTCAAGCAGGCGAAGAAGCTCGTCGAGAAAGAGAAGCCCGAAGTCTGGGACGTGCTCGACGAAGTCATTCGCGAGCATCCGGTGCTCTTGAACCGCGCCCCGACGTTGCACCGCTTGGGCATTCAAGCTTTCGAACCACAATTGATCGAAGGCAAGGCGATCCAGCTGCATCCGCTCGTTTGCGCGGCCTTCAACGCCGACTTCGACGGCGACCAGATGGCTGTCCACGTTCCGCTGAGCTTGGAGGCTCAGTTGGAAGCGCGCGTTCTCATGATGTCGACAAACAACATTCTTCATCCTGCGAACGGACACCCCATCATTGTGCCGTCTCAGGACATCGTGCTCGGCCTCTATTACCTATCGCTCATGCACGAAAAAGAGCCAGGCGAAGGCATGCTCTTTGGTTCGGTGTCGGAAATCCATCACGCACTTGCGGCCGGAGCCGTCACGCTGCACGCCAAGGTTCGCGGCCGTTTCCGCACGGTCAACGACATGAACGAACCCATCATCGAGATCCATGAGACAACTCCGGGCCGTCTCATCCTCGGCGAACTCTTGCCGAAGCAGCCGGGCGTTAAGTTCGCGCTCGTCAACCAGATGCTGACCAAGAAGAACATCTCCGGCATGATCGACGCGGTCTACCGTAACTGCGGTCAGAAGGAGACGGTGATTTTCTGCGACCGCATCATGCAACTCGGCTTCCATCACGCCTTTAAGGCTGGCATTTCGTTCGGTAAAGACGACATGCAAATTCCAGCATCCAAGGCAAAAATTGTCGAGAAGACCAACAATGAAGTCCGCGATTTCGAGCAGCAGTATCAGGACGGTTTGATCACGCGGCTTGAAAAGTACAACAAGGTTGTTGACGCTTGGTCGAAGTGCACGGACCAGATCGCCAAGGAAATGATGGATCGCATTTCTGCTGTCGAAAAGGACCCGGTGACGGGCCGCGACAAAAAGA
>JANOKZ010000311.1:0-5956 GCA_031419515.1 Hyphomicrobium sp.
CGTCGTCGCAAAGAGGCTCATTGTCGAAAGGCAGGAGACATAGGCAAGGGCACGCGAGAGTACTTCATATTGCATCGGACCACCTCGATAAGCTGAAACAATGGGTGACGACACTTCCACTTGCAGTTCACCGGGTTTGAGGAGTTGGGAGTAGCCTCCGGACCCGGCATGCGTTGATGATGCAGCAACATTGGTAAACGAGGCGTTAAGCTTACCGGAGTGTGAAGTTTATTTTTTCGGGGCCCTGGGCTTCATCGGCGGGCCCAATAAACGGCCGAAACGATCCAATTTACGATTTGCATCGTTAACAACCCAAAGTAAAACGGGAAACTTTTGGGTGAGAATTGCGGTTGTAGGGGCCGGAATATCAGGTCTGAGCGCCGCCTGGCTGCTCGGCAAGCGTCACGACGTCGTTGTGTACGAGGCGGAGGGGCGTCTCGGCGGGCACTCCAACACGATTGATGTCATGGCTCCGGAAGGGCGTTGTCCCATCGACACCGGCTTCATCGTTTACAACTTGGCTACCTATCCTAATCTCATTGCTTTTTTCGACGCTCTCGGTGTCGAAACGGCAGCCTCTGAGATGAGTTTTGCTGTGTCGCTCGATGGTGGGGCCTACGAATATTCGGGAGCGGGATTGGGTGGGCTCTTCGGTCAACCCCAAAACATCTGCCGGCCGAGCCATTGGCGGATGGTGGCCGAGATTCTGCGGTTTTTTCGCGAAGCACGGGACACGCGGCCGAACGCCAAGTCTGCTGCCTTGTCTGCAAACGCGACACTTGGCGAATGGCTCGAGGCGCGGGGATATTCGCAAGGATTTATCCATGGCCACATCGCTCCAATGGCCGCGGCCATCTGGTCGGCCCCGGTCGATGAAATGCTCGGGTTTCCGTTCGCGGCATTTTCCCGCTTCTTCGCCAACCACGGTCTGCTTCAATCATTCGGGCGCCCTGCTTGGAGGACTGTCAGGGGCGGGAGCCGCGCGTATGTCGAACGGATCGAGAGAAACTTCACCGGGCGCGTATCGCTATCGGGCCCTGTCGTTGAGGTGAAAGGGTCAGCCTCTGGCGCGATCGTGCGCACCATGTCTGGCACTGAGGAACGTTTTGATGCTGTACTTCTCGCGTGCCACGCTAACGACGCACTTGAAATCATTTCAAATGCAGGGCCCGATATGCGCAAGCTCCTGTCCGCATTTCGCTATCAGCGCAACGAAGCTGTGCTGCACACAGATTCGACTTTCATGCCAAAGCGCCCGCGGCTGTGGTCGAGCTGGAACTATCTCGGCCGGCGCGACGACATAAAGAACGAAGGCGCAGAGTTCATGTCGGTCACGTACTGGATGAACCGGTTGCAACCCTTGCCAACGAAAACCAACTATTTCGTAACGCTCAATCCTTTCCGCGCAATTCCAGTTGAAGCAATTGTGGGGCGGTTCGTCTATCATCATCCGGTCTACGACGCGGCGGCCTTGAGCGCACAGAATGATTTGTGGACGCTGCAGGGGAAGAACCGGCTGTGGTTCGCGGGCAGTTATTTCGGTTACGGCTTCCATGAAGACGGACTGCAATCTGGACTAGCGGTCGCTGAAGATCTCAGCCGCCGCCTAAGTGGAAGCCGCGATGCGCTACAGAGGCCTTGGACGTGGGACGAACGCCAATCGCGTATCACGCGGCCAGCCATTTCAGCAGAGTTCATGCCGGAGCTGGCGGTGTAATGGAACTGGCCTCCACCCGATCTGCCGTCTACTGCGGTCATGTCATGCACAAGCGCGTGCGGCCGAAGCCTCATGCGCTCAACTATCGAGTGTTCTCTTTTCTGATCGACATTGATGAGATTTCAAACCTCTCAAAGCGCTTGCGTCTGTTTTCGTACAACGCCTGGAACGTTTTCAGCTTGTATGACAGCGATCATGGTGCGGGTGACAAAACATTTATCGGCAATACGGCGCGCGCGGCACTTACGGACGCTGGCCGGCCAAGCGATGGACGGCGCATTGTACTCCTCTCGTATCCACGTCTCTTCGGTTACGTGTTCAATCCACTCAGCGTGTTTTACGTCTACGCCCCGGCGGGCAATCTTGAGACGTTGATCTATGAGGTCAACAACACGTTTGGGGAACGAACGAGCTATGTCGTCGCCGCAGGCACGCGGCAGGCGGACGGCAATTATACGCAATCATGTGCGAAAGACATGTTTGTTTCCCCCTTCGCGGCCGGACGTGGGCAGTATGGGTTTATCGTCAACGACCCCCTTGACGAGGCATTTGTCGCTGTCAATTTTAGCGATGTCGATGGGCCGCTCATCAAGACGCATTTTCGCGGACGCCGCTCGGACTTGAGTGATGCATCACTTCTAAAATTGCTCGCCCGGTATCCGTTCTTTACTCTGAAAGTCATCGCGGCCATTCACTACGAGGCGGCCAAGCTCTGGTTCAAAGGCGTGCCCCTGACGAAGCGGCACGTCTCGCCCCCCTATACGGTCTCCCACAACAAACAGTCGAAGGTCGAGCCCTGATGCAGAACAACAGCGCTGTTGTCCAAGAACGCGGAAACGTTCCCATCTCGGGGTTGGGCTGGAGGGAGCGGCGCGTCGCGGTCGCCTTGAAGCAAGCCTTCGGATCGTCGGCGCATGGACGGCTGCAAGTGGAATTTCCGTCGGGCGGATGTGTGACTGTGGGCGGCGGTACGGGACCTGCCGCGCGAATGAAACTTGCGTCATTCAAGCCAGTGTGGCGGCTGGCGACGCGCGGGAGTCTCGGTCTAGCAGAAAGCTACATGCGCGCTGAAATAGATACACCCGATCTTGGCGCCGTTCTGAGATTTCTCAATACGAATTATGACTCTGTTCAGAGCGCCAATGGTGGCGTTTCCAAAGCGCGGTTGTCCGACATCTGGTGGCACAGACGGCGCAATAATACGCGCCGGGGAAGCCGTCGCAATATTGCGGCCCACTACGACCTTGGAAACGATTTCTATGCCCTTTGGCTCGATCCCAGCATGACATATTCGAGCGGCATTTTCCGCGCGCCGGACACGACACTTGATGCTGCTCAACAGGAAAAGTACCGCGTTGTACTTGATGCTCTGGGTCTCGGGTCAGGCAGCCGGTTGCTGGAACTGGGTTGTGGGTGGGGCGGGCTCGCGGAACGTGCGGCAGAAAAAGGCGTCCACGTTACAGGTCTCACTTTGTCCAAGGAACAGCTGTGCTATGGGCGGGAAAGGCTGGCAACAGCAGGTCTTTCAGGGCGTGCGAATCTGCGGTTTGAGGACTACAGAGATTGCAGCGGCGAGTTCGATGGCATCGTTTCAATCGAAATGATTGAGGCTGTCGGAGAAGCGCATTGGCCGCAATACTTTGAGATGATTGCACGCCGTTTGAAGCCCGGGGGCAAGGCCGTCATTCAATCCATTACGATCGACGAGCGCTACTTCGAGACATACCGGCTTCAAGCCGATTTTATTCAACGCTATATTTTTCCGGGCGGTATGTTGCCAACGGTTATGCGCATGCGTGAAGAAGCAGCGCGTGCCGGTCTCGAGTTTGAAACTGTTGAACGGTTCGGTGCAAGCTATGCAACAACGCTGAGCAACTGGCGTGCGAGGTTCCAAGACCGGTGGCCCGAAATAAAGCGCCTGGGATTTGACGAGCGTTTTAGGCGGATGTGGCTCTACTACTTGACCTACTGTGAGGTAGGCTTCGAATGCGGCGACGTGGATGTTGGGATCTACCGGTTGACAAAAGTCTGAACCGCTGCAGTGTCAACCGCCCGGCTGAGGTCCGGTTTCTCCGGTACCAGCGCGCTCTGAAGTGCGGCCGATTATCCAGAAGAAGACGCGATTGGGCACAATACGCAACGCCTTCATCAGCAGAGCCATCCGAAACGGAAATACAATCTCATATTTCCCGCGCGCCAGGCCATCGGCAATGGTTTGAACAGCTTCATCGACTGTCACAATAAATGGCATCGGAAAGGTGTTGACGTCTGTCATCGGAGTTTTGACAAACCCCGGATTGATGACACTCAACTTAACGCCTTTGCGCTCCAGACTTAGATAAAGCGATTCACAGAGGCTGATGAGGGCGGCTTTTGTCGGTGAGTAGGCCGCGCCCTTCATGAGACCGCGATATCCGGCAACCGACGAGACAATGGCGATGTGTCCGCGACCACGGTTGGTCATCGCACGCATCACCGGCTCAAGCGCATGAAGTACGCCGAAGTAATTCACGCCCATCGACGTCTTGGCTTTTTCGGCACTGAAATCCGAAACCAGCATGGGCTGCCAGATGCCTGCATTCAACACGGCAAGATCGACGGGGCCGTGGTCGCGTTCGATGGCGGCGAAAACTCGCGCCACGCGATCGGCGTCCATAACGTCGAGCGGATAGGGTTTGATGGCAGGGTGGAGAGCCTGCATTTCCTTGAGGTTGTCTTCGGAACGCGCCGATACAGCAACGGTCGCGCCCTCGCGCGCGAGCAGCAGTGCGAGTTCCCGGCCAATGCCGGTACTCGCGCCCGTAATCCAGACGCACTTCCAGGGGCGATTGACCCGCATGGGGTATTCACATTCCGGTAAAAGGCTGCACAAGCCGCGCCAGTATACTCTTGAACCGGATTTTGTGGTCGGATGCAATGAGACAGATGCATCCCTCTACGGCATCGGCAATGGGCTGGTGCTCAACGCTGTCGTCGAGATCTGCGAGATCAGCAACTCCATAGCGCCCGGTCTTGTCGCAATACGCTCCCCGCAAGACCAGGGTCAGCTCAGAGCCGCCGTGGCCGTGCTCAGGCAGAGCCATTCCTGGCGCGACCTTGACGAGACGCAGATCACCAATTGCCCGCTTTGACAGCGGGATTTGATAATGCATCAATCCCGGGGCCAAACGCTTCCACGCGATATCGTCCAAATAATCACCAGCGATGGAACGTAGAGGTACTGGCATATCTCCAGCAGAAATCTTTGTTGACCGCACAACAGACGTTTCCCCATCAGCCTCTGCCCGGCGCGCCGCCATTACTGGGGCTTCGCGGGTCATGGGCGCAGGCGACATGGTCTTGAACAAAGACACTCCGATTTCATCCATCAAAGCCAGCTCATCGCGGCATTGCGGGCAAACGTCTATGTGCGCGGCCATCACCGCAGCGAATGCCTCGGGCATGCTGCCGGCTGAACAGCTCATCAAGCTTTCCGAACCTGGGTGGTGGAGGATCGTCATCTACTTCAAGTCCTCTACGGCTTCGCGTATTTTCAAGTACGCTAGGCGCATGCGCGATTTAACGGTTCCAAGCGGCAATCCCAGCCGTTCGGAAATTTCACTGTGGGACAAACCCTCAATGTACGACAACGCCACCACTTCATGCTGATCGGCGGGTAAATCTATGAGTGCGCTTTGCACCCTTTTGCGCCGCTCGGTGGCCTCGTACATCTCGTCTGGCAGCGGATCGTCGGACGCTTCTTCATTTCGTCCTTCGGGAAGTTCCACCCATGTCATCTCCTTACGGAGCCTGTCGATTCTTAGATTTCTCGCGATTGTGAAAATCCAGGTTGTCGCACTTCCCCGGTCGTCCGAGTAAAGGCCCGCCTTGCGCCAGACCGTTAACAGCGTTTCCTGCGCCAGTTCTTCGGCAGTGTTTGCGTCGGTGCCTTGGCGCATCATGTAGGCTTTGACGCGGGGAGCATAAATTTCAAACAGTTCCCGAAACGCCTCGATGTCGCCGCTGGCTGCTACACGATGGAGGAAATTGGCCATTGATATGGGGCTCGGCGGGGTCCTGAACCGGAGCGAGGTCCGGTTACTGTTGTGGGCTGCGAGCATAGCTGAACCTCTTTGAGCTTGCTAGCAATACGCGGCGCGCATCAAAATGGATCGTCGGACTATCGTTCGAGGTGTTGGACACGGTATGTATTCACGCCAGCCGGGCGGCCGGACGGAGTTTGGACGATGGGACTAGCCG
>JANOKZ010000312.1:0-6710 GCA_031419515.1 Hyphomicrobium sp.
TGGCCAACGCGCAAAGAGGTTTCGATCACGACTCTGATGGTGCTCATCATGGTCGCGCTGGCCTCTATTTTCTTTTTGTTGGTGGATCAGACTTTGAGCTGGATCGTACGCCTCGTCTTGGGTTTTGGGGCCTGACGGACTTGAGGCGAGAGGGCAATTGACGATGGCTGTCGCGCAAGCACGCGAAGACAAAAAGACGGTTGCCGGTACGCGCTGGTACATCGTCCACGCATACACCAATTTCGAACGCAAGGTGGCCGACGCCATCCGCGAGCGTGCGAAGGCTGGCGGGCTCGATCACTTGTTTGAAGACATCGTTGTGCCAACCGAAGATGTCATCGAAGTGAAGCGCGGCCGCAAAATCCACGCGGAACGCAAGTTCCTCCCCGGCTACGTGCTCGTCAAAATGAAAATGACCGACGCGGCGTTCGTTCTCATCAAGAACACGCCCAAGGTCACAGGCTTCCTCGGCGCCGATAATAAGCCGATGCCGATTTCCGAGGATGAGGCGATGCGAATCCTTCACCAGGTGAAGGAAGGCGTCGAGCGTCCCAAGCCCACGATCACCTTCGAGATCGGGGAAAACGTCAAAGTGGCGGAAGGTCCCTTCGCTTCGTTCACGGGTGTCGTGGAAGAGGTCGATGAAGAGCGTTCGCGCGTCAAGGTGGCTGTCTCGATCTTTGGCCGGCCGACGCCGGTTGAACTTGAGTTTGGCCAAGTCGAGAAGATCGCGACCTGAGATCAGCCTCGGGACACGGTTTTTACTGCAATAGAATTCCGGCACGCCGTGCCGGTGCCGCATAAGAAAATCATTTCTGATGCGGTGTATCGCGGGAGGGTCCGGCTTCGGTTTTGAAGCAAGGCCCGTTGAACCGCTAACCCTAGATGTGAATGCCTTTCGTCGAGGCAATTGCGTCTCAAACACTAAGGGGAGACCATGGCGAAGAAAATCGACGGCTATATCAATCTTCAAGTACCAGCCGGTGCAGCGAATCCCTCGCCACCGATTGGTCCTGCGCTTGGCCAGCGCGGCGTCAACATTATGGAATTCTGCAAATCCTTCAATGCGAAGACGAAGGATCTCGAGCAGGGCACGCCCATTCCGGTGAAGATCACGGTCTACTCCGACCGCTCCTTCACATTCGAAATGCGCAATCCTCCGGCAACCTTCCTCATCAAGAAGGCCGCGGGTCTGAAACCAACCGGCAAGGGTGGATCGGGTTCGAAAGAGCCGGGCCGCATCGTTGCCGGGCAGGTGACGATGGCGCAGCTCAAGGACATCGCGAAGGGCAAGCTGAAAGATATGAACACCAACGACGTCGATGCTGCAGCGCGTACGCTTGCCGGCAGCGCCCGCTCGATGGGCCTTAAGGTGGTGGAGTAACCCATGGCTGACAAAAAGGCTGATAAAAAATCAGCAGTGAGCGCCGAAACGGCCAACGAAACCCGCCTTGCAGGCGGCAAGCGCATGTTCACTGTCAAGGCCGGTCTTCCGGCCGGCAAGTCGTACGCTGTTGATGAAGCTATCAAGATCATCAAGGCGCGGGCGAAAGCGAAATTCGATGAAACGATCGAGATCGCGATGAACCTCGGCGTCGACCCGAAGCACGCCGACCAAATGGTGCGCGGCGTGTGCAACCTGCCAAACGGCTCTGGCCGCACGGCCCGCGTTGCCGTGTTCGCGAAGGGCGCCAAGGCTGATGAAGCCAAGGCGGCGGGCGCGGACATCGTTGGCGCTGAAGACCTCGTTGAGCTCGTCTCGAAGGGCACGATCAACTTCGATCGCTGCATCGCGACACCCGACATGATGGGTCTTGTTGGCCGCTTGGGTAAGGTTTTGGGCCCGCGCGGCCTGATGCCTAACCCGCGCGTTGGCACAGTGACCATGGACGTTGTTGGCGCCGTCAAGGGTGCCAAGGGCGGCTCGGTCGAGTTTCGCGTCGAGAAGGCCGGCATCGTTCATGCGGGCGTCGGCAAGGCGAGCTTCACCGAACAGGCGCTGGTTGAGAACATCAAGGCATTTGTCGATGCCGTCGTGAAGGCTAAACCGCAAGGCTCGAAAGGCACGTACCTGAAGAAGGTATCTGTGTCGTCGACGATGGGACCAGGCCTGAAGCTCGATCCGGCGACCGTGTCTTCGGGTCCAGTTATCTAAGGCAACACTAGAATTTCGGGGCAACCCGGAAAACCCCGGACCGGGGCGTCAGAAACTCCGGTTCGGTACTGTCCGAGATTGTGGGTGCCAAGTGCGGCAATGCCGCGCGACGCTTAAGTCTCTCAACTCGAGGGCCCGCATGAGACAGAAGTGAATCGGATTTATCGGCGATTGCTGATTGGTCCGGTTTGAACCTTCTGGGTCAGCACCGTGCCGCCTCTGTCAAGAGGCTCGCGGCGTTAAGGACAGACCAACCGTCGTTTGGCCCTTCAGGGCAAACGGCACAAGGTGCAACCCGCGGGGACAATTGTCCTCGCAGCAAGGAGACGAGACGTGGATAGAGCCGCGAAACGTGAGCTCATTGATAAACTCCATGGCGTGCTGAAAAGCACGGGCTTGGTGGTTGTCGCCCACAACACCGGCATGGTGGCTGCTCAATCGGCAGATTTCCGCAGGAAGGTCAAAGACGCCGGCGGAACTGTTAAAGTGGCCAAGAACAAGCTGGCGCAACTCGCACTTAAGGATACCGACGCTGAACCGCTTTCGGGTTTGATGAAAGGGCCAACCATTCTGGCCTTTTCGAAAGATCCGATCGCAGCAGCCAAGGCTGCCGTCACGTACGCAAAGGGGAACGACAAGCTCGTCATCCTCGGCGGCGCGATGGGCAAGACCATCCTTGACGCGAAAGGTGTGAAAGCACTCGCCGAACTGCCGTCGCTCGATGAGCTGCGCGCAAAGCTGATCGGATTGTTGAATGCTCCGGCGACGAAAATCGCCCGGACCGTCAAAGAGCCGGGAGCCAAGCTCGCACGTGTCATTCAGGCGAAGGCCGCGAAAGGCTGAACTGCTGGAAATGTGGACGGCCCCGCAAGGGATTATTGATTGCTCAACGCAGCCCAAATGGCTGCACTCACCACCAAAGTTCAAACCGGAAGGAAGTTGCTTATGTCTAAGATCGAGAAAATCGTTGATGAACTGTCGAGCTTGACCGTTCTTGAAGCCGCCGAACTCGCCAAGATGCTCGAAGAGAAGTGGGGCGTATCTGCCGCCGCCGCCGTAGCTGTTGCCGCCGCCCCTGGCGCTGCTGCCGCTGCTGTCGAAGAGCAGACCGAGTTCACCGTGTACCTGAAATCGGGTGGCGAGAAGAAGATCAACGTCATTAAGGAAGTCCGCGCCATCACGGGTCTTGGCCTCAAGGAAGCCAAGGATCTGGTTGAAGCCGGCGGCAAGGCTGTCAAGGAAGGCGTCTCTAAGGACGAGGCCGCCAAGCTCAAGAAGCAGCTCGAAGATCAGGGCGCTGTTGTTGAAGTGAAGTAAGGCATTCGGCAAGAGGCAATTGGCAAGCGGTTTACTCCGAATGCCGATTGCCTATTGCCCATAAGACGTCTTTCCGGAGGGTCTTTCAGGGGTTGATGACCTCGAAAAAGACCTTCCGGTGAGCCGTTTTCAGAGAGGAGGTGAGCTTCTCTCGCGTATCACGGCCAAATTTTAGGTTCGCGGGAAACCCCCTCCCGCATTGAAGAGCATGAAGGAGCGGACATGGCTCAGACCCTTCCCAGCCGCAAGCGGATCAGGAGAAAATTCGGAACCATCGCTGAGGTCGCAGAAATGCCGAACCTCATCGAAGTTCAAAAAGCGTCGTATGATGACTTCCTGATGGTCAAAGAGCCGCCCGGCGGGCGCCTCGACGACTTCGGCTTGCAGTCGGTATTCCGGTCCGTATTCCCGATCTCGGACTTCGCCGGCAAGGCGACGCTTGAGTTCGTGCGCTATGAATTCGAAGCACCGAAGTTCGATACCGACGAGTGCATGCAGCGCGACATGACCTATTCCGCGCCGCTCAAGGTGAAGCTGCGCCTCATTGTATTCGACGTGAACGAAGAGACGGGATCGAAGTCGATCAAGGACGTCAAAGAACAAGACGTCTACATGGGCGACATGCCGCTCATGACCTCGAACGGCACGTTCATCATCAACGGCACCGAGCGCGTCATCGTATCCCAGATGCACCGTTCGCCTGGCGTGTTCTTCGATCACGACCGCGGCAAGACGCACTCTTCCGGCAAGTTGTTGTTTGCTGCCCGCATCATTCCTTATCGCGGTTCGTGGCTCGATTTCGAATTCGACGCCAAGGATATGGTCTACGTGCGCATCGACCGCCGCCGCAAATTGCCGGTGACGACGATGCTGTATGCGCTGGGGCTCGACGACGAGCAGATCCTGTCGCACTTCTACAAACATATAGGCATCAAGGAATCGAAGCGCGGCTGGAAAATGCCGTTTGTCCCTGAGAAGTTCCGCGGCATGACCCCGCAATCCGATCTAGCCGACGCCAAGTCGGGCGAAATCATTGCGCGCCAGGGCGAGAAGATCACAGCCCGGCGTGCGCGTGAACTTGCCGAAGCGGGCCTCAAGGAAATTCTGGTCTCAGCCGACGACCTCGCCGGCCGGTTTATCGGCGAAGACATCGTCGATCTCGATACCGGCAAGATTTTTGCCGAAGCCGGCAATGAGCTCGATGCCAATCTTTTGGCCGAACTCAAAGAGCAGAAGGTCAAGGAATTCCACATCCTCGACATCGACTACATCAACATCGGCGCGTTCATCCGCAACACGTTGAACATCGACAAGAACGCCAATAGCCAGGAAGCTTTAATGGACGTTTACCGGGTCATGCGGCCCGGCGAACCGCCAACGATCGAGGCCGCAACGGCCTTGTTCCACGGCTTGTTCTTCGACAGCGAGCGCTACGATCTCTCGGCCGTTGGCCGCGTGAAAATGAACATGCGTCTCGAACTCGACGCGCCCGATACGATGCGCGTTCTGCGCCGCGAAGACATCCTCGCGGTCGTCAAAACCCTCGTCGATCTTCGCGACGGCAAGGGCGAAATCGACGACATCGATCATCTTGGCAACCGCCGCGTCCGCTCTGTCGGCGAGTTGATGGAAAATCAGTATCGCGTCGGTCTACTCCGCATGGAACGCGCCATCAAGGAGCGCATGAGCTCGGTCGATATCGACACGGTCATGCCGCAGGATCTGATCAACGCCAAGCCGGCAGCGGCGGCCGTGCGCGAGTTCTTTGGTTCGTCCCAGCTTTCGCAGTTCATGGACCAAACCAACCCGCTTTCGGAAATCACCCACAAACGCCGTCTCTCGGCACTTGGCCCAGGCGGGTTGACGCGCGAACGCGCAGGCTTCGAAGTTCGCGACGTGCATCCAACGCACTATGGCCGTATCTGCCCGATTGAAACGCCCGAAGGCCCCAACATCGGCCTCATCAACTCGCTCGCCACGTTCGCGCGCGTGAACAAGTATGGCTTTATCGAAAGCCCCTATCGCCGTGTCGTGAACTCCAAAGTGACGGACGAGGTCGTCTACCTCTCGGCCATGGAAGAAATGCGCCACCACGTCGCTCAGGCAAATGCCGAAGTCGATGCTAAGGGCAAGCTCTCGGATGAGTTGGTCATCTGCCGTTTCAACGGCGACGTCTTGCTCGTCTCGCCCGACAAGGTGGACTACATCGACGTGTCGCCGAAGCAGCTTGTGTCGGTTGCGGCAGCCCTCATTCCCTTCCTTGAAAACGACGACGCCAACCGCGCGCTCATGGGCTCGAACATGCAGCGTCAGGCCGTCCCGCTGATCAAGGCGGAAGCTCCGCTGGTCGGCACCGGCATGGAAGATCGCGTTGCGCGCGATTCAGGGGCTGCGATTGCAGCGCGCCGTACCGGTATCGTCGATCAGGTCGACGCAACCCGCATCGTTATTCGCGCGACGGGAGAAACCGATCCCTCAAAGTCGGGCGTCGACATCTATCGTTTGCGCAAGTTCCAGCGCTCGAACCAGAATACCTGTATCAACCAGCGCCCGTTGGTGAACGTCGGTGACTCGGTCAAGTCTGGCGAAATTATCGCCGACGGTCCATCGACCGAGTTCGGCGAGTTGGCGCTCGGTAAAAACGTGCTCGTCGCGTTCATGCCGTGGATGGGCTACAACTTCGAAGACTCGATTTTGATGAACGAGCGCGTTGTCTCGGAAGACGTGTTCACTTCGATCCACATCGAAGAATTCGAAGTCATGGCCCGCGATACGAAGCTTGGCCCCGAGGAAATCACGCGCGATATTCCAAACGTCTCGGAAGAAGCGCTGAAGAACCTCGACGAAGCCGGCATCGTTTATATCGGCGCCGAAGTGCATCCGGGCGATATTCTCGTCGGCAAGATCACGCCGAAGGGCGAAAGCCCGATGACGCCCGAAGAAAAGCTGCTCCGCGCCATCTTTGGCGAAAAGGCATCCGACGTTCGCGATACTTCGCTGCGTCTGCCGCCAGGTGTTTCAGGCACAATCGTTGAAGTGCGCGTGTTCAACCGCCACGGCGTCGAAAAAGACGAGCGTGCCATGGCGATCGAGCGCGAAGAGATCGAACGTCTCGCCAAAGACCGCGACGACGAAATGCAAATCCTCGACCGAAACGTCTACGCGCGCCTCAAGGACGCGTTGATGGGCAAAGAAGTTTCCAAGGGACCCAAGGCCGCCAAGAAAGGCGCCGAGGTCA
>JANOKZ010000313.1:0-6507 GCA_031419515.1 Hyphomicrobium sp.
GCTGCCGCAGACTTGCAAAGGACTTCGAAAATCTCGCCCGCTCCCATTCCGCATTTATCATCCTTGCGATGATCCGCATCATGCTCAGGCGACTCGCAAGAGCCCGGAAAACCTCATAAAGGTTCCGGACGGACTCTTAGAGGGGTGCCGCTGATATCGAATGGGTGGACAGCCAACTTGGCGAATTCGCCGGCCGTGCCGTTCGCGATAAATGGGCCGAACAGTGCAAGAAATTGGCGACCGGCTGGCGCCCGGCAAGCGACGTTGGCGAAAAGCCAGAGTAAGCGCCAGCGGCCGCCCTCGTGGATATGGCCAGCGGTGTTGCGCAGCTTTGTTGCGTTAGGGCTGCCCAACCGGTTATCACTCCCATGCGAAAGCGGATGACCGCTTCCGAAGGAGGCGTTCCGGCCGATGCCCGATCTCAAGCTCATTGCGCTCGACCGCGAAGATCTGAGCGTAATCTCAACTCATTTTCAGGACGCGGTGTTCCGGGTCTCAGATATGGCCTATCTGCCGCGCGAGAAGCGTTTTGCGGCAGTTGGTAATCGCTTCGACTGGGCCGTGACGCTCAAGGATACTGCAAAGAACAAGAATCCGGGCTTCGAGCGGCGCCGCTCGGGCCTGCGTATCGACAAAGTGCTTGACGCCAAGGTTCAGGGCGTGGACTTCAAGGATCCGTCTCAGACACTTGCCTTACTCGCAATCGGTTTTGAATTGGGCACCGATTCCGATGCTGTGGAAGGTCATGTCACGTTGACATTTTCAGGCGGCGCGGCCATCCGCCTTATGGTTGAATGCCTCGAAGTCGAAATGAAGGATTTGGGCGGCGCTTGGTCGGCAAAACGTTCGCCGAAGCATCCCCATGACGAAAACAATTGAAATTCCGGAAGGCGGCTCTAAACGGGCCGGGCTAAACAGCAATGCCGATGCGACTCACCAGCTCTGACCCCGGTTTCGCCAAGGCCTTTGTGACACTTCTGTCGCAAAAGCGCGAAGTCTCGGCGGATGTCGATCGGGCTGTTGCCGGGATCATCGCCGATGTGCGCGCGCGTGGCGACGATGCCCTCATCGATCTGTCGCAGAAGTTTGACGCAATCGATCTCGCGAAGACTGGCATTCGCGTGACGCCCGCCGAAATCAAAGAGGCAGTCGCCGCGTGTTCGGACGTGACGCTCGACGCGCTCAAATTTGCTCGCGACAGGATACACGATCATCACGAACGCCAGATACCGGCCGATGACATGTACCGCGATATGGCGGGCGTTGAACTTGGGCACCGCTGGACTGCGGTCGAGTCTGTCGGGCTCTATGTGCCGGGCGGCCTTGCCTCGTATCCGAGTTCGGTGCTGATGAATGCGGTGCCGGCCAAAGTCGCGGGCGTGCCGCGCGTTGTCATGGTCGTGCCAAGCCCGCGCGGCGAACTCAATCCCTTGGTGCTCGCTGCAGCTGAGATCTCAGGTGTTGAAGAAATCTACCGCGTTGGCGGTGCGCAAGCGATAGCGGCTCTGGCTTACGGCACGCAATCGATTGTCCCGGTCGTAAAAATCGTCGGCCCTGGGAATGCCTACGTGGCAGCCGCGAAACGGCAGGTGTTTGGCACAGTTGGCATCGATTCGATTGCGGGACCCTCGGAGGTTCTGATCATCGCGGACAAGAACAATAACCCCGAATGGATCGCCGCCGATCTTTTGGCACAGGCCGAGCACGACACCGCCGCGCAATCGATCCTGATGACGGATGACGCCGCCTTCGCGCGTGCCGTTGAAGCCGCTGTCGAGCGGCAGTTGCAAACCCTGTCGCGCGGAAATATCGCCGGTGCCAGCTGGAATGAATTCGGCGCCACGATCGTTCTCTCGTCGTTTGAAGAGGCTCCGGCGCTCGCAGACAGGATCGCCGCTGAACATTTGGAGATTGCGACCGTAGACCCGGAGGCCCTGAGCCGGAAGATCCGCAATGCTGGCGCGATCTTCCTTGGGTCGATGACGCCGGAAGTTATCGGCGACTATGTGTCGGGTTCAAACCACGTTCTCCCGACGGCACGCAGCGCGCGATTTTCTTCTGGACTTGGCGTGCTCGACTATATGAAGCGCACGTCGATACTTAAGCTTGATGCTGACGCCTTGAAGCAACTTGCGCCTGCCGCCATGACGCTGGCGCGCGCGGAAGGACTGGAGGCGCACCGCCGTTCGGTTGAAATCCGGCTTGATACGGCAGGCTGATCAGCAATGGCCGTAACATCGAGCGAGAACGGGACGGTGCGCGACAAGATCGCCGCGATCACGCTTGACCAGAAGTCGCTCGGCCGCGCCAACGTCAATGTCGAACACGAGCGTGAAGTCGCCATCTTTGATATTCTGGACGGAAATTCGTTTCGCGTAGAAGGGATCGACCAAGGCCCCTATAAGCTCAACCTGTCTGTCGTAGACGACCGGCTTCAGCTTGCGATTTCCCGCGAGGATGACGAAGCGGTGACCCAGCATCAGGTGCCGTTGACGCCGTTGAAGCGGGTCATCAAAGACTATTTCTTCGTGTGTGAGTCGTATTACGACGCGGTGCGCACGGCGCCGCCAGCGCGCATTCAAGCCATCGATATAAACCGGCGCACGCTGCACGACGAAGGCAGTCAGATACTGGTTGAAAAGCTGGCCGGTAAGATTGCCGTCGATGGCGATACGGCGCGGCGCTTGTTTACGCTTGTGTGTGCGCTTCATTGGAAGGGCTGATCGAGGCCCTTATCTGCGCGGGCCCAGATACCAAGTTTCTTGCGCGCCAACGCCCTTGACCTCGATCATGCCGCGCGGCTGCATCTCAAATCGGCCTTCGAGGGCTTCGCGGCAGACCGGGCAAATCAGGATGCGGCCAGGCAGGCTTGCTTGTTCCAGACGGCTCGCGAGATTGACCGGGTCGCCCCACACATCATAGCTGAATTTGCGTTTGCCGATGACGCCTGCCATCATGGGGCCCGAGGCCATGCCGGCGCGGATATTGATGGGCAGGCTCGTTTCGGCGCTGATATCGCGCGTTGCATCGATCATGTCGAGTGCCATCTCAGCTAGTGCCACGGCATGATCTGCGCGCGGCTCGGGAACACCGGACGCAACCATATAAGCGTCACCTATCGTTTTTATTTTCTCCACGCCGTGGCGTTCGGCGAGATCATCGAAGCGGCTGACAAGCTTATTGAGGAGTTCCACCGTTTTTTCCGGACCAAGCGCGCGCGCCATCGCCACGAATCCGGAAACGTCGGCAAAGAGTACAGAGGCCGATGCGAAACCGTCGGCGATGGCGGCGTCTGGCACCGCTTTCAACCGTTCGACGACATTGTCTGGGAGCACATTGCGCAATACGGCTTCGGTCTCGGCCTTGGCACGCTCGGCAAGGCTGAAGGCATAGTACACCGAGGCAGCGATCAGGCCGAAGGCTGTTATGGCGCCCTGGACATAGTTGGCGTTCAGAAATGCATCATCCATCGGCAGCCATGCGTCCGAACGATGGAACGTGAAGTACGCATAGAGATGGAGGACTAGGGCCGTCAACACCGTTCCCAAAACCAGCCACATCCGCTTCAGGCCGAAAACCACGAACGGCGCCGCCGAGAAGGCAACGTACATCATCGGGGTGCCGGCAGTGCGCCCAAAGTAGGCTGTGAAAGCCAGAAGTGCTGCAAGTTCGGCGACTGCGATCAATATCGCACCGGCGATGTCGTTAATGCGATGGGCAAGGGGCACCATCATCGCCATGGCGGCGAGTAAGATATTGATAATGATAACCGGCTTCATCTTGTCGAAATCGGCCGCCGCCTGCTGGGCTGCGAACACGAGTGTCGTGATCACGATCAGCAGGGCAATCACATTGAGGATCTTCAGCCGGCGCCGGGTATCCGGTGGATAGCCTGCGGTACCAGCGGCTGCATAACGCGACAGGAGGCGGCTCAAGGGGGCAAGCAGCCGTCTCACTTCAGGCCGCACGCGGGTTAGTTGCGCGCGCCAGCCTTTTGTTTCCGGCGCCGTCATAGGTGCCACCCAGTTCGCAGCTTTCCGGTCACGTGACCCTCAAAGGTTCGTCACTCGACGCCGCCAATGCCACTCAGGGCTTCGATATCGCAGACGACGTCGGAACCCTTGCGTACGATTGCGCCTTCGGCTTCGAGGAGAGCGAGCGCCGCGTTCACCTTTGGCCGGCTGGCGCCGACGAGTAGAGCAAGTTCACTTTGTGAAATTGGCAGCGAAAACGTCACGCGATTAGATTTCGTTTCTGGGTCCTTTTGGCGGGCGGACGCCAGAAAAAATCGGGCAAGGCGCGCTTCGATTGGATGCAGCGCGATGGCTTCGAGTTGCTCGTCGGCGTCCCGAAGACGCGCCGATAGAAAGCGTATGGCTGCCTCTGCAACTTGCGGCTTTGCTGTCAGCAACCGGGCGAACGACGCCTTTGAAAGCGTCAGTGTTTGCACCTTGCCAACGGCAGTTGCGTCGGCTGAGCGTGCACGCCCGTCGAAGACGGCAAGTTCGCCGAAGACTGAGGTTGGCTCGGCATGTGCGAATGACAGTTCACGTCCGTCCGCAGTGAGTACCGACAGGCGAACCCGGCCTTTGACCACGACGTGCAACTCAAGGCCTGGATCTCCGCGCGCAAAAATCACTTGCCCGGAATCGTAGTTGGATTCCCGCATTTCCTGGGCGACGGCCTGCCGGCCCGCGTCGTCCAACGACCCAAATAAAGGGGCTTTGGCAATGAATTCTGCGGCTTCTGATTTTGAGACCATGTCAGCCTTCAAAAAGCACGAGTGAATGGTCTATAGATGCCTTGTTTCGGTGGCCGCCGCAACGCTGTGCGGCCCCTTGCTTTTGGAGGTGCACCTCAGCATTGTTGGACCGCAGGCAACACTGCGCCCGGTATTGGGGCGACGGACATCGGGGTTAATGATGATTTCTGCACTTAAGGCCAAGCTAATTCCCGCGTTCGGCAAACCGGCGGCACCTGGCCGAGAGAGTCTGCGCAAGACCCTGGCGCGCGAGCGGGCCAAGGTGAAGGGTGAGATCGAGCGGCCGCGCCTTGTGTTGGCCAGCGCAAGCCCGCGCAGATTGACGTTGCTTGCCCAGGTTGGCGTCACGCCAGACGCGCTGCGCCCCTCGTCAATTGACGAATCCGCCGAACGCGGGGAAAGCCCCAGGCGCCTCGTTGCACGCTTGGCGCGAGCCAAGGCCGAAGCCTCGCGCGATCAAATCGCAAATGACGGGGACATTGCGGACTCATATGTTTTGGCGGCCGATACAATCGTAGCCGTCGGCAAGAAAATTCTCATGAAGCCCGCACACGTCGAAGAAGCCATGGCGTCGCTGCAGCTCTTATCCGGGCGGGTCCACAAAGTCTTTACAGCGGTGTACCTTATCACGCCCGATGACCGTATTCGCTCGGAAATCGTCGAAACCAAAGTTCGCTTCAAGCATCTGTCGCGTTCCGAGATCGAGGCCTATATCGCGTCGCGCGAATGGCGCGGTAAGGCAGGCGGTTATGCCATCCAAGGACTGGCCGGAAGTTTCGTCAAACGCATCGACGGCTCCTACACCAATGTCGTCGGTTTGCCAGTCTCGGAGGTCGTCGCGCTCTTGAATGCGGAAGGGTTCCCGATTCACTTCAACTGGCTGAAGTTTGCCGAAGTGGATCGCGATTGATGTTCGGGGAGACGTCTCATGCCGCATGACGAACCTGCCGCCGCGTCTGGCCGCACACCGAAATGCCCAGTCTGCCGCAAGTCGCCGGTGGACACCTATCGGCCATTTTGTTCCAAACGCTGTGCCAACGTCGATCTCGGGCGCTGGGTCACCGGGAGCTATGTGATCCCAGGCGGGGATTCCGATAGCGATGAGGATGGTCAGGAAAACTTGCCCGGTGCCAAAGAAAACGTGCAGGGCGATGATTAAACCGGAGTGCGGTGAGGCGACGCTTGCCAGCGCCTGACAGGCCCCCTATAAGGGCGCGACTTCGTCCTGGGCTTCGACCCGCGGAGAGATGCCCAGGTAGCTCAGTTGGTAGAGCATGCGACTGAAAATCGCAGTGTCGCTGGTTCAATTCCGGCCCTGGGCACCATTTTTTCCAATGACTTAGCTGATGGTTTGCAGGGCTGGCTTTGAGCTTGCGGGAGTTTTGCGGGACCCTCCTTGCTGACTGCCCCGCATGACCAAAAGTTCTGGCGGGCTTTGACTCGTTTCGCACACCCGATTGGCCGCTTGAAAAAACCTGAGCGCGCTGGATTTATGCACAAGAGACGCAAAATCCTCGAGCATCATCGGTCCGGACGGAATCGCTGATGCGATTCGCCGGTCCGATAAAGATGCTCAAGAATCATAATGCTAGAGCAATTTCATCGTAAGCGCTTCACCGTTCCCACCTGGAATTCTTGGGCGGACGGGTTGATCGTGGCGCGTGATGGCGCAGGATCGATACGTCCATAGTGACGACCATAATGATATCACTAAGCCTGTCCGGCCGCGCCGGATCGAGGTGATT
>JANOKZ010000314.1:0-19982 GCA_031419515.1 Hyphomicrobium sp.
GGCGTCGGGTGCCACGTTCCTCGTATGCGGGACGGGGGCTTTCTTCGTGTCTGGGTTTGACGCGCTCGTGCTTATGATCGGAGGACTGACCGGGTTTGTCGTGATGGCAAGCACGCTCGCGCCATTCTACAGGAAATTCGGTGCTTATACGGTGCCGAGTTATCTTGGCCGGCGATTCGATAGCAAAGCGTTGAGAATCGTTGCGGCAATGGTTGTCGCCGTTCCAATGCTCCTCGTGCTGGCGGCAGAGCTGCGCCTTGGCGCGGCTTCAGCGTCAAGGCTGACCGGAATGGATCGTGACATTGCGACCTTGGTTCTAGTTGTAGTCTTGGCCGTTATACTCGTGCCCGGCGGCAAGCGCAGTTTTACGTGGGCCGGCGTTGCACAGGCGGTCGCGGCCCTCCTAGCCTTGGCGGTATGCGTAGCAACAGTATCGACAATTGTCACGAGCCTACCGGTTCCGCAGCTCACTCACGGCCCATTGGTGCGCGGCCTTGTGTGGCATGAGGCCAATAACGGTCTGCAGACGGTGAGTACGTGGCCGCTTGCTTTTGGTTTGCCGGGAGAAGGCCTGCATCGATTGACGAAGCCATATACCGCTCCATTTGGCGCGGTTGGCCCCATTGCATTCGCTCTCGGCTCAATCATGATTGCAGCAGGCATTGCGTCTGCCCCATGGCTACTGCCGCGGGCAGCTGCGACACCCGGTGTGTACGAAGCCCGCAAGTCACTAGGTTGGGCGACCGTTCTTTTCGGCATCACCATGCTGACAGTCTCCTCGGCCGCAGTCTTCATGCGCGACTACGTGTTAGATCTTGTTATGAACCAACGCACGGAAGAACTGCCGCAATGGATAGCCAGCATCGTCTCGTTCGGCTTCGCCACAGTAGATAAAAGCGGCGGTGAATTCGGCTACCAATCGTTGAGTTTTGATCGTGATGCCGTGTTGTTTGCTTTGCCGCTGGCAGCTGGACTACCCAAGGCCTACGTCTACCTGGCAATGACAGGTGCCATCGCAGCGGCTCTTCTCGCTGCCGGGGCGACAACCGTTTCTCTTGCCGCCGTGCTTGGAGAAGACGTCGTTCAGGGTTTGACGTGGGATCCTGCGACGCCGCAGGGCCGAATTTGGATTGTCCGCGGATTTATCGTGGCTGCAGCGCTGGCGGGATCGTTCCTTGTGTCATTGGCGCCGACCGACCCGCTGCAGCTCGTGCTTTGGGCGCTTGGTTTGACAGGAGCAAGTCTGTTTCCGGTACTTGCCCTTTCGATTTGGTGGAAGCGTCTGACGCGGGGCGGGGCCATGTTTGGTATCATCAGCGGTTTCGCGATCGCGTCGCTCGCCATCTTCGCGGGCGAGGCCGGTGCCATTTCGTTACCGAGTGCTCTCGCCGGCATTTTGGGACTTCCTGTTTCAACGGCCGTCGCGATGATTGTTTCTTCGTTTTTCCCCGAAACCAGCCGGCACGATCTCGAAGTCGTGCGCGATATCCGCGTGCCCGGTGGCGAAATCATTTACGATCGCGAGATGCGCCGGCTCCAGATCAAGAAGCAGACCCGGTCCTGAGGCGCGAATAGTGGCTTGAGAACAATTCAGTTGGGAAGCGCGAAGACATGACGGTGCGCGACCGGTTGGGTCTTTATCCTGCCCTCGATCCTTACCGCGAACACCGCGTTGCCGTGAGCGGCGGACATGCTATCCACATCGAGGAGTGCGGCAATCCACATGGACAGCCAGCACTCGTCGTACATGGCGGCCCAGGCGGCGGATCAAACCCAGCGATGCGCCGCTTTCACGACCCCAAGCGCTATCGCATCATTCTGTTCGATCAGCGCGGGTGCGGGCGTTCGACACCCAACGCTGCGCTGCACGACAACACAACCGCCGATCTCATCTCGGATATGGAAATGATCCGCGAAACACTTGGGATCACGCGTTGGCAATTGTTCGGCGGATCTTGGGGCTCAACGCTTTCGCTTGCCTACGCCGAGGCACATCCTGGCCGGGTGACGGGGCTCATTTTGCGTGGCATTTTTCTTGTGACGCGCGCAGAACTGCAATGGTTCTACCAAGATGGGTGCAGCTGGATTTATCCGGAAGCGTTCGCTGCCTTTCAACGGCTAATTCCAATCGCCGAGCGTGACGACATGATTTCAGCCTATCATCGCCGTTTGACCGGATCCGATCATGGAATTCAGCTTGAGGCGGCGCGCGCATGGAGCATGTGGGAAGGATCAACGCTCTCGCTCTTGCCTGACGCAGACCGGGTCAAGCGGTTCGGGTCCGACAGTTACGCACGCGCCTTCGCGCGAATTGAGTGCCACTATTTCGTCAATGGCGGGTTCTTCGCGCGAGACGGAGAACTCCTGCTTGAAGCCAAAAAGTTATCGGGCATACCGGGGATCATCGTACATGGCCGGTATGATGTGGTGACGCCGGTGCAGAGTGCCTGGGCTTTGCACGCGGCTTGGCCCGGCTCTCAGCTGCGCATTGTTCCTGATGCGGGTCACGCCATGACGGAATCGGGCGTGGTTCATGAACTTGTTACGGCGACGAGGCAATTTTGCGAACCGCAGGTTGTTGCCTAACAACTGACCAAGATGATCAAGTTGATCTGCATAGCACGCCCGTGCGTTTGCGCAGATCAGAGAGCACCGCCTTCGCCTGTTTTAGGTTGTGGCTGTGCCGGCTCGACTTTCTGCAGCCGGTCGCGAAATTTTTTGAACATGCGCTCGGCGTAGTCGAGGGCTTTATCAACCTCTTCTTCGGTCGGAAGCTGCATTTTGTTTTCGGGCGCCTCAGGTGCCTTCGGCGCATCGCCGCTCACAGCGCTATCTTCAAGGGCCTTGATACGATCCTTCAGCGCACGATTTTCTGCTTCGAGTTTGGCAAGCTGGCCGTTGTCAGCCACCGCCCGATCATCCACGGGCTCGCACACCAACTTTTCGCCCTTGCGCGTACAGAGCGCCATGGCGCCTGTTTGGTTGTCCAGGCGCAGGACGCCGCCTTCGACCGGAGACATGGTGTAGCGGCCTTTGCCGTCATCCCGGGTTTCGGCCTGGACTTCGAATTGGAGTGCCGCCGCCGATAGGCACAGGCAACCCAATGCAGCGATCACAGTACGGCTCAACATGGCTCAATCTCCGTTAGGGCAAACGTTGCATCTGGAATTGGCGCTTTATGTGGTGGGCCAAACAGGTGAGCCGGGGATGACCGGCCGAATCACTTGCGTGCCGCAGAGGAGAAAAGGCCCTCACCAGGTACGCCAAGTTCAAAGCATAGAGAATTTATAAGGCATTGAAAAAAAAGGCTAAATATCGACTTTTAACTCTGGGGCCCAGACTGCTTAACGCGGCGTTTACTAGGGCCTGCGAGCTTCAATCCCGAGAGCTTGAATCGTGCCGCGTCCGGCTTTTGCCTGTTAGCCTTCCGGATGCGTGGACCTCGGGAGTATTTTTCCCGATTGAGCCTTTTCACCCGCACTTCGGCATCGCAGACAGGTTGGCATGGCAAGCGAGTTGTGGCGCTGAGGATATACGATGTCGAATTCAGACTGGCACGAACGCGTGCGCCAAGAGGCCGAAACCTTTGCGGCCGAGGGAGCTGAATCGAACGGCGAATCCTGCCGGGCGGGCGACCTCAAGGGTCTCCTGCATTCAATCGTAGAGCAGATCTCGGACGCCGACCGCCGGCACTCTGAAACTCTCAGTCAGATGCAAGATCGCCTCTCCTCGATGGGTCATGAGGCGCGGTTCATGCGCACGCGCGTTCCTGAAAATTTCCTGCCGGCATTTGAACGTATTGAAGCGGGAATGTCGGAATTGGCGTCCCGTATTGCTGAAGTCAACCCGTCACACGGCCATGACGTTGCTTCGACGCCAGATTTGGCTGCGAAACAATCCGGTGCCGCTCATACGGATACGCAGATCGCGCCACAGGCATCGCTTCAATCGTCAGCGCCGTCACCAGCTGCGACTGCCGAGCCGCCAATGGCGTTGCGCAGTGCGCTCGACCAAAACCAGCAATCGCAATCGCGTAAGCGCGAAGAGGAAACAAATCGCGGATATGCGGGTATCGATACATTCGATGTTATCGAGAGTCTGCCGGGAAACACTAGTGATCCATGGGACCGCGATTCGGCCGAAGCTCTCGCAAACCTTTACGATCCGGTAGATCAGTCTTTCAAACCCGGAGCGGCAAATTCCACACCAAAACCCGAAGCGCCGCGCCCCTATCATGTTGCGGCTGCCGCGGCGACTGCACCCGTGCAATCGGGGACAGCGGATCACGCTTGGTTTGAAGCACGCTTTTCCGAAATCGCATCCCACATCGACCAAGCACTCGCCGATGTCAGGCCCGATCAGTCATACTTTGCCATTGGCCAGCGGCTCGACCAGCTTGAGAGTCACTTCGGACAAGCATTTGAAAACGTCGCCACACGCGGCGATGTTGAATCTGTCCGATTGATTGAAGCTCACATGAGCGAACTCGTCGATCATCTTGAAAACACGAGTTCTCAGCTCGACCGCCTTGACGCTTTGGAGAACCAAATAGGCAAGATTGCCGAGAAGCTTGAGGATGTGCATCGGGTTGCCCTAGAAGGGGTATCAGGCGATCAATACTCCGGAAATCAGCCCGCTGTTGACGTTGCGGCGATAGCAAAGGCCGCCGCGCGTGAAGCCGCTTCTTACATTGCTGCCGCGACGCAGACGGCACAGCCGGGTTTCGACGTCGACGAAATGCGATCGCTCTTTGAGCGCACCATGTCTGAAGTTCGGCTCGGCGATGAGAACACGACAGTCCTGCTCGATACCTTGCAGCAGGCGATGATTCGCTTGCTGGATCGTGTCGACGCGATTGAACTCAATCAACATCGAAGCGCGGAAATGCAGTCCCAGACATTGCCGCACGACGATGCGCATCAGCCGGCGGGCTTTAACGCCGATCCTGCCCGCTCGTTTCAACGTGAACCGGAAAACCGGTCTGCGCTTTATGCCGCTGTAGCGTCTGTCGCCAGCGTGAAGTCCACGCCGTCGCCTTTCCAGCACGCCCCCGGCAATGATTACGATTTCGCGGACGAATTTGCTCCGCCCGATAGGCGCGCCTATTCTGAACCTGAATTGCCGCAGCCAGAGCCTGCGTCACAGCCGTCAGCATCTCTGCGCTCGCCGGAAAAATTGCGCCAGGATTTCATCGCCGATGCGCGCCGGGCAAAGATGCGCCTTGCCAACGAGAATTCAGCGTTGGCTGATGAGATCGTCATCACGAAGCCCGAAGAACTTGAAATACCAAGAGCCTCCAAGAGCGCGTCGAAACCAGCGGTCAAGCCGCAAACGACAGTCGTCAAGCCTGCCCAAGAAAAGGCAGGCTCTGCGATCTCTCCGCGCATTGTTGCGCTCGTCCTCGCATTCGTGGTTGCTGCGAGTGGCGCATGGTTCTTCATTCCGGGTTCTAGCTCGAAGCGGGCGTCGATGGCGGGAACCACAAATAATTCTACGCTTGTGTCGAAAGAAGCGGCGGCCAAACCGGCCAACGCGGGCAAGCCAGATAAGTTGACGGATGCCAAGGCTGCGGCGCCAGGCGCGAACCCCTTGATGGCACCGCCGCCGGACGCAGACTTTGCCCCCCAAGAAAATCCCGGCAAAACGGCACCCGAGCTTAATCTGCATTCGACCACACATGGTCTAATTTTGCCGCAAGACTCGGCTTTAACAGGCCACGATGTGCCGATGCAGGGTATCTCGGTTTCGACTGATCAAAATGTTGGTGCCGCCGATATAGAGCGTGCCCGCCGTCAGCAGGCAATGGCGAGCGTATCATCCAATCTCGGACTGGCTGCCGGAGACGTTATCCCGCCGACGCCTGCTGCCCTTGTTCCCGACGCAATCGAAAATCCGGCACCAGGCGCTGCTTATGAAGTGGTTGCTCGTAAGCCGAACGGCCCGCTCGACATTCCACCTGCAACTGTCGGACCGCTTTCACTTCGGCTTGCCGCTGCGAACGGCGATCCATCGGCTGAATTTGAAGTCGGCGCGCGCCTCGCCGAAGGCAAAGGCACGACACAGAATTTCAAGGACGCCGCGAAATGGTATCAGCGCGCGGCTGCTAAGGGATTCGTCCAGGCGCAATACCGGCTCGGCACGCTCTATGAGCGCGGTCTTGGTATGAAAGCAGATCAAGCGCGCGCTGAAGACTGGTACACACGCGCCGCCGAACAGGGCAACGTCAAGGCTATGCACAACCTCGCGGTGCTCAGCGCCAACCAGCGCGGCGGTTCGCCCGACTACACAAAGGCTGCAAGCTGGTTCAGCAAAGCTGCCGATTACGGACTGGCGGACAGTCAATTCAATCTCGCTGTTCTCTACGAGAATGGATTGGGTGTGCCAGAAGATCTCAAACTTGCCTACAAATGGCTGAGCCTGGCCGCCCGCAGTGGCGACAAGGAAGCCGTTCGCCGCCGTGATATTCTGAAGGGCAAGTTGTCAGCTGACGATTTGGCGGCATCGGAAGGCCTCGTCGCAACCTTCAAGGCCGCGTCCGTAGACAAGATGGCGAATGATGCCCGGACAGCAGGGGAAGCGTGGAAACACAGCCCGACCACTGATGATAACGGCTGAGGCCGGCCACGTCGATTACAGTCTGAAGCAACTCAAAAGCGGCCCGTCTCAGGATGTTGGCTGCTTTCTCTGTTCCTGACCCGCGAACACGGCTATAGGCGGGCTTGAGATCGGGCGTCATATGATGTCCGATGGCGGCGAGTTCCAGCGGAGGCCCGTTTCCTCCGGCCGATCAGAAACACGGACCGGGTAATGCACGTCTATCTGCCGATTGCCGAAATGTCGGTGAATGTCCTCATCTATCTGGGGCTGGGTGCGGCGGTCGGCTTTCTTTCCGGATTGTTTGGCATCGGCGGCGGATTTCTCATGACGCCGCTCCTGATTTTTCTCGGGATCCCGCCAGCTGTGGCCGTTGGCACAGGTGGCGCGCATATCGTGGCGTCGTCGGTGTCGGGTGCCGTGACGCAATACCGGCGCAACAATGTCGATGTGAAGATGGGCCTTGTCATGTGTCTCGGGGGCGCAATTGGCTCGGTGATTGGCGTCGAGATCGTGCGCATCCTGCGCCGCTTAGGGCATTTGGATCTTGTGATTTCGCTGACCTACGTGACGTTTCTCGGTGTCATCGGCACATTGATGTTGGTTGAAAGCTTGACCGCTTGGCGCAAGACCAAGGCGGGTACTGTGCCGCCGTCGCGTAGATCGGGTCAGCACAGTTGGGTCGATGGTTTGCCGCTCAAGATGCGGTTCCATCGCTCGAAACTTTACATTAGCGCGATTCCGCCGGCCTTCATTGGTATGTTTGTTGGGTTCCTGGCCGCCATCATGGGCATCGGCGGCGGCTTTGTCGTCATTCCTGCCATGATCTATTTGCTGCGCATGTCGACCGGTGTGGTGGTCGGCACGTCGCTGTTTCAGATCGTGTTCGTGGCGGCAGTGACGACTGTTTTACATGCCTACCAGAACCAAACAGTGGATGTCATTTTGGCAGCATTGTTGATGTTCGGTGGCGTATTCGGCGCGCAGGTCGGGGCCATTGCCGGGCAGAAACTCAAAGGCGAGCAGTTGCGCTTGCTGCTGGCCGCACTCGTTCTGCTTGTGTGTCTGCGGATGGGCTACGATCTCGTTGCCATGCCAAGCGACCTCTTTTCGTTTGGCGATATGGGGAGGATCTGATGGCGAGTTCAGCGTGCGCCATTGTGGGCATTATTAGCCGCGCCATTGTTGGACTCGTAGCGCTCGCACCCGCTGTCGCGGCACAATCCCCCAAGGAAACAGTTGAAGCCGATGTCTCCACGCGCAGCGTTGCCATCACATCGAGTTTTGTTGGCACGGAGATCCTGATTTTCGGCACCGTCGAGAACAGCCGGGCACCGAGTGCTGAAGCGGGCACGTATGATGTGGTGGTGGTTGTTGAAGGAACCCCTGGTCCTGCTGTCGTGCGCAAGAAAGCCAATGTCGGCGGACTGTGGATCAATAACCGCAAGGTACGCTTTGCATCGTTCCCGAGTTACTACGCCATCGCTTCAACGAGGCCCGTTGAAGAAATTGCCGAGAAGGATGTGCGCAATGCGCTGCAGATCGGCTTCTCGCATGTGCGCATGGTGCCGTCCGGCGGCATAAGCTCAACTCCACGAGACGAGACGGACGCAGACGAGTTCCGAACCGCAGTCATTCGTCTGAAGCAGAGGGAGCGGCTCTACGTAACGGCGGACTACGGAGTAACGTTTATTGGCCGGAGTTTATTCCGATCGACCATTTCACTGCCGCCGAACGTGCCAGTCGGCCCGCTGACGGCGCGGCTCTATCTTTTCAAGGATGGGCAGCTTCTCAGCCAGTATAAGAGCCTCGTAAATCTTGAGAGAACCGGTCTTGAGCGTTTTCTTCATGTTTCGGCCTACGAGCAGCCGCTGCTCTACGGTCTCGCGACAGTTTTGCTGGCCGCACTTGCGGGATTGGCGGCCGCGTTCGCATTCCGCCGCGTGGCGCATTGAGTGCGTTAGTCTTCGCGAAGCAGGCGCGTCGCTACCGGATAGAGGCCTTCTTGGCCGAGCATCCAGACGGCCATGCCGTCGTTTCCAAAAATGGGCTCGAACTCTTCGTCTAGAATGTTCAATCCGCCCGTAAATGCGCCGAAGGCCGGCAGCACGAGGCGGCGGCCGTTACCAACAAAACACGGGCGCCGGATGGCGGTACCATGCATGACGACTCGTGCGGCCGGGTGGAGATGGCCGGCGATTTCGTGCGTCGCGGCGCTGGCGCTTGGAACGTGGCGTAGCCTTATCCCCTCGACTGAAATTTCAGGCGCAGCATGACCGCCAAGTGCGCGCTCGATCTCGGGATCATGATTGCCTGTGATCCAGATCCATTCTCTGTCTTCCTGGAGGAGCCGCAGGGTTTCGTGGTCGGCAGGCGCGATACGTTCGCCCGCGCTCGAATCGTGGAAGCTGTCTCCAAGAGCAATGATGGTTGCCGCATTGTAGGTGTCGATTGCGCCCGCCAATTTCGAAAGTGTAGCGCCTGTGTCATAGGGCGGCAGCATCTGGCCTTTGGCCGCGTACGCCGAGCCTTTCTCCAGATGGAGATCGGCGACGATGAGCGCATTTTCAGACGGCCAATAGAGCGCGCCCGACATGTGCGCGCGAAAGGCTTTGCCGCAGATCGAAACGGGGCTATCGGAAAAATCAGAAAGACCGAAACGCTCGGGCGTCAACCCCACCATGTTCAGATCCCTTCCGTCGCTTCTCGGATCAACGCTTCAGCCGCTTCCCGCAACAGACCCTCAGCCCCGCCCGCTACGGCTTCCTTGCCGATCTCGAGAAGGATGGGAACGGAGAGGGGCGAGGCCCGGCTCAACGGTTGATGCCTGATTCGATCCTTTATGCGCGTGAGAAAATCGCCCAAGCGCTGAATGTCGAGCAAGCCTGTTGCGGCATCGGCCCAGGCGGCCTCAAGCAGAATGTGGCCCGGGTCGTGGCGCCGCAGCACGTCGTAGATGAGATCCGTCGACATAGTGACTTGGCGGCCGGATTTTACTTTGCCCGGATGGCGCCTTTCGATGAGGCCTGCGATTACTGCCGCCATGCGGAAGGTGCGCTTCATCAAGCTGCTCTCTGCAAGCCACGCGTCGAGATCGTCGCCCAGCATATCTTCGTCGAAAAGTTTGGCGAGTGGCAGTGCTCCGCGCTCGATCATGGCCGAGAGATTGCTGCGGCCCCAGACGGAGAGCCCGTAATCGTTGGCAACAAAGCCAAGAGGGTGCGCGCCTGCGCGTTCAAGCCGCCGTGTCAAAAGCATGCCGAGTGTTTGGTGCGCGAGTCGGCCCTCAAAAGGATAGGCGACGAGATAATGGCGCGAGCCGCGCGGGAATGTTTCAACAAGCACATCTTCGCGGCCGGGGATGACGGAATAGCGCTTCTGCAATTTCAGCCAGTTTGCAACGGGCTTTGGCAATTGGGTCCAGGATTTGGGCTCGCCGAGCATGGTGCGAACTCGCTCGGCGAGGTGGGTCGAGAGCGGAAACTTTCCGCCTGCATAACTGGGGATCATCGGGTCTGGTGACGCAGAGCGCGAAACGTAGAGTTCCGTGTCGCGCAAGCCTTCAAAGCGCAGGACTTGACCGGCGAATACGAACGTGGCGCCAGGTGGCAGCTGCTCCGCAAAATACTCGTCCACCTCGCCAAGGAGCCGGCCACCTTGTAGCGCTAGGCTACCAGCACCCCTGTTACCAGAACTCCAGCGGGGCTTGCCCGAGATAAGGCGCACTTTCAGCATTGGGCTATCGATTATCGTGCCAACGTTGAGGCGGTATTGCTGCGCGATCTTTGGATTGGCGATCCGCAACTTGCCGTCTTCAGCAGGCTTGAGCTTGGCGAAGCGGTCGTAGCTCTTGAGCGCGTATCCGCCGGTCGAGACAAAATTCACGATGCGGTCGAATTCCGTACGGCCTAGATTGGCGTAAGGCAGGGCTGAGCGCACTTCCGCGTAAAGTGCGTCTGGGTGAAACGGGGCTTGGCAAGCCATGCCAAGAACATGCTGGGCCAAAACGTCGAGCGCGCCGGAGCGCGAGTGCGTGACATCCTGGGCACCAGCCTCCGCCGCCTGGAGCGCGGCAAGGCATTCGAGCACTTCAAAGCGATTGCCGGGGACGAGGAGCGCCTTTGACGGCTCATCGAGCCGATGGTTGGAACGGCCAATGCGTTGCAGAAGTCGGCTCCCGCCTTTGGGTGCGCCGATGTGGACGACGAGATCGACGTCGCCCCAGTCAATGCCAAGATCCAGCGTCGATGTGGCGACCACGGCGCGGATTTTACCTGAGGCCATGGCGGCCTCGACTTTCTTGCGCTGGGCCATGTCGAGAGAGCCGTGATGGAGCGCAATTGGCAAGTTTGCTTCGTTGATGCGCCAAAGTTCCTGGAAGGTGTACTCGGCCTGCATGCGCGTATTGACGAAAAGGATCGTAAGGCGATGGTTCAAAAGTGCCCGGTAAACTTCACCGAGGGCGTATTGAGCCGTATGTCCGGACCAGGGGACTTCGTTTTTCCCTTCGAGGATTTTGATGCATGGGGCAGCGCCGCCCTTGACCTCGACGGCTTGCGCAAGCTCAATGCGATCTTCAGGTTCCGGCTGCGCCACGAGATATGCGCGCAATTCCGATGGCCGGGCAACCGTTGCCGAAAGTCCAATTGTCATCAGGGACGGCGATATCTGGCGCAGGCGGGCGAGATCAAGCGCCAGAAGATCACCACGTTTGGATGCAGCGAGCGCGTGCAGCTCGTCAAGAATGATGGTGTCGAGATCGGCAAAAAAATAAGGCGCGTCTGGGTGGCTGAGGAGCAGCGCGATCTGTTCGGGGGTCGTCAGCAGGATCTGCGGGGGCTTGGTTCGCTGGCGCTGGCGGCGCGCGGCGCTCGTATCACCGGACCGGGTTTCCGTTGTGATCTTCAGCTGAAGTTCGGAGATGGGCGCGATGAGGTTGCGGGCAACGTCCGTTGCGAGTGCCTTAAGCGGCGAGATATAAAGAGTTCTGAGGCCAGCGCCCGCTTTCTCCAGCTTCGGCCCCGATAGACGGATGAGGCTCGGCAAAAAACCAGCTAGCGTCTTGCCCGCGCCCGTCGGAGCAATGAGTAGCGTCGAGCGCCGGCAAGTAGTGGCTTCGATCAACGCCAACTGGTGCGGGCGCGGCTGCCACCCGCGGCTCGCAAACCACTCGGCAAACATCGGCGGCAGCTGCGCGGTTGCGGGCCCGGCCTTGGCAGACGGCCGCAGACGCAGGTTTGGCCGATTTACAGACATACTGGTTTATACCATCTCGAGTTCCGCTTGGCTTTCGTGCCCTAATCTACAATATGATGGCGAGAAGGCGCGAGTCACGGACGCAAACGGGTTGCGCAAGGACGTCATAACGGAGACGGCATGGACATACGCGGATTTCTCGGCGGCCACCCTCTTTCGGTGTTCATCCGGCTGGCGCTGCTTTCGATTATCATTGGCTTACTGCTGTCGGTCTTCGGCATCACGCCGCGCAATTTCTTCCAAACTCTCGATGGTTTGGCGCGCTATGTCTATGACATGGGCTTCGGGGCCATCGAATGGGTACTCCAGTACATGGTGCTCGGAGCCATGATCGTGATACCGGTTTGGCTGATTGCGCGGGTGCTGCGCAAAGACCGGACGCCTTCTGACTATGCAAATTTACGTTAGGGGCCGCGCCGCCCATTCGGCAACCTTGGTTCCGCGAAGGTCGGCAAGGCTATTGACGCCACTGCGGCGAACCGCTTCCGCGAGATGTGTTTTAATGCCCCCGATGAGGCCCGGGCCTTCGTAAATCAAACCGGTGTAAAGCTGAAGCAGTGTGGCGCCAGCTTGGATTTTTGTCAGTGCGGCCTCTGGGCTATCGATACCCCCGATTCCAATCAACGGGATTTGACCCTTTGTTTCCCGATAGACGCGGGCGAGCATGATCGTTGAGCGCGTGAAGGCGGGACGTCCGGACAGTCCGCCAGCTTCACAGGCGTGTGGATCGGTGAGGCCGTCGCGCGCGAGTGTCGTGTTGGAAACCGCAATGCCATCGACCTGGTTGGCTTTGAGGCGGGCGACGATTGGCGCAATGTCGTCATCCGCTATGTCGGGCGCGATTTTGACGATGATGGGGCGTTTGGGTCCGCCATTGGCTACGATTGCAGCGCGCGCTGCCATGACACGTGTCAACAGTTCGTCGAGGGCGGCTGGCGCCTGCAGATCGCGCAAACCCGGCGTGTTGGGGGATGAGATATTGACGGTAAAGTAACTGGCAACCGCGTTGAAGGTTTCAATCCCGGTGACGTAATCGCCGCTTCGGTCAGTTGTTTCTTTGTTGGCGCCGATGTTGACGCCGACAATACCGCCACGGGCCGCGCGTGCCTGAAGCCGGCTGAGCGCTGCCGCATGACCGCCATTGTTGAAGCCGAGACGATTGATCAGGCCGTTGTCGGCGACAAGCCGGAAGACGCGCGGCTTTGGGTTTCCTGTCTGCGCTTTAGGTGTCACGGTACCAATCTCGGCAAATCCGCAGCCCATGCCGAGCACCGCGTCGGGCACGCGTGCGTCCTTGTCGTAGCCAGCGGCAATGCCGACCGGGTTTGCGAAATCGAGCCCGAAGACCCGTTGGCTGAGACGCGGATCACTGGGCGCGCTAGGCCGTGGATAGATGCCGCACTCCAAAGCCTTTAGCGTTGCTTCGTGCGCGTCTTCCGGCGGCAAGGCAAAAAGGGCAAGGCGGGCGACGTGATAAAGCCCTGTCAGCATCGAAAAAAGTCCTCGTCGATTAAAGCCACGCCATCGGGCCCCAGCTTCAACGGCCTTTGCCAGAGTGCAGACGCCGTTGGCAAGGGCGCATAGAGATGCGGGAAAAGATCCCCGCCTCTGGAAGTCTCCCATCGCAGGGCTGGCCCAAGAGTATTCGTGCGATAAGCAACCAGAACAAGGTCGTGGCGGCCAGCAAAATATTTGGCCAGCGTTCCCGCCAATTGGTGTGCGGCGGAGAGGTGAATGTAGCCATCGCGAAGGTCGTCGCTTGATCCTGCGAACGCGCCAAGTTTGCACGCTTCTATCCAGGCTGCTTCGGGCAGAACCTTGAAGACAAGAGGCTCGGGATCAGTATTGGAAAACTCATGAAAACGGTCTGCCATTGGTTGCGCCTTTAGGACTTAGACCTTGGTCTCTTCTGGGTCAAAAAAAGGCGATACCGTAGTATCTTACCTCGAAATGCTAAGAAGTAATTTTATTATGCGGTGAAAGATTTGGCTGAAATCGGCCAAAGCCCCGTGTTATCAAAATCTCGTACTCGGGACGTTGCCTCACGAGGCATCGCACCGCCATTCATTCCCCTTCCAGCTCTAACTCTGTGACAGCATGGCGTCAGGTCTACAATCGGCACCGTTCTCCCTCGGCGAACTCTTTTCCGGGCCGTTCCTTTTTAACGTACCCGTGTACCAGAGGTCGTACGCTTGGGAACAGGAACACGCCGCCAAGCTCCTCGATAATCTGCAGGAAAAAGCAGGGCTCGGCACAGGAGAGGATCCGGTGCCGGAATACTTCCTTGGCATGATCTTGCTTATGGATCCAACGGGCAATGACAGTGTCCGGCTCGGCCTGAAAATGCCTTCGCGCGAATTCGATATCGTTGATGGCCAGCAGCGACTGGTCACGCTTCTGACGATGTTCGCGGTCATGCGCGATCTGGAGCCGAGCCCAAATTCGTCGCTCGCGCGCCGCGTCGGCTCCATGATCGCCGCGCAGCAAGGCGCGCGATTTTTCAGAACAGAGCGCTACCGCATCCACGTTGCGAGCCGGGAGCGCACGCTATTTGAAAAATACGTGCTTGAACCAGGCAGCACACTTCTTGAATTGCCTGAGGCCAATGCTGAGGATGCGGATGCACCTCTCATGCAAGTGCGGGATCATTTCGTCTCGGTTTTGAGGGAGTTCAAGGAGTCGGAGCGCACCCAAATGTTTGAGTATGTGGTTAGTCACTGCACCGCTGTCGTTATCCTGAGCAGTGATATCGATCAAGCACACCGCATGTTCATCGTTCTGAACGAAGGCGGAAAAAAATTGCAGCGTAACGACATCCTGAAAGCCGATGTCATCAGCCGCCTGCCATCATCGGATGTCGATTGGGCTGTCAAAGAATGGGATGCTGCAAGTGCCCGGCTTGGAGATGAATTCGAAACCTTTTTCGGACATTTGCGCACCATTTATGGCCACACCCGGCCGCAGATTGTTTCAGGCGTCCGTGCTGTTGTCCAGGAAGAGGGCGGTGCGGAACCGTTTTTGCGAAACGCATTCCTGCCACTTGCGAATACGTACGCAGAAATGCGGGGCGGCGAGTCGAACGGCGATCCCGATCTGACCCCCATCATGCGCAAGCATCTCACGTATCTCAACCGGCTACCTGACGGGGACTGGGCGCCCGCCGCGATGCTGGCCCTGAAGGATCGCCAGAACGATCCAAAAGGTACTGAGTACCTCCTGGCCGAGATCGACAGGCTTGCGCACTTGTTGCGCTTGCTATGTCTTGGAACAGGCAAGCGCGTCAGGCGGTTCGCGAATGTCGTCTCGGCCATTCGTGACGGCAGCGCGCTCAATCCAAATCATCCTGCTTTCGCAATTTCGCGCGACGAAGTTCGCAACATCGCCTTTCATCTCAAGGACCTTCACAAGCGCAATCAGAAGATTTGCAAGCTCTTGCTCTTCCGCTTGAACGACGAGATTGAGGGGAAGGTTTCCGTCCTAGACCCAGAGCACTACACAATCGAGCATGTTCTACCTCAGCGCCCGCCACGCACGAGTGAATGGTGCCGATGGTATCCTGCCGCGGACGTTCGCGGACTATGTACGGAGAATATCGGCAATCTCGTGCTCATTTCGCCAAAGCAGAATGACAAAGCCCGCAACGCCTTATTTGACACGAAGAAGCAGATCTACTTTGAGCGCGATGCTGGAGCGCCGCTCTTGTCGATCACGCGCGAAGTGCTTCAGAATGAAGAATGGCGCCAGCACGACATTGAGGCGCGTGAAGAGCAATTCTTCGCCCATTTGCGCCGGATCTGGCGCATCGATCTGCCAGCGCCACGGTCTATTTCGGCCGCAGCGTCAGTGCAGACAGTCACGTCTTGACCGCTTGGCGTTGAAGTCCTTCGGCAATGAGTTTGCGCGTTTCCTCTATGCCATAGAGGGCAATAAAAGAGCCAAAGCGCGGTCCTTGGCTTGAGCCCAGCAGGACCTCATAGATCGCCTGAAACCACGAGCGCAGCGTCTCCTTGGTGTAACCGTTGTTCTTTCCAGCCTCGAAGACGAGATTCTGCAATTCTTCCGCGGTTGCGGTCGATGGCGCGGCGCCGAGAAGCGTGTCGAGGGCCTTGAGAGTTGACGCCTCTTCTGCGGTAGGTGCGCGGAATTGTTTCGCCGGTTTGACGAAGTCGTCGTAATAGCGGATCGCGTAGCCGGCGAGATGATCGAGGAGCGGGTGACCTTCGGCCGTGGCGCCCGGCGCGATGCGGCGGATGAAGCCCCAAAGCACGCTCTTGTCGTGGGCATTCGACGCCGAGACAAGGTTCAGCAGCAGAGCAAATGTAATGGGCAGTTCCGCGGTCGGCGGGTGGCCGGAGTGAATGTGCCAAACAGGGTTGTCGAGTTTTTGCTTGGCGTCCTGGTTGGGATACGCGGAGATATGCTGGAGATATTCGTCCACGGCGCGCGGGATAACGTCGAAGTGCAGCCGCTTGGCAGTTCTTGGCTTCTGAAACATGTAGAGCGAGAGGCTCTCGGCCGGCGCATACGTCAGCCACTCGTCGATCGTCAGGCCGTTGCCCTTAGATTTGGAGATCTTCTGGCCCTTGTCGTCGAGGAACAACTCGTAGACGTAGTGCTGCGGCGCCGTCCCGCCTAGAATCTCGCAAATACGGTCGTAAATAATAGCGTTGGACTGATGATCCTTGCCGAACATTTCGAAATCGATGCCAAGTGCGGCCCATCGCATGCCGAAATCGGGCTTCCATTGCAGTTTCACATGGCCGCCGGTGACTGGAACCGTAGTGTCGGTGCCATCTTCATCGGCAAAGGTGATGGTGCCGGCCTTGGCATCGACCTTCTTCATTGGCACGTAGAGCACACGGCCCGAGGTTGGCGAGATCGGCAGGAATGGGCTGTAGGTTGCCTGACGTTCTTCGCCGAGCGTCGGCAGCATCACCGCCATGATGTCGTCGTAGCGTTCGGCGGCGCGTAGCAGAACGGCGTCGAATTTGCCCGACTTGTAATAATCGGTGGCGCTGGCGAATTCATAGTCGAAGCCGAACGTGTCGAGAAACCGGCGCAGCATCGCGTTATTGTGATGGCCGAAGCTTTCGTAGCCGCCGCCAAACGGATTTGGCACAACAGTCAACGGCTTGTGCAAATGCGGCTCAAGGAACGCCTTGTCCGGCACGTTGTCCGGAATCTTGCGCATGCCGTCCATATCGTCGGAAAAGCACAAGAGCCGCGTCTCGATCTTGCCTTCGGTCAGCACTTCAAACGCATGGCGTAGCATGGTCGTGCGCGCGACTTCGCCGAAGGTGCCGATGTGGGGCAGCCCCGAGGGGCCATAACCCGTTTCAAAAATCACGGTCTTGTCCGTGCCGCCCGGAACCCGCTCAAGTCGTTGCAGAAGGCGCTTTGCCTCCTCGAAAGGCCAGGCCTTGCTGTCGGATGTCGCGGCGAAAAGCGCAGGGTCGATGGTTTGCGTGGTCATCTCGAACTTCGGATTTGATGGAGGAAATGGAGCGCGCCGTGAGTGTGACGCGTGTTGCGGCGCACACTAGGTGGGGGAGCGGGGTCCGTCAATCCGATGCCGTTTCAAGCGGCATTATGAAGGCAACGATGGCGTCCGCTGCTGAGGTGAGATTTCCTTTGCGCGTGTACCCGGATGCACCGCGGGGGCCGAAATCGTGGTCGCCATCCGGGAGCCAATGGAGTTGGATGGCGGGCGCAAGCGTATAGGTTTGGACCTCGGCCCGGTTGCCGAAGGGATCGCGATCGCCTTGCACAATCAGGCTTGGACACGTGAGGTCCGCGAGGTGCGCCGTGCGCAGCGTTTCAGGCTTGCCCGGCGGGTGGAACGGATATCCGAGACAGACGAGGCCGGAGATTGTTCCAGCCTTGTGAGCATCTTCCGCAATCATGCTGGCGACACGTCCGCCAAGCGACTTGCCGCCGATATAGAGGCGGGTGTTATCTGAGATCTGCTCGCGCACTTGGGCAAGGGCGCTGTGGTATTCGCCGGTCAATAACTCGGCCTTGGCGGCGGGCCGATTCTTGCCGTTGGTTCGGCGGCCGGCCATGTAGGCGAATTCGAACCGGCTCACGGCAATGTTCCGCTCAGCCAGAAGCTCCGCCAAGTTGTCCAGAAAAGGACTGGTCATGGGCGCGCCGGCCCCGTGGGCGAGCAGCAGCCGTGTTTTCGCGTCCCGAGGGCCCGATTCAATCGTGTGAATCATGTGATGGACGATCCATGGTGCTGGCCCCCGAAAAGGCAATCATACATACGGGAAATCCTGACAAAATAACTGGGTAGGCCAGCGTCCTCGGGGATGATCTGAACTCTGAAGGCTCGGGTTGAGCATTAATGCTTTGCCTTTGCTTATGAAAAACGCGAGATAAGAGCCGCATTTTGGCCCGAGATCGGGGTAGGATAGCAACTGATTTGGCGAGACGCGGAACATCCCAATGCATATCTGGCGAATAGTGCTGGCGACAGGCATGGTGATGGCGGGAGCTGTTATGGCCCGGCCAGACGACGTGCTGCCGTTTGCCTCCCGGCTTGTGGCGCCGCTTGTTGCGAATAACCCGGCACTCGAGACAGTTCACGAGGAAGACAGCGCCGAAGTCAATCTGCCGGCGTTTGCGCCAGCGGGAGATAAGCTCGCATTTCCTAATTCGACTGGTTCCAATGCGACTGGTCCCAATCCGTCTGGAGCGGGCGCCGCGACGCCGCCAGCAGGGACGGCAGCCCCAAGCGCTGGCCCAAGCGCTGGCCCAAGCGCTGGCACAGGCAACGGACCTATCGCACTTGCGCCGGCAGCGCCGCAACAAGCGGATCAGCCGCAACAGCCTGTAACGGGTGCAACTGCTCCGGTTGCGACTACTGATCCTGCTGCGCCAGGCGGTTCGGCACAAGTAGCGCCAGTGGCTCCGGACGACGCCCCGCCTGCAGGCGCGGCTGCCGAGCCTACAGCTGTTCCGGTTGCGATCCCCGCAAAGACTTTGTTTGGTGCCGCGAAGGGTCCCTCGCTCTTGCAAGCGCGCGCGATTGGCACCTATTCGCGCGGTTGTCTCGCGGGCGCGGTGGCGCTGCCGGTTGACGGACCCGCGTGGCAGGCGATGCGGCTTTCGCGCAATCGCAATTGGGGCCATCCCAAGCTCGTTAAAATGGTCGAGCGGCTGGCCACAAGCGCGCAGAAAGAGGATAGCTGGCCGGGCCTTCTCGTTGGCGATATGTCCCAGCCGCGCGGCGGGCCGATGCTGACGGGCCACGCCAGTCACCAGATCGGACTGGATGCGGATGTTTGGCTGACGCCGATGCCGGACCGGAAATTGACCAACAAGGAGCGCGAAGACATCTCCGCGACATCGATGCTGGACAAAACCGATCTTGGCGTTGATCCGGCCGTGTTCACCGAGAAGCACGTCAAACTCATCAAGCGTGCGGCGTCGTTCCCGGAAGTGGAGCGCGTACTGGTGCACCCGGCAATCAAGAAGGCGCTGTGTCAGGCGGCGGGGACGGATCGCGGATGGCTCGGCAAGGTGCGCCCGATCCAAGGGCACTATTATCATTTCCATATTCGTATCGGCTGCCCCGCAGGTTCGGTTGGTTGCGTGCCGCAGAGGGCGCCAACGGGCGACGACGGCTGCGCCAAGGAAGTCGACGAGTGGCTGGAGCGGTTGGCGCGCGCAAAATTGCCAGCCCCGCCGAGGCCGCCCGGCTGGAAGCCCGCGCCGCCGAAGCCCGAGATCGCCATTACGCAATTGCCAGCCGACTGCCGGATGGTACTTGAGAGCGGCGCCGATGGCGTGGCAGTGCCGCCGGAAGCACTGTTGCCGGCGCCCGCGTCGAAGCACGCACGCAAGGGCAAGTTCGATCCGGTTGTGAAGGCGACCGTCACGCTGCGCCCCGCGAGGGAGCGCCGGGCCGCTAATTAGGCGAACTTCGCGGTGCGTTGTGTTGATGTGCCGGGCCATGTTTCCAGGCACGCGGCCGGTTTTCGCATTTGATCTGCAGGCACCTGTTGCGCTGCTTCTCCCCACCCCAAGCCCTCCCCGCCGGACCCAGGGGAATCGCATTTGAAAACGGTTAAATTCGCTTGAGTGGCGGCGAATCATGGATTCTTGAGGAGGCTTCCGGAAAAGAGGGA
>JANOKZ010000315.1:0-5105 GCA_031419515.1 Hyphomicrobium sp.
AAATCGTTGCCGTTCGCACCGACGAGACGGTCGTTGCCGTTACCGCCGTTCAGCGTGTCGTTGCCGTAGCCGCCGTCGAGGGTGTCGTTACCATCGCCGCCAACGAGCGAGTCGTTGCCATCCAAACCATAGATCGAGTCGTTCGCGGTTGTGCCCGTTAGGGTTTCGCCGACCGATGTACCTCTAATGCGTGCCATTGTTGTGTAACTCCACTGATCCCAAAATTTCTCTCTCGTGCGCTGCAGGCTCAGTCCACGAGGGGGGTCGTAAAACTCAGAGGCCTGTCAAGCGCGTCAATCATTACCCGCATGCGCTAAACAAAAACTTAATGCGGGAGTGGGCCGTTATGATTGCGTGCAACAAAGCTACGCGGGGCTAAACCGGACTACTAAAAGTGTAAGCATTAAAATTGTATCTATTCTGGCGTCCGCTCAGGCGGCGATATTTGCGCCCGCGCCTATGACCGCCGCCTCAACAATATGTGCAATACTGCTTGATTTATCCGGCACTTCAAGTGCGCTACTAAAACGGGATGAAGTCCGAAGTCGATAGCGACGCGGGACCGCCTGTCAGCGTCGCGATATGGACGGCCTGGCCCCCGCCCGTCCCATCGACGTCGAACCACAACGCTTTCGAATTCACATCATAAATAAATTGCGCAAAGGCTCCGGCGGCTACGACGCCCGGCGAATTTACAATTTCAGACGCGTCTAACGCCGTTCCCAGGCTGAAAACCGACAGGTCAACAACGAGTGCGTCGCGATGAGAAACGTTGCCTTGGAAGAAATTCGTGACCGTGTCTGTCCCGGTCAGGCCCTCGAAATAAAAGAAGTCCCGTGCCGCCGCATCGCCGCTGAGGGTGTCGTTGCCTTGACCGCCTCGGAGCGAATCTCCCCCGCCGCCGCCGTTGATGATGTCGTCGCCGTCGTTGCCGTTGAGAATGTTGGCACCCGTACTGCCCGTCAGCGTGTCGTTGTAGATCGAGCCAAAGACGTTCTCGATGTTTGATAGCATGTCGCCGTCTGATGCTAACCCGGTCGCGAGGTTGACCGTCACACCCACCGTCGTGCCCTCGTTGTAGTAGGCCCAGTCGCCTGTTCCGTCGCCGCCATTGAGGACGTCGGCACCTTCGCCACCGGAAAGAATATTATTGTTTGCGTCACCGGTCAGCACGTCAACGAAACGTGTGCCTTGCAGGTTCTCGATGTTGGTCAGACTATCGCCCTGGGCCGTGCCGCCAATGCCTGCCGCGTGCGTCAGCAGGTTGATGGTAATCCCGGCAGTTGCACCAACTCTATAGTTTGCCCAGTCTCCGGTCCCCGCGCCGCCATTCAAGACGTCCGCGCCCGCGCCGCCGATGAGGAAGTCGTTGCCTGCACCCCCTGTCAGCGTGTCGGTGCCCTCGCCGCCATTGAGTGTTGCGGCACCTGTCGATTGCGATGCATCAAGGATGTCGTTCCCGGCTTCGCCCTCGGCTGTTTGGTTCGATCCCTTGAATACGATAGTGTCGTTGCCAACGCCGCCGATGGCACGCTGAAACAGGCCAAGGAGGGTCAGGTTATCGTTCCCATCAAAGCAATAAACGACGCCACCGATGCCCGTGCCCAACACAATCGCGTCTGCAAAAGCACCACCGTAGGCACTATTGATGCCAGTAAATGTGTCGCCCGCCGCGAACCCGCCGGTTCCGTTGACAAGGTTGGCGATTGTGGTTTTCGACAAGTCCAGGATCACACCCGATGTCGCATCCCGGTAATCGAGAACGTCGTTACCATCGCCGGTGATTGCATCGCTGCCTGTACCGGGGCGGAATACATCCTGATCCGCGGCAGACGCCACATCGCTATCATTAAGGATATCGTTGCCTGCGCCCCCGATGAGCGTGTCGGAGCCGGCGCCTCCGCTGAGCGTGTCGTTGCCAAGGTCCCCGTTCAGTTCGTTGGACAAGCCGTCGCCAGTCAACACATCGTTGAACTTCGTGCCACGCACATTCTCAATATTAAACAGCCGATCGCCAACCGCTGCCCCACCCGATCCTATGTGGGTCAGCAGATTGATTGTGACACCCGCCGTCGCGTTTGATCCATTGTAAAGGGCCCAGTCAGTACCGGTGCCGCCGTCCATCCGATCCGCGCCGCCCCCGCCGACAAGGAGATCATTGCCTGTGCCCCCGTTTAAGTTATCCGTGCCCCCGCCGCCGTCGAGCGTGTCATTGCCAGCCCCGCCATTCAGCGTGTCGTTGCCGAGACCTGCGTCCAAATAGTTGGCGAAGTTGTCGCCAGTCAGCACGTCGTTGAATTTCGTGCCTTGCACATTCTCTATAGAGTAGAGCCTGTCGCCGCCCGCCGCACCGCCCGCGCCGATGTGGGTTAACAGATTGAGTTGACGCCGGCGGCCGCTCCTTCAAGATACAGCGCCCAATCTGTGCCAAGGCCGCCATCAAGACGGTCTGCCCCTGCTCCCCCATGCAGCAGGTCGTTTCCTGCTTCGCCGTAGAGTTTATCGGTCCCTGCATCGCCGACGAGAATATCGTCGCCCGTCCGGCCGTATAGGTCGTCGTTGCCTGCGAAGCCGTAAATCGTATCCTTGGCAGCGGTACCCCGTAGGACATCGCGCGCATTCGTACCCTTAATTGTCGCCATAGCAGTTCACCTAGAATGTCGCGCGATCCGAAAGGCACATGGCCCGTCTGCAACAAGTGTTTTTGCACATAGCATTCCAGGCCGGATCGGCAGGCACAACATGGTGAGAAAAACTTAAGATCTTACCCCCACCCGCCCGCCTTTGAAGCAAGCCCGGTTTGGTCTGTGTTGTCTATCGGACTGTGGTCTCTCGGACCTTGGATCGGGGGCCGCTGGCGCCCAAACGAAAAGCGCCACGGCGGCAGGGCCGTGGCGCTTGTCTGGTCGTTCGCTATCGACGTTTCTAGCTCTGAGGCTGTGGTTCCATACCGCCCGACGGCTCACTTCTCGGTCGGACGGCGCGACCGGTCGAGGGGACAGCCGATCCAGCCGAACCTTTTGAGCCATCGTCGTCCGTTGGCCGGACGAGTGGCTGGCCTGCCATCAAGCCTTTGATCTCGTCGCCTGTAAGCGTTTCAAACTCAAGCAACGCTTGGGCCACTGCTTCGAGTTGTTGGCGCTTATCGGTCAAGATCTTGCGTGCGTCGTCGCAGGCGTGGCTGACGAGCCGGCGGACTTCCGCGTCAATTTTCTGGGCGGTCGCTTCCGATATCGTGTTCTGGCGGCCCATCGACATGCCAAGGAAAACTTCTTCCTGGTTGTCGCCATACATGACAGTGCCAAGATCATCCGAGAAGCCCAGGCGCGTGACCATAGCTCGCGCCATTGCCGTTGCCTGTTGAATGTCTCCCGAAGCGCCGGATGTAATGTTCTCTTTGCCGAACACGAGTTCTTCAGCGATACGTCCGCCCATCGCAACGGTCAGTTGCGAAGTGTATTCAATGAATTTCATGGAATAGCGGTCGCCCTCTGGCAGGAATTTCACCATGCCAAGGGCACGTCCGCGCGGAATGATCGTGGCTTTATGAACCGGGATACCCTTAGGAACCGAAAGGCCAACAACGGCATGGCCCGCCTCGTGATAGGCCGTCAGTGTTTTTTCCTCATCTGACATCGCCATTGATTTGCGCTCGGCGCCCATCATGACCTTGTCTTTGGCGTCTTCAAACTCTGCCATTGTCACCAGGCGCTTGTTTCTCCGCGCCGCCAGCAATGCTGCCTCGTTGACCAGGTTTGCAAGATCGGCACCTGAAAACCCAGGCGTGCCCCGAGCAATGATCCGCGGGTCCACATCCGGCGCTAACGGAACTTTCTTCATGTGGACCTTCAAGATTTTGTCGCGCCCGCCAACATCGGGATTCGGCACGGTAATTTGACGGTCGAATCGCCCCGGGCGCAGCAACGCAGGGTCGAGAACGTCGGGACGGTTCGTCGCCGCGATAATGATGATGCCTTCGTTGGCTTCAAAGCCGTCCATCTCCACGAGCAACTGGTTGAGCGTTTGTTCGCGCTCGTCGTTACCGCCGCCAAGACCCGCGCCGCGATGCCGTCCAACCGCATCGATTTCGTCGATGAAAATAATGCACGGCGCGTTCTTCTTCGCTTGCTCGAACATATCGCGCACGCGGCTGGCGCCGACACCGACGAACATTTCAACGAAATCCGAACCCGAAATCGTAAAGAACGGCACGTTGGCTTCGCCGGCGACCGCGCGTGCAATGAGCGTCTTGCCGGTACCGGGTGGCCCAACGAGCAGCGCCCCGCGAGGGATACGCCCGCCCAAGCGCTGGAATTTTTGCGGATCGCGGAGGAATTCAACGATCTCTTCGAGATCAGCCTTGGCTTCATCAACGCCTGCTACATCATCGAACGTCACGCGTCCCTGGCGTTCGGTCAGCAACTTTGCGCGGCTCTTGCCAAAGCCCATGGCCCGGCCCGAACCCGACTGCATTTGACGCATGAAGAATACCCACACGCCGATCAAGAGCAGCATGGGGAACCAGCTGAGCAAGATGCCGGTAATCGACTGCATTTCGTCGTCTGCAGGGCGGGCGCGAAACTTGACCCCCTTATCGCGCAGCTTGCCGACGAGTGACGCATCTTCGGGGGCAAAAGTTGAGAAGTTCGCGCTTGCGGCACCCGCGTCGCGATACGTGCCCGTGATCCGGTTTCCAGCCAGCACGACCTCGGAAATCGTGCCCTTTTCAACCGCCTCCAGAAATTCGGAGTAGGCGATGTCGGAGCCTTTGCGAGGCTGGGTGGTGCTGTTCGCCAAATTCCACAGTGCCAAAACCAGCACCAGCATTGCAGCCCAGATCGCAATTCGTTGATAATTCTGGTTCATTTAAGTTCCTGATGAGACGGATCGAGACGCGCGTCTGGCTGGATGGATGCCAAACCCTAAGTCTAATGGCGTAGGCGTTAACATAGGTTGCCGGGCCTCAGTAAACAAGCAAGCCTTGCTAGATTAAGGCCCCGGGCGGGCCTAACGTCCAGCCTATGCTGAAGCAGCTGATTTGACATGCACAATCAAGACAACGAACTGGCCGCTTGCCAAAGGGTTGCAATCTACGTGCCTAGCCA
>JANOKZ010000316.1:0-3803 GCA_031419515.1 Hyphomicrobium sp.
ACGAATGCGGCCATGAAGTCCGGGTCCTTACGCGCCATTGCGCCAAGCCCGAACACGGCAACAGACTGCGGCACGTCCATATCGATGATTTTCTGCTGCCCGGCGTTGACAGGATCGATCTTCGCCACGTCAACGAGTTCCGCCGTCGCTGGCAGTCCGCCGAAAACTTCGTCCAATAACTTGCCGAGTTCAGCCGCATTGATGTCGCCGACAGCAACGACCTTCAGATTTCCCTTGGCGAAATTGCGCTTGTGATACGCCGCAAGATCCGCAGACGTCATGCTGGAAACGCTTACCTTGGTGCCGTTCGATGGACGGCCATACGGGTGCCCCTCGAATGCCATCGCGTACCAGGCGTTGGCTGCAACTTTATCGGGGTCTTTTTCGGAGTACGCGATGTTGGCCAAGAGCTGCTGGCGGATGCGATCTACGGCATCTTTGTCGAAGCGCGGCTTTGTCACCGCGAATTTCAATAAGTCGACGGCCTTGTCCCGGTTGGATGTCAGCGTCTCAAAGTTTCCGTAGAGCGAATCCTTGCTGTCATCCCAGCTCATGCGCATGGCGATGTCTTCCACGCGCTCCTGGAACTGCGCGCTCAAGATATCGCCCGCGCCTTCGTCCATCATCGCCGTGATGAAGTTGGCGGCGCCTTCTTTGCCTTTGGGGTCCTGGCTGTTGCCGCCGCCGAATGCAAAGCGCAAGGCCATCAGGGGAACCGAGTGTTCTTCGACGAGCCATGCTTCGATGCCGCCCGGGCTTTTAACAGTCTGAATGTTCATGGCACTCGCAGGTGTGGTTGTAGCAAGGACGGACGTGAATCCGGCCGCAAGAACGGCCAGCGCAGCAAGTGCCATCGGGGCACGCGCCTTCAATACGTTGGCGCGGCACGTTGATAAGAAGGTCATTTGTATTACCTCACCGCGCTCTTTGGCGTTCTAGCACCGCCCTGATCCGCGCCCTTATCGTCTCCCGTCTTCGCGCCGCCTTGTGCGGCAACGTCGGCTTTGGCTGGCATCAAGTAGCCTGTGACCGAGCGGCGAGCGTCGAGATATTCCGCTGCCGCTTTCTTGATGTCGTCGAGCGTGACCTTGGAAATGGCGGCTGGCCATCCTTCGATCTGATCGACGGTACGCCCAACCGAAACGCCCCAGCCGTAGCGGCGCGCCAGTGTCGCCTGGTTGTCGCTCTCGTAAACGTATTCGGCCAAATAGTTGTTTTTGGCGCGCTCAAGTTCTTTGTCCGTCACGCCGTTCTTGGCCACGTCCGCCAGAACTTCGTCCATGACCGCCTCGACCTTTTCGAGCGGCACGCCGTCTGCGGCAACTGCGTAAAGCGAAATGGTCCCGCCATCGAGGCCGTAGCCACCAAAGTCGCCGTTTGCGCTGGAGGCCAATTTGGTTTCGACAACGAGCTTCTTATAGAGCCGGCTCGTGGCGCCTGACCCCGCTATCTTCATCATGAGATCGAGGGCTTCGGCTTCGCCGGGTTTCGCTGTGACGTAGCTCGGTGCCACATAGTAGCGATGCAATGAGTAGTTACCCGCGCGCGGGTCTTTTATTTCCATGCGGCGCGGCGTGATCTGCGGCGGGTCGCTCGGGCGCACGCGCGTGATCACGACATCAGGATTTGACGGAATCTTGCCGAACGTCGCCTCAGCAAGAGTTTTGACTTCGTCCTCGGTCACATCGCCCGAAACAACGAGCGTCGCATTGTTCGGCGCGTAGTAGCGCTTATAGAACGTCAGCGCATCGTCACGCGAAAGTTTCGCAATCTCGTGATACCAGCCGATAACCGGCACGCCGTAGGGATGATTGAGATAGAGTGCCGCATTCATTTGTTCGTCGAGAATGGCACCGGGATTATTCTCGACACGCGAGCGGCGCTCTTCCAGAATGACGTCGCGCTCGGTCAGAACTTCCTTTTCGTCGAGCCGCAGGTTGACCATGCGGTCGGCTTCCATCTCCATCATCGTTTTGAGACGGTCTTTCGAGATGCGCTGGAAGTAGCTCGTCGCGTCGTGCCCTGTAAAGGCGTTGTCCTGTCCGCCAAGCCGGCCAACTATTTTCGAGAACTCGCCGACTGGAATTTTCTCCGTCGACTTGAACATCAAGTGCTCGAGGAAATGGGCGATGCCGGAGGTGCCGCGCACTTCGTCCGCCGCGCCGACGCGGTACCAGACCATGTGCGTCACGACGGGCGCACGGCGGTCTGGAATAACCACGACCTGCATGCCGTTCGACAGCTTGAATTCGCTGGCGCGCGTAGCAGACGCGGCGGCGTGGGCGAGTGGGTTCAATGCGAGCATGGAAATCGCCAAGGTCAGAGTTGCAAGGGATGAACGGACGGCAGAAGCAGTGGAAAGCATGCTTGGTCCCAATCTTTTGGCCTATTTTCGTTGAATGGCCAGCTTGGTGAGAGATTGCGAAACGCGTGGCGGTACGAGGTGCCTGACTGTTAGGAGATGTCGGAGGACGGGCCTTTAAAGTCAAATGACATCGCGTTCATATGCTGGCTGGATCGCCGCGCACGATAACAAATTTATTTTTAAGTTTCAGCCACATAGAAAAGGTTAAGGATCGAATCACGCAGCGTAAGCCGGGGCAGGCGCTACTGTTCGTCGCCGCCGTCTCCCGCTTGTTTCAGGAGCTTGAGCGCCGAGCCTTGACACGGCCCAAGCGGGCCCGTCGCCAGGACAGCATCCTGATCACCATGAATTTTGGCGTCGTGATAGTGCTTTTTGCAGTAAGCTTCCTGCTGCAGCTCCAGGTCGTTGTAAGACGTGATCCGCTTGGCGTCGTGATCCTGGACGTCTGCCAATGCCGGCGCGCCAACTGCGCCTGAGCCCGGCTCTGGCAAGCGGTCCATGTTCGGCGGCACGATAATTCCAGAGCGTTCTGCCAGTTTTGGGGTCTTTTTCACGGACGCGGTATTCATGCCCACCGCATCGAAAACCTTGCCATTGAAGGCGACATCGTCTGCACTGCAGCCCGAAAGCAGCACCGCAACGGTCATGCCAGCCAAAACATTCATCATGTTTTTCAATAGCATACGATCTTCCCCCGTGGCGCATCCGCCGAACTGGCCAGCAAATGAAAGGTCCCCACTTGACTGCCGTTACAGCGGTTTTGCGGCGTCATTACGACTCGACTTGTATGAGTCATATAGCAGCCCGGCGACACCAGCAACGATGGCAACATCCGCTATGTTGAAGACGTACCAATAGAATCCGAATGCGTGTGCTGAAAAGAAGTCTGCAACCCCGCCGATTAATACCCGGTCAAGCGCATTTCCCAGCGCCCCGCCGATGATCAGGGCGAGGCTCCAGGCCATGAGCCGAGAGGTGTCGGATCGCGTCAGCCACACCCACATGGCGGAGGACGCGATCACCGCGAAGCCAGCCAACATGTACTGCCCAGATTGACTGCTTTGATCGAACAGCGAATAGCTGATGCCGGTATTTTTCACGAACACGAGATCGAGGAACGGCGTGACGGCAACTTTGCCCCGCCCGGCGATGTCATAAACGTAGAGCATCCAATACTTGTGCGCCTGATCGATCGCGAACGTGGCGGCAGCGACGGTCAGCCCTAGCGCCGAGTAGCGGCCCCACAGCCACGATTTCACAACCTCACTGGTCATGCGAAAGCACCCTCCACTGCTTTCCCGGGCGAGCGGCTGAGCGCCGCGATTGCCGCGTAGACCCGGGACCACGTCGTTTCAGGTTTGGGCGTAATGCTGACGGGACGTGATCCCGGATGGCCGCATTGTTTCGCTTGCGCTCAACGCGGCCTCCGGGAACGCAA
>JANOKZ010000317.1:0-5041 GCA_031419515.1 Hyphomicrobium sp.
GTTGGCAACTTATGTTGCCACCATCTCGGTCTTGATTGTTTTTGGGGGTCCGTTCACCTCGCTGGGTGGGTGGATCGTTTGAGTTCACGTCGTAAACAGGGTGGGCCAGTTGGCTACTTTTGAGGTGTCCTTGAGTGCGCAGCTTGCTGTGTGTACTTACTGTGTGAAGACACCGCGTATCTCGCTGCCACTCAGGCGCGGCTACTGGATCTACGGACGTTTTTGCCAGCCTTTAAGGCTGTGAGATTGCAGGGGATTACTGGCTGGGATCTGGGCGAATAAGACGTTCACTGGCTATGAGTCTGATATAGTCAGGCGCTGTTCATGCGCCGCAGGCCACTGAATTGGCCACATTTTCGGCGGATGACGGCGATATAAACTTCGCAGTACTTAGGTTTGATCCGGCTCCGTCAAGGGATATCGCGGCGTGCCGTGCCGCAACGAGAGGGTTTACGATGCTTGGTCTTTACGCGCGAAAGGCGTCGCTCCGGCTGGCCGTTGTCACGGTTCTGGCACTGACCGCTGGCGCCTGTGCCAATAAAGAATCATCTCCTGAAGCCGCTTTGAATGGCGCTGGCGGTAAGTTCGCTGCAGCAACGCCTGGAACACAGCGCGACTTCACACAGAACGTCGGCGACCTGGTATATTTCTCCAGCGACAGTGTGGATCTGACACCGGAAGCTGGCCAGACACTGGCGAAGCAGGCACAGTGGTTACAGCAGTACCCCCAGTTCACGATCACCATTGAAGGCCACGCTGACGAGCGTGGCACGCGTGAGTATAACATCGCACTTGGTGCAAAGCGCGCCACGGCTGTGCGCACGTACCTATCGCAGAATGGAATCAACGCTCAACGCATCCGCACGATCTCGTATGGCAAGGAACGCCCAGTTGCCGTGTGCAACGATATCTCGTGCTGGTCACAGAACCGTCGCGCGCAGACTGTCCTCAATTCGGGTGGACAAGTGAGCCAGCGCTAGGTTCACCAGCGCTAGGTTCAATTGGCCGCCGAGAACGGCAAGCTTGATACGGCGGGGACATCTCCCGCCGTTTCGCGTTGTGGCCATTGCCGGTTTCCTGGGCCGTAACCCTGGGCCGGACTCGGGGCCGTAACCTTGGGCCGGACTCGGGGCCGTAACCCTGGACCGGACTCGGGGCCATATCCGAATGGACATTCAGGTCCCGGCATACTTTAGCCCCAATAAACCGGGATATATTCCCGTATCGGACGATGCGGGATTTGTCCGTAAGTGGTTTTGATAATGCGTGCAACTCGAATACGAATGGCTTTTTTTGCGGGCGCAGCATTTCTGTTTGCGCCGATATCCGCTATCTGGGCGCAAGCTCAAGCTGGTCAACCCGTGGTGCTTGAAGTTTCCGAAGAGCTGCTTCAGGACGGCATTGACGCATTGAGAGACCGCCGCCCTGATTTGGCGCGTCAGATTTTCCAGAATCTATTGTCCTCGCATCCGCGTTCGCCGGCAGCCCGCAAAGCCACAGTAGAGCTCGCCAAGCTCAATCAGGGTTCAAGCAGCGCCGGTTCTGCCGGTGCCGGCGAAGAGGCATTTAGTGAGAGGCCGGACAGTGAGAGGCCGGATGCAGAAGTGGCGGAGCAAATTCGCAAGCTTCGTTTCCGGTTGGTCAGCGAAGTTGGAGATCGAGTCTTCTTCGCCGAGAGTAGCGCTGTTATCGGCGGGCGCGCGCGCGCCATTCTTGAAGCCCAGGCGCGCTGGTTGAAGCGTTCTCAATCGATCGGCGTCACCATCATTGGCCGCTCCGACGATGGCGGATCAAGTGCGGACGCGACGGCGCTCGCGCGTCAAAGGGCCGAGGCGGTCCGCGCCAAGCTCATTGAGGCGGGCATTGCCAGCGAACGCATCAGAATAGAAACGCGCGGCAATAGCGATCCGGTTGCAACGTGCCGGACGGCAATTTGCCAGGCGCAGAATCGTCATGCCGAAACACTGCTGAGATTTACCAAGAATGGCAGCGCGGCGAGTGGGCTAACCGGCACCCCAGGAGTGGAAACGCGTGGGACCGAAACGCGCGGGGCGGAGACGCTGGGTAGCGAATCATTTGGTGCCGAATCCGTGGACGCGGACGTGGGGCGCGGCACCGGACAGGCACTCGCGCGCTGAGAGCAACGGCAACAACCTCCGAAAATACGGCATTGGGGGAGGCATCAATGGGCTTCGTAACGGCGCCGCCGCGTGAAATCGGCCGATTAACTGTGCGTGTTGCACTGCGTGCATTGAGAGCCGTGCATTAGCCCTGTAGAATAAAATCATGCGGTCCATACACTAGCCGCGAGCAAGGACGTCCAACGACATGAGTACGGCTATGAAAAACAGAACGGGAATTGGTTTGAGCGCGGCAGTTGCTGTGCCGCTGCTCCTGCCTCTGCTGGGTTTGGTTTTTGCTGGCGGCGCAATGGCGCAGCAGGCGCCAGTTCAAGAGCCTAAAGCGGCGCCTTCGGTCGCAGCTGCTCCGGTCAAGACCCAAGCTCCGTCCCAGACTCAGGCCCAGACTCAGGCCCAGACTCAGCCCCAGACCCAACCTAAGTCCTCTCAGCCAACGGCTGGCGGTGACGCCGGCTTGAAGGCGCGCATCGAAAGCTTGGAAGAGCAGCTCGTCGATATGCAGGTTGTGGTCGGCACGCTTGAGAGCCTCGCCAAGTCGGGTGGCACGTCGTCTTCGCCCGCTTACCGCGCTGCCACTGGCGGCGATGGTGGCCGGGTCGATAGCCTCGAAAATCAGATCAAGACTCTTTCGGCACAGGTGCAGCAGCTTTCCGATCAAGTGCGCAGCCTCGGCGGCACGCCGCGCCGAGCAGATGCCGCGCCTCCTCCGGCTACCCGTCCGGCGAGCGAATTCGGATCGACAACGGTGAGTGAGGGCGACCCAATTAGCGGCATGATTGCTGGCGAAGCGCCGCCCTTCACCTCGGGTCCACCTATTCCTGATGCAGGAGGCGCCGCCGTTGGTGCCGCCGTTGCTGCCGGTGGCTCTCCAGGAGCAGGCGCGCCGCCACCCGTGACGACCGCAGCACTCCCGCCGCCCGGCGATGGTTCAAATCCCAAGCAGCTTTATGAGACAGCCTACGGTTATCTGCTGCAACGCGACTATGGCGCGGCCGAAGCGGCGTTCGACGATTTCTTAAAGCGCCATCCGAGCGATTCATTGTCGGGGAACGCTCAGTACTGGCTTGGCGAATCGCACTTTGTGCGCGGGCAATACAAAGCCGCGGCAAGTGCTTTCCTCAAAGGCTATCAAACTTATGGGCAGAGCCAGAAGGCGCCTGACAGTCTTTTGAAACTCGCAATGTCGCTCGACCGGCTCGGCCAGCGCGACGCCGCTTGTTCGTCTTATGCCGAACTCAACACCAAATTTCCCAATGCCCCACAGAGCGTCAAAGCGCGCGCGCAATCGGAGCGCCAGCGAGTCGGATGCCCGTGAGGTGAGCGGTGCGCCGGGCCAGCCGCTGGATGGGCGTGCTGTAGCTCCAATTTTCGACTCGATTTTTGAACCTTACCGTCACGTCGTGCTTGCGGTGTCGGGGGGCGTGGACTCCATGGCCATGATGCATCTGGCGATGGACTGGCGAGCATCGCGTCTGGCGTCGTCACCCGCAGAAACAGTGCCAATCTTCAGTATTGTGACCGTTGACCACGGATTGCGGCCAGAGTCGGCGAGCGAGGCGGAAGGCGTGCAAAGGGTTGCTCGCCGGCTAGGATTAGCCCACACAACGCTCGTGTGGGAGGGGCCAAAACCGGCAACCGGAATTCAGGCCGCAGCGCGCGCAGCGCGTTATCGTCTTATCTTCGAGCACCTCGAATCCCAAGGCATTGATGTCATGGCAACGGCTCACACAAGCGACGATCAGGCTGAAACGCTATTGATGCGGCTGGCGCGCGGCAGCGGCGTGGATGGGCTGTCCGGCATTCAACGGGTCAAGAAAATTGGGCGCCAGACGGTGCTGCGCCCGATGCTGTCATTTGCAAAGGCCGATCTCATCGCGACGCTTCAAGCGAAGGGTGAAACGTGGATTGAAGATCCAAGCAACGAAAAACTAGAGTTTGAGCGGGTACGGCTCCGGCATATGCGCGACAGCTTGGAAGCGGCAGGACTTTCAAATAGGACACTCGCCTTAAGTGCCCGGCGTCTCGGCCGGGCGCGGAGGGCTCTCGATGAGATGACCGCGTACTGTGTCGAACAGGCTGGCGATCGAATTCGTATCGACGATCTTGGATACGCGGAATTCTCATGGCCATGGATATTGAGTCTGCCGGAGGAGATTAGGCTTCGAATTCTCACGCGGCTCATCGCATCCATTGGTGGGGGGGAAGACCCGGTAACTCTGAGCGGCTTGGAAGCAATGACGGCATGCATCGGCTGGAAATCTCCGGCGGGGCACTCTCTCGCAGGCGCCGTGTTCAGTGACGGCAAGAAGCCTGACACTATTCTGGTTGTGCGTGAGTTCGGCCGCAGGTCCCAACCGCTGCCAACCCTTGACCTCAAATCCGGTCTAAGGCGTGAATGGGATCGCCGATTTATTGTTGTTAATGCCTCGCAGCCGGCCAGGGACTTCCGGGTTTGCGCACTGGGTGCTGAAGGTGTCTCGGCCGTTAAAGCGGCCTGCATGAGAGATGGCAGGACGTTGCCCCCGCACCCTCTGGCCGCTCTGTATGCGATACCCTCTTTCTGGGACGCTGATCGGCTCGCGGCTGTGCCGCTTTTGAACTATTTCGAGTGCAGCAGCTCTTCGCGCCAGCTCGAAAGCACTTTTTCGGCCAAGCCTTTTGCGAGACAAGAGCACTTTACGGGTTAAAGGGTTTTTTCTGGCAGTGCACGTAGGCTGGGCACGTAGATTGCAACCTTTTGGCAAGCGGCCTGATTGTGGTCGTGATTGTGCGTGTCAATTCAGCTGCTTCAGCATCGGCTGGACGTTAGGCCCGCCCGGGGCTTTAATCTGGCAAGGCTTGCTTGTTTACTGAGGCCCGGCAACCTATGTTAACGCCTACGCCATTAGACTTAGGGTTTG
>JANOKZ010000318.1:0-2821 GCA_031419515.1 Hyphomicrobium sp.
GCCGCACGATCGAGCGATCAGCGTCCCGTCGATCCCGTTGCGCGCTTTCACTTAGGCAACGGCGCCCGGCTTGAACGGCTGAATTGGCTGGCGGATACGTCCGAAAAGGGGCTCCGCGAAGGTCATGGTTTGATGGTGAACTACCGCTATGACTTGACTGAAATCGAGAAAAATCATGAAGCCTACGCCAACGATGGCACGGTTGCGGCCTCGCGCGCGGTTCGTGCACTGCTGCGGGCTGCCACAAAGCCCAAGGCAGAATCCGGGGGGGCGAAGGCTTCAAACGCGATCAATAAAACCGGCCCCGCCGTTTCTCTCAAGGGTTGATCGCGGTGAGATGCAAACATCGAACACGATCAGCGTCTCAACGCTTGTCATGCTCTTTGCGGCGTGCACTATGCCAGCCAATTGAGCGGGGCTCGGCTAAACGGATCCAAGCCCCATCCAGCACCCGAACCTTAGGAATCTGCCATGCGCTACGGTGAAGAAGATCGCGAGAGCAAGAATGTTGAAGACCGGCGCGGCGAAGGCGGCGGATCTCCGTTTCCCGGCGGGCGCGGCGGCATTCAAATCCCGATCGGAGGCGGCGGCTTCAGCTTCACGACTCTACTTATCCTCGGCGCCTTGATGCTGTTCATGGGTATCAACCCGTTGGATATTTTGCTCGGGCCCCAGGGCGGAGGCGGGCAGATCAACATGCCGCAATTGCCGCGCAGCGAGCGCCCGGCAACGACGGAACGAACGAAGGTCGATATCCCAGGGCTTCCCGGCGAAACGCGCCAAGCAAAAGGCCCGGCCGGCGAAGATGAAATGAAGATGTTCATCGGCCGCGTTCTTGCCGATACCGAGGACGTGTGGCAGGGCGTCTTCAAAGGCTTCGGACAAAAATACGAAGAGCCGCCGCTGGTACTTTTCTCGGGCTATACGCAAACCGCGTGCGGTGCGGGTCAAGCTGCAATGGGCCCCTTCTATTGCCCGCTCGATCGCAAGGTCTACATCGACCTCGCGTTCTATGATCAGATGAAGCGCCAGTTCAACGTCAGCGGCGACTTTGCCCAGGCTTACGTGGTGGCGCACGAAGTCGGCCACCATGTGCAAACGCTCCTTGGCATTGCCGAAAAAGTGCAGGAGCTGAAGGGCCGTTCGGATGAACGCACGGCCAATAAGATCCAGGTGCGCATGGAACTTCAGGCCGACTGTCTGGCTGGCGTTTGGGCAAATCTCAATCACCAGATGAAGAGCCGGTTGCAAGAAGGCGATATCGAGGAAGCGCTCAATGCCGCAACCCAGATCGGCGACGATATGATTCAAAAGAAGACAACAGGCCGTATCGTGCCGGACGCCTTCACGCATGGCACCGCCGAACAGCGGCGCCGCTGGTTCACGGCGGGGCTCAAGGCTGGCAAGATGGAAGTTTGCGATACTTTCAACACATCAGACCTGTGAGCGTGCGCCAACCATTTCACATAACGATGCGCATTCGGAGTACAGATAAGTGCATCACTTTGATCAGGTTCGCACGGGTCGAGGGCTCTACATTGCGTATTGCCTCGTTGGTCTCGCAACGTTTTTGTTTTTGACCTTTTTTGATGGGTACCGTTACAACGCTTGGAATTGGCTGATCGCTGTCCCGGTCAACAGCTTTCTAGCTACGATTTGGCCAATCTACTGGTTGGTGCTGCGGTGGCTTATTGGCCATCAGCTGTCCCGCAACGAAGTCGCCGAGAGATTCCCCTCCCCTTGACGGGGAGGGGTTAGGGGTGGGGTGAAGATCCAGGCGCGATCTAAGTTTTGGGCGCGTTTCTTGATTTTCTTTTTGCGAGACTTGGCGGCGCGATTGAGAGCGCATCTCGTCGATCTGTCTTGCGGCGTTACCCCCACCCCTAACCCCTCCCCACAAGGGGGAGCGGGACTCCCTAAAGCGCATCGCCCGCGAATTCACCGACCTTGCAGGGGATGTTTTTGGCAGCCAGCGCCTTGCACACGCGTGCGGCTTCTGATTTCGATTTGATGGGACCGGCTATGAGGTCAAAGTTTGGCGCTGCCGGATCGCCGCTTTCCACGTAACGCGCCTGCAGATTTTTGAGTGTGTCAGCATGCCGGTCGGCCAAAAGGCTCCAACTCAAACGTAGATTATCGACTGAAGGCCCCGAGGATATCTGCACGCCAAAGGGCTTCGCTGCCGGTTTGACGATTGCGGGACCAAACGAAATGACATCACCCGGTTTGGCCACAGCCCGAGCCGCTGTGGTCACGCTGCCCGTTTCAATCGGCACGGTCGAAGCAAGCGTGTCTGCGTTGATGAGCTTGGGTTGTTGCGGCGAGCCGGACGCTTCCTGCTGGGGCACGGCGTTGTTCGTGGCTGGAGGAGGCGCTGTGGTCTCAATTGTTTCGTGCGGCACGGATGTCCCGGCGGGCGGCTGGGACGGGTCGCTCGGGGTTGCGGTCTCGATGGCTCGCGCGGATTCTGCAGCGCTCAACTTTTTCTCAAGCGCCACGAGCTGACCCGTCAGGGTGCGTTCGCGCTCGCCTTGGGTTGCCACATCCGATTTCACTCTCGAAAGTTCGAGCTGCACTTGTGCCATGCTGTCGCGCAGTTTGCGCACATCGGACGCAAGCCGCGCCGCCGCGCGTTGACCTTGGTTGTCTTGAGGCTCTGTCAAGTGAACGCCGGCCGGTGCAAAATCTTCAATGAGATCCGGTGCGGTTAAAAGGATGGCGAAATAACCCGCGGCTACCGTTCCGGCCATGATCCAGCCGAACACATAGGGCGTGAATATTGGCCGCCGACGCAGGGGAATGGGCGGGGGAGCGGCGTGTG
>JANOKZ010000319.1:0-5578 GCA_031419515.1 Hyphomicrobium sp.
GCGCCACGCCCCAGTTGCGCGAAATTTCGTACTCAAGCTGGGTGGCGTAACTGAAGTCCCATTTCTCGTCTCGCATGTACGCGTCGTTACCGGATGCCGCCTTGCCGCCCATATATTTAACGAACATGAGATTGGTTATAAATGACCATGGACCCGTGTGGGCTTCGATAATCGGGCCGACGTAGAATTCCGCCGGTACTTCCATCTCCCCGACCGGGCTGCCGCACTCCATCAGCAGCCCGAGGCCGATGCCCTCTTCCTTTGGCTTGACGAAGACCACAACGCCCTCGACGGCCACTTCGTCGAACTTGAGCGGCGCAAACCTGTCAGCCTCGGCGAAACTACCTGGATCGTCCAGCCGCTCCTGTTCGAACTCAACGCCAAAGCGCACGCGAAACCAATCGGTGACGCCAAGTTGTATTTCCAATGCCTCGCGCTGCTTGATGACGGTGTTGTCGTCAAAGGCGGCGTCGCCCGGTGCGGTGAGCACTGACCGGCGCCGCGGCTGGCCGGTCGACCAAGCGTTCTGACTTTGGAACTCGAAGTCGCCGGGTGCGGATTGTAGATCCTTGACTTCGAATTGATTGATGGCCGGCCCGGCCATGCCTGGTTGCGCCTGCAATGCCATCGCAAAAATCATTCCGAGGCTAACACGCGTTCCAGCACCCTCTGCCCTCACGGCTCCACCTCCCAAACGCCACCCGCTGCACGTCTTTCGTGCACACGAAGTCCTAGCAAAGTTCCCGGATAGGTCAGGAATTAATTCCCAGAAAATTTATGTGGCGTCTCATGACCTCGAACAATTGTTGCGCAGAGGTCACATTCCTGAACGTCCAGTCACCGGGAGAAGGTCCTTCACCCTACACAGTGAAATCAATGGGCCACAGAGCCCGATTTTCGGTCGATGATTAACTTTGGATTAGTCACTGACCAATAGGCTCATAAGCTGGAAATGCGTTTTTTGCACTGGTCGAGACATGCTCAACGGGGCCTTCGGGAACTCGAAGTCGAATTCGCTCATGAACGAGTACGCATCGCTGCTTGGCGATGCGGTGCTCCGTCATCGCGCCCGCATTGCCGAGCATTCAGCCCGCATCGAGGCCGAACTTGCGAGCAAAGTGAAGTCCGAATTTATCGCCAACATGAGCCACGAACTCCGCACGCCGCTCAACACGGTGATCGGGTTTTCTAAGCTCCTTGCCGAGCACGAACGACGCACCCTGCCGCAACACGAAATCGTGGAATACGCCACGCTCATTCACGACGCCGCTGGTCATCTGCTATCAGTCATCAATGATATTCTGGACATCTCCAAGATTCAAAGCGGCCGGTACACGCTCGATAGCCGCGAAATCAATGTCGATGAAATCGTGCAGACGTCAATTAACTCGTTTCGTCTCATGGCTTCCGACGCCGGTGTTACTCTGACGCCAGTCGTTGCCATCGACTTGCCGACCGCTCGTGGCGATGCGGTCAAACTTCGGCAAATCTTCACAAATTTGATCTCCAACGCGATAAAGTTCACGCCGCGCGGCGGCACAGTCACGATCGAAGCGTTACGCATCAACAATGGCGGGATCGCAATCCTGGTTCGCGACACGGGCGTCGGCATGACTCCGGAAGAAATCTCGGTCGCGCTCACGCCGTTCGGTCAAGTTGATGGCGGCCATTCAAGGTGGCGCGAAGGCACGGGCCTTGGCCTTCCTATCGCGAAAGCTCTGGTCGAACTGCACGGCGGAAAAATAGAGATCCGTTCGACAAAGGGCGAAGGCACAGAAGTCGCCATCGTTCTGCCTCCCAGAAATTCCGTATCAGCAGTCCATCACCACCAACTGAATAACATTCGCCAGTCAACGCTCTAAGTGCGCGACGCAAAAGGTAAATCGATCATGCAGATGACATTGCCACCCAATGATCGCAATCAGCGTCCGGGAGACCCGTCGATCGGTCGAATCGTTTCGGTCACAGGCTCTAAAGCCATCGTCCTGCTCGACGGCCAGCAGGATGGCCGGGCAAGGTCCTTGAACGATCGCCCGGAAATGGGGACATTGCTTGCAGTCGATACTGCCAACACCATCGTCTTCGCGATTGTTTCCGCCCTTAGTGTGCCAGTCCCTGCCCAGCGCGAAGGCGATTCAGAAATATGGATCGCCGAACTTGGTCTCGTTGGCGAACTCTGGAAGGGCGTTGACGGCAAAAAGGCCAACTTCAACCGGGGCGTTACCGTCTATCCAGCACTTGGAGACCGCTGCCGCGTTGCGTCGAAAGCCGAACTCGAAGTCGCCTTCTGCGGCGATATGGACCGATCCGTTCGCGTTGGCTGCATCCGCCAAGACAGCTCCATTCCCGCAATGGTCAAGGTCGACGACCTGCTTGGCAAGCACTTTGCTATTCTCGGCACCACAGGCACGGGCAAATCCTGCACCACAGCGCTTATTCTGCGGGCCATTCTGGAAAAAAATCCAGCCGCCCACATCGTCTTGCTAGATCCCCACAACGAATATTCAACCGCATTTCAAGAATGGGGCGAAGTTATCTCGCCTCGCAATATGCAGCTTCCCTATTGGCTCCTGAACTTCGAAGAGATCGTTGAGGTTCTCATCGGCGACCCCAATCGCAAAGCCGAAATCGAAATTCTCCAGGAACTCATTCCGATCGCCAAGAGCCGCTACAGCACGGGCCGCACAGTCGAGAGCAATAAGCTGCGGCGTGGTGTGCTCGATGCCGCGCGCTACACGGTTGATACGCCCGTCCCTTACCGCATCTCGGATCTAACCGGCCTTATCGACGAGCGCATGGGCAAGCTCGAGAACAAGCGCGACCTCGCCCCCTACCGGATGTTAAAGAACCACATCGAAACCATCTCTCAAGACGGCCGCTACGGTTTTATGTTTGGATCGCTCACGGTTTACGACGGCATGACTCAGATTTTGAGCCGCATCTTCCGCGTGCCGGTGAACAACAAGCCTATCACCATCCTGGAATTGACCGGTATCCCGACGGAAATTGTAAACGTCGTCGTGTCTGTACTCTGCCGCATGACATTCGATTTCGCGCTTTGGAGTGAGGGTCAAATTCCCGTGACGCTCGTTTGCGAGGAAGCCCACCGCTACGTCCCCTCCAACGCCGCGCTTGGCTTCGAACCCTGCAAACGGGCGATTGCGAAAATCGCCAAGGAAGGCCGTAAATACGGTGCTTCGCTTTGCATCGTCACGCAGCGTCCAGCCGAAATCGATCCAACCATTCTGTCTCAGTGCAACACCGTATTCGCACTGCGAATGGCCAACGACAAGGACCAAGCCATCGTCCAGTCAGCGGTAGCAGATACGGGATCGGGCCTGCTTGAATTTCTGCCCTCGCTCGGCCAGCGCGAAGCCATCGCATTCGGCGACGGCATGTCGCTTCCGGTTCGCATCAAATTCGACGAGTTGCCCAAACATGCTCTGCCGCGCTCTTCGACCGCCCGCTTCACTGAAAAGTGGCAGAAATCTACGGGCGACGAAGGCTTCCTGGAGCAGGTCGTGGATCGCTGGCGCGCTTCGGGAATTGGTATGGGTGGAGACATGTCACAACAAATGGGCATGATGGCTGAAGCGATGGGACTAACCGCTCCTGACAATAATACTCCAATCGCGGAAGACGAATTCGAAGCCTACATACCCGCAGCCGCTGAACAGCCTATTGCGCGGCCTGCATCCCTACAACCCGGATTCCAGCCGGCTCCCGGTCAAGCACCCGCCGCCCGGCCAGGTTCGACCATGCGCAAGGAAAGCAGCGTGCAGACCGGCGGCAGCCTCTATGCCCGGCCATCAACTGCGGCAGAGCGCCGTACCCCATTGGCTACAACAGCAACCGAGCCCTTGGCAGCGGGCGGGTCGAACAACTCCCTGAAGTCTCTGAGCGATCGCTTGATGCGGCCACAAAACTGAAGAACAGTTGTGTCACGAAGCCGATCCAACGATCATCCCCGCACATCTTGTCCAGCGTGACCGCCAGTGCCATCGAAAGCTCGCATTGGCGGCACAATCATTTTACAAGACTCTCATCGCAGCAAAACGATGTGCGCGTAGCCATGATTTGGTTTGCACCGGCCAAATGGCGGACATAGATTGAGTATACCCGATGCGTTCGGGCCGGAGGAATACCAAGACATGAGCGCCATTTTTCCAGTGATATTATCTGGCGGTTCGGGCACGCGCCTCTGGCCGTTGTCGCGCTCCATGTATCCCAAGCAGTTCATTAAGTTCTTTAATGGCCAAGATACCACTTTTCTCGGTGCGACGCTCAGCCGGCTCAAGACAGACGCAGGCTTCGCCGATCCCATCCTCCTGTGCAACAACGACCATAGATTTCTTGTTCGTGAAGAGATCGAGCGCGCCGGAATTACGCCGCGTGCCATCGTTCTTGAGCCTGTTGCGCGCAACACCGCGCCCGCCATCGCAGTCGCAGCACTCGCCGCCTTGCGCGAAAATCCTGGCGCCATTCTAGCCGTCATGCCGTCCGATCATGTCGTGAAGGACGAAGCCCGTTTCGTCGAAGGTATCCGCCGCGCGGCCAAAGTTGCCTCGACAGGACGCCTCGTGTTGTTCGGCATCAAACCGTCTGAACCTCACACGGGATACGGCTATATCCGCCAAGGCGCCCCGCTCGAAGGCTTCAACGGCGGCGCCTATTCGGTCGAAGCGTTCTACGAAAAACCAGACTTGGCCACCGCAGAACAATATCTCGCGAAGGGCGGCTACTACTGGAATAGCGGTATCTTCGTCCTCAGCGCGCGCACTTATCTTGAAGAAGTGGCCCGGCTCGAGCCAATAATTCTTGAGGCAGCCCGTGGCGCCCTGGCGCGTGCAACGGACGATCTCGGATTTTTACGTCTAGACAAAGCCTCGTTTGCTTCGTCGCCGAACATCTCCATCGACTACGCAGTCATGGAGAAAACGACGGCAGCAGCTATGCTTCCGCTTGATGTCGGCTGGAATGACGTTGGTTCTTGGAGTTCACTCTGGGAAATCGCCCCGCGCGACGACAAGGGCAACTACATTCACGGCGAAGCGGTTCTTGAGGATACGAACGGATGTTACGTTCACTCGGAAAAATCCATCGTATCGACAATCGGCCTTCGCGATCTGGTCATCATTGATACTCCGGACGCTTTGCTGGTCGCGGACAAAAGCCGCACGCAGGACGTGTCAAAAATCGTTCAGCGCTTGAAGCTCTCGAACCGCAAGGAACAAGAACAGCATCTGCGCAACTATCGTCCTTGGGGCTATTTCGAAACCCTGAACATCGGACCTCGTTTCCAGGTCAAGCTGTTACACGTCAAGCCCGGCGGCAAGCTCTCCATGCAAATGCATCACCATCGTTCCGAGCATTGGATCGTGGTCCAAGGCACCGCAAAGGTCGTCATCGGCGACATCGAGAAACTCGTGCGCGAAAACGAGAGCGTCTACATTTTCGCGACACAATGGCACCGCTTGGAGAACCCGGGCAAGGTTCCGGTGGAAATCATCGAGGTTCAAATAGGTTCCTACCTCGGCGAGGACGACATCCAACGCACCGACGACATCTACCACCGCGC
>JANOKZ010000320.1:0-2729 GCA_031419515.1 Hyphomicrobium sp.
GACGATGTGTCTCAAGAGTTCTCAAGCCATCCGATCGTGCAGGAAATCATCGCCTTCATCCGCGAAGGCGGCAAGCGGTCGTTGTGCACGCCGAAAAACGGCGCGGATGCGTGAGGCGGGGCGATGATGGGCCTTGCCGCTGGGGATGCCATCGCCAGCAGACCAAAACCGGTGGACCGGATCGGCATTATCGCGGGCGGCGGCACCCTTCCGCTCGAGGTCGCGCGCAGCGTCGCGGGCCGCGGCGGCTATGTTCATGTTGTGATGATCGAAGGCGAGGCCGATAGCGCGCTGCAAACATTCCCCCATGAGATTTTGAACTGGGCAGAACTCGGCCGCGCGGCGCGCAGCTTCAAGCGTGCAGGCCTCACCGACGTGCTCATGGTTGGACGCATGAGCCGCCCGTCGTTCAAAACGGCACGGCCCGATTTTGGTTTCCTCGCCTCGTTGCCGCAAATCATGAAAGCGCTGCGGGCCGGCGGCGATGACGCCGTGTTGCGCGGCGTTGTAGGCTTGCTTGAATCGCGCCGCTTGCGCGTGCTGGGCGTTGCTGACGTTGCCCCCGAACTGCTGATCAGCGATGGGCCGTTGAGTTTCCAGCGCCCGAGTGGCGCCGACGAAATCGACATTGCCAAGGGCTTGGCACTGGTCGGCGCGCTTGGACCCTACGACATCGGGCAGGCCGTTATCGTCACGGACGGCATCGTTGAAGCCATCGAAGGCGCGGAAGGGACCGACCGCATGATCGCGCGTGTGCGCGACCGGCGCTTGGCAGGCGGGATCGATCTCGCGCGCGTGCGCAAAGGCGTTTTGGTCAAAAGGCCAAAGCCGGGGCAAGATACGCGGCTCGATTTGCCGGCCATCGGTCCCGATACGGTTGCGGCGGCAGCGGACGCGGGTCTAGCCGGTATTGCTGGTATGACGGGCGAAGTTTTGGCGGCCAGCCGGTTTGAAATGATCGCGCGCGCTGATCGCGCTGGGTTGTTCGTTGCCGGAGTTGCGGGTCCCGAAGTTGATGCGTATCTCGAAGACGCATATGTCGATCCGATTGTTTTTGGCAACACGAGCATTCCTTCAGCGGCGTCGGCCGATGTCGCCAGAGGCGTCTACGCCATGAGCGAACTCGCGCGTCTTTCGACCGGGTCCGCGCTTGTCATTGCCGATGGACGTGTGCTCGCTGTCGGTGCCGAGGAAGGCGCGGAGGACGTGCTCTATCGCGCGGCGCCATTCTTGCGGCGCAAGCGGCGTTCGGCCATCGTTGTGCTTGGACCGCAGACGGCGCTCGACGCCAAACTCATCGAGGCGGCGGCGCACATCCGGCTACAAGGCGTGATTTTGACGTTTGGAGCGGGCGACGGGCCGCGTCACTCCGGGCCAATTCTCGACGTTGCCGATCGGCTTCGTCTTTTCGTTGCTGGTACGCCGGTGTTGATGCCGGTTGTTACGACGCCGGGCGCGCTGTGACTGCGGACAAAACTGGGTGCATAGTTGGGGCCGGAAGGCCGTTGCGCCTTTTTCTGATCGCGGGCGAACACTCGGGCGACGCACTCGGTGCCCGGCTTATGCCGGCTTTGACGGCACGTCTGCGAGAGGGCGTGACGTTTGCGGGCGTCGGTGGAGAGGCTATGGACGCCCAGGGGCTCGCCTCGATTTTTCCTTTGCACGACGTTGCGGTCATGGGGCCGCTTAATATCCTGGCCGCGCTTCCGCGTCTGGTGCGCCGTGTGCATCAAACGGTTGACGCCGCGTTGGCGTTTAATCCCGATGCGGTCGTCATTATCGACAGTCCCGAGTTTACACACCCAATCGCGAAGCGTATTCGCCGCCGCGCGCCGGATATTCCGATCATCGATTACGTGTCCCCGAGCGTTTGGGCGTGGCGGCCGGGGCGCGCCAAAAAGATGCGCGGTTATATCGATGAAGTGCTCGCGTTGTTGCCGTTTGAACCGGCGGCGCACGAACGTCTCGGCGGGCCGCATTGCACTTACGTCGGACATCCGCTGATAGAACGCCTGGACGAGATCGCGTCAGCCGACACAGTGGGTCTTGCGCGCCGGCTTGGTATTGCAACGGAGCGCGATGTGCTTGTTGTGCTTCCCGGCAGCCGGCGTTCCGAGGCGGGCCGTCTTCTCGGCGTGTTTAGCGAGACCGTTACGCTGCTGGCAAAACACGGTCGTGCCTTCGAAGTGGTTATTCCAACGGTGCCACACCTGCGCGAACAGGTTCAAGCGGTATGTGCGAAGTGGGCCGTGCCAGTGCATGTGGTCGATGGCGGGCGGGACGGCTTTTGTGCCATGCGGCTAGCGCGAGCAGCGCTCGCTGCGTCTGGAACCGTGACATTGGAACTCGCGCTTTGTGGAACGCCGATGGTTGTCGCCTACAAGGTTGATCCAGTTGCGGCGCCGTTTCTGCGCCGCTTGATCAAAGGGGAAACGGTTGTGCTCGCTAATCTCGTGCTCGGCGAGAATGCGTTTCCTGAATTCTTGCAGGAAGATTGCACGGCGGAAAAAATGGCGCCGGTTTTAAGCGACTTGTTGGGCACGAGCACCCGGCGCGATATGCAAGTGGCGGCGCTGGCGCGAATTCCAAATAAACTCAAGTTGGCGGACGGAGACCCAAGCGCCGCGGCGGCGAAGGCGGTGCTTGGCGTGATCAAGCCGGCCGAAAAGATGCCAAGTCGTTGATGCTAACGACGATGGCCGCTTGAGCGTTGCGCTCCTTTGTGGTAC
>JANOKZ010000321.1:0-11544 GCA_031419515.1 Hyphomicrobium sp.
GAATGATGAGTGACAGGATGATGAACATGACGTTGCGCTCCACTTCGAGAACCGTGAAGAAGCTCTCATTGCGCTGGCGCCAATCGGAGATGTTCATTGAAGGCCCAAGCGTGTCCTTGATGGTTTGCGTATAGCGCTCGACGTGATCAGGCCTATCGACCACGACCTCCAAGACATCAACCTCGGTGCCTTTTGAGAAGTACTTCTGTGCTTCAGCCAATGGCATAAAGATCATCATGCGATCGTATTCGGACATACCAAGTTCGAAAACTGCAGAGATTACATAGGGTTTCGATCGTGGCGTATTGCCAAAGGGTGTCGAGGCGCCACGCGGCGATACGAGCGTAATCGTGTCACCCAAACTGACGCGGAGAGAATTCGCAAGCCGCGAACCGATGGCAATGCCGGTCTGTCCGTCAAATCCGTCAAGCGTGCCAAGTTTCACGTTGTCAGCGACAAGGGGGAGAGATTTGACGCTTCTCTCGTCAAGCCCACGAACAAGGCCACCCAGCGCTTGCACGCTTGACGACACCATCACTTGGCCCTCGACGAGCGGCAGGGCTGCCTTGACGCCCGGCACAGTAAGAAGCTTGGCGGCGATCTCGGCATAGTCCTCGAACGGTTCGCCTATTTTATGGACGATCACATGCCCATTGAGCCCCATGATCTTGGAGAACAGATCTTTGCGAAAGCCGTTCATGACAGCCATGACGATAATCAGCGTCGCAACGCCAAGCATGATGCCGAGGAACGAAAACCCGGCGATGACGGAAATAAAGCCTTCCTTGCGCCGCGCGCGCAAATAACGCCCCGCCAGCATCCATTCGAAGGGGGCAAAGGCCCGCGTATCAGGGATCGGCGCGCTCATTCGTTCTGTGTCCCCTCTGGGCCCCCTCTGGGCCCCCTCTGGGCCCCCTCTGGGCCTCAGTCTAAAACGACCCCGTCTAGGCAAGTACCCGCTGGCTCGTCACGGCATCGATTACACTCTTCAGCGCCGCGTCCATCGGCATCGTCTTGCGTTCGCCGGACCTGCGATCCTTGACTTCAGCTTCGCCAGCCTTGACGCCCTTTGGTCCGACGATCAGCTGATATGGCAAACCGATCAGATCCATGGTCGCAAACTTACCGCCAGCGCGCTCGTCCGTATCATCGTAGAGAACATCGATGCCTGCCGCTTGCAGTTTCTCGTAGAGGCCAAGCGCCGCTGCGTCGGTGTCTTTGTCTCCCGATTTGAGGTTGACGAGGCCAACTTCAAACGGCGCCACCGGAACCGGCCAAATGATGCCGTTGGCATCGTGGCTAGCTTCAATGATGGCCCCCGCGAGCCGCGAGACGCCCACGCCGTAAGAGCCCATTTGCAGCGTCACAAGTTGTCCATCCGGTCCCTGTACGCGTGCCCCCATGGGCTCGGAATACTTGGTGCCGAAGTAGAAAATATGACCAACCTCGATACCCCGCGCCGAAACGCGCTTTTCGGCCGGAACATCGTTTTCGAATTTCTGAGCGTCGTGCATCTCTTCCGTGGCCGCGTACTTTCCCGTCCAGGCATCGACAATGCCCGTGAGGTCGCCATCGAAATCGATCGAAGCAGACGGGATCGCACCGTCGATCAGGTCCTTGTGACAGAAAACCTGGCTTTCGCCCGTTTCCGCCAAAATGATGAATTCATGGCTGAGATCGCCGCCAATCGGCCCCGTATCGGCTTTCATCGGGATCGACTTCAATCCCATGCGCGCAAAGGTTCTCAAGTACGAGACGAACATGCGCCGGTAGGTTTGGCGCGAAGCCTCGGCCGTCAGATCGAACGAGTAGGCGTCTTTCATCAAAAATTCGCGACCCCGCATAACGCCGAAGCGCGGGCGGATTTCGTCGCGGAACTTCCATTGAATGTTGTAGAGGTTTTTCGGCAAATCCTTGTAACTCTTGATGCAGTCGCGCACGATTGCGGTGATCACTTCTTCGGCTGTCGGCCCAAAAAGAATTTCCCGCTCGTGGCGATCGACGATGCGCAACATCTCTCGGCCGTAAGCCTCATAGCGCCCGCTCTCGCGCCAAAGTTCGGCCGACTGGATTGTCGGCATCAGAATTTCAACGGCGCCAGCACGGTTCTGCTCTTCGCGCACGATCGCGCCGATTTTGGTCAGCACCTTGAGACCCAGCGGCAGCCAGGAATAGATGCCGGCAGCCGATTGTTTGATCATTCCCGCCCGCAGCATCAACTGGTGCGAAATGATCTCGGCTTCCTTGGGGGGATCGCGCAGAACGGGCAGGAAATAGCGGGAGAGGCGCATGTGTTTCAGCTTTTTCTTTCTGATGTCAAACAGCCGCGTCGGCGTTTGAGATACGGCTCGCGAACTTATTCTTTGAGGCTTCGGCGGAATACCGGGTAATGCCACACCATGCAATGGCAGGGCTGCATTGTCCCTGCGCGATCCCGCACTCGGACGCCCTGAACAAGCACAGATAAGAGCCGTCTCAGCACCGTCGCCACAATTTGATACTTCTGATTTCTGAATAAAATCCGAAACTTAAACGAAGCTCGTGACAAGTTCTCCACAGATAATCAGTCTGATCATATTCAAAGAAGGAGACTGCAGCCATCGGCAATATTTCGATGGGTTGGGCTGACGTCCTGATGGACCTCAGTCCATCAGTGTCCGGCGGGCGACGGATTTTGGAGAGCGTTGAGTGCAGAAACGGTTTCGCGGCGAGAACCGGAAGAATACTGAGTTATAACTTTTTAAGACTACGAAGCGGGGTTCGCCCCGCTTTTTTGTTGTTCACCCGTTGAGATGTGCGACCAGCGCGTAGACGCCTGCAAAGACCAAAGCCGCCACCACCGTGTTGATTGCGAACACCCGCAACATTCGCACACTATGCGGCGCGCTTCCGGGCGTGCCGGGCACAACGCTTCCCTCTTCATCCTGCGTTCTGACGCCAAACGGCAGCACGGCAAACAGCGTGATGAACCAGATGCAGAAGAATGTGGCAATTGCGACGGACGTGCGCATGACGCTCCGATCAGACTTGTTCGAGTTCCGTCAAGGTGCCGCAGAAATCTTTTGGATGCAAAAACAGCACCGGCTTTCCATGTGCACCGATCTTGGGATTGCCGTCTCCCAGAACGCGTGCGCCTTGCGCTTTCAATTGATCCCGGGCCGCCAGAATGTCCTCAACTTCGTAGCACAGGTGGTGAATGCCACCGTCGGGATTTTTTTCGAGATACTTGGCAATCGGAGAATTCTCGCCCAAGGGCTCGAGAAACTCGATCTTCGTATTCGGCAATTCCACAAAGACGACCGTAACGCCATGCTCGGGCTGCTCTGTCGGGGCTGTAACCTTGGCCCCAAGGGCGTTCTTGTAGATCGCCGTGGCCTTGGCCAGATCCTTGACCGCGATGGCAACGTGATTGAGGCGTCCGATCATGCGAAGTCTCCGTGTCGTGCAAATCTTGCCGGCGTGCGTGCGAGCCGCCTGCGGGTGCGGGTTATAAGGGGCGTTAACCTCTCGCGTCCACTACGCTGATGAGGATTTTGACGATGGGTTTCTTACCCCACGCTTCGTTAACCGCGCTGCGCACAGAGCGGTAACAGGCCTCGCGCACCAGCTCAACATCGGCGCGGCGTTTTGCTGGTACCGACCTCAGCGTTCCGTCAACCGCATCCAAAACGGCGTCCGCCATGGCATCCCCGCTAGCGGTTGCCAATGGCACGCCATCGAGCACGAGTTCCGGTTCGCCGAGAATATCGCCGCGCCGCGACATCGCGAATGCAACCACAACGATGCCGGCAAACGATAGTTTCAGGCGCTCCCTAACGGGCCCGTCAGCGTCTGGCACAACGAGATTGCCGTCGCGATACAACCGCCCTACGGGCGCTTCGTCGATCACACCCGCCGGATTGGGCCAGAGTTTGACCATCTCGCCATCCGTCAGCGTGAAGGCCTGCTTGGCGCCAGCTTCCAACGCGAGCCGCGCGTGCTCTTGCAGATGGCGGGCTTCGCCATGCATCGGAATGGAAATTTGGGGCCGCATCCATTCATACATCTGTTTCAACTCGCCGCGGCGCGGATGACCTGTGACATGCACGAGCGCTTCATTGTCCGTGATCAGCTTGACGCCCCTGCGCGCGAGAGCGTTTTGCACGCGGCCCACGGCCTTCTCGTTGCCTGGGATTGTGCGCGAGGAAAAGATTGCGATGTCGCCCTTATCAAGTGAAACATCGGGATGCTCGTCCTCGGCAATGCGTGCCATCGCAGCGCGCACCTCGCCCTGGCTGCCCGTACACAGCAGCACGGCTCCATCGGCCGCGAAATCCGAATAGCGCTGCTGATCGAGATACGTGAAATTTTCGGGCAGATAGCCGGTATCAATGGCAACGGAGATGATGCGATGCAAGGCACGGCCAGCGACAACCAGCTTCCTGCCTGACACCCGCGCCGCGTCGGCCACGGCTTTCACGCGCGCCACGTTTGATGCAAATGTCGTGACCGCAACGCGTTTCGGCGCTGCCTCGATGAGTTTGCTTAGTGACTTCGCAATGTCCATTTCTGAAGGCGAAACGCCTTCGCGCAGTGCGTTGGTTGAATCGCACACCATCGCCAAAACGCCCTCTTCGCCGAGCGCTTGCAATTTGCTCTCGTCGGGCGGCGCGCCAACCAGCGGCGTCTTGTCGAGTTTCCAGTCGCCGGTATGAAACACGAGGCCTGCGGGCGTGCGAATGGCAAGACCGCTCGGCTCTGGAATAGAGTGTGCGAGTGTCACAAACTCAACGTCGAACGGCGCAACCGAAATGCGCCCGCCGAGCGGCACTTCGGTGATCGGCAATTTCATGTTGCTGCGGCCATATTCAGCTTGCTTGGACCGCACCATGCCCGCTGTAAATGGCGTCGCGTAGATCTTGCAGCCAAGTTGCGGCCACAGATCCAGCACGGCTCCGATATGATCTTCATGCGCATGCGTCAGTACCAGGCCGACGAGAGCGTGCTTCTCAGCGATGATGAAACGCAGATCGGGCAGAACGACATCGGCTCCCGGCTCAGTCTCGCCCGGAAACGTGATGCCAAGATCGACCATCAGCCACTTACGCGCGGTCGCCGGCCCAAAGCCGTAGAGGTACACGTTCATGCCGATTTCGCCGAGGCCGCCCAGCGCCATGAAGACGAGTTCATCGCCGCCCGTTGGCCCAGTCTTGGCTTTGCCGGTCTTCGTCGTTTGTTTGGCGGTCATCCGTCTTTACTCGTGTCAGCCGCCGCGGCGAGCGATACGTCGCCGAACGTGATTGTTTCGCGTCTTCCCTCAACCTCGGCAACGAGGCCGCCGGTCTCATTCAAACCTTGGTATGTCCCATGCACCTGGCCTTGGCCAGAATTTATCGTGATGCGTTCGCCAGCAGGCCCGGCGCGCTCCATCCAGGCACTCCGAATAGCCTCAAACCCGCGCGCATCATCCCAGCGCTCAAGCCAGAGATCCAACTCTTGCGCCAGTGTTTCGAGCAACGCATCGGATGCGGTTTTCGCGCCGGCTGCCTTGAGCGATGTCACCTCACGGCCGAGGTCGTTTGGAGATGATTCGATATTGAGCCCAAAACCGATCACCGCAATGACCTCTGAGCCGCCCCTTGCGGTTGTACTCTCGACCAATATTCCCCCAATTTTTGCAGCCCCAATCAATAGATCGTTGGGCCATTTAAGTCGTAGGCAAATGTTTTTAGCAGGCGGCACCACGGCCCGCACTGCTTCATAAAGCGCAAGTCCTGAAACAAGCGCCAGTTGCCCAGCCGAGGCCGGTGGAGCTGTCACACAGAGTGCCACGCTAGCGTGCAGATTGCCAGCCGAAGAAACCCAGGTTCGCCCAGCACGTCCGCGCCCAGCTGACTGGCGTTCAGCGGAGACCCAAAGCGGCAGTTTCTCACCGGAGAGAGCCAAGCGCATAGCATCTTTGTTGGTGGAGGCCGTCTCACTGAGGCGGATGATGTTGTGTTGTCCGCTGCTCATCATTTGCTTTTCAGGGCGTCGCCGGCATGAGCGAAACTGCCGCCGCCGTTGCCGCATCGACCAATGATCCACCGATGAAGGGCAATACGAAACCCACCATGAACACAGCTGCTATGCCCATAACAAACAGCGCTTTGCTCTCAACGCGCTCAAACGGTTCCGCTGCCTCGTCGAAAAACATGAGCTTGACGATCCGCAAATAGTAGAACGCTCCGACCACACTCGCCACCACACCAATAATGGCGAGCGGAAACAGCCCCGCCTTGATGGCTGGCAAAAAGGCGTACCATTTGGCCCAGAAGCCTGCGAGTGGTGGAATACCGGCCAATGAGAACATCAGAATCGCCAGAATCGAGGCGAGCCTAAGGTCGGTCTTTGCCAGCCCGGCGAGTTCGCTGATCTCTTCAATGTTGCGACCGTCCCGCCGCATCGACAGCACGCACGCGAACGCGCCAAGTGTCATGAGCACATAGATCGCTAAATAAATCAGTACACCGGCAGTGCCTTCCGCATTGTTCGACGCAAGGCCGACAAGGGCAAAACCGACGTGCCCGATGGATGAATAGGCCAGTAGCCGCTTGATATTCGTTTGCCCGATCGCAGCGAACGCGCCAAGCACCATGGACGCAATCGACAGGAAAATGATGATCTGCTGCCACTGAGCTGAGATCGAAGGCAATGCAGCCTGCGTGAAGCGTAGCAGCAGCGCCATGGCCGCCACTTTAGGTGCTGCCGCGAAGAAAGCCGTGACTGGCGTCGGCGCGCCCTCGTAAACGTCCGGCGTCCACATATGGAACGGCACGGCCGAAATCTTGAACGCCAAGCCGACGAGAACGAACACAAGGCCCACGATGAGGCCAAGGTTGGCGCCCATGCCGTCTGCCTTCGCAGCCGCAGCAATCGCCTCGTACCCGGTTGAGCCCGTCACGCCATAGAGCATCGAGGCGCCATAAAGCAGCATGCCGGACGACAGCGCGCCGAGAACGAAATATTTGAGGCCCGCCTCGCTCGATTTGACATCGTCCCGGTTGAACGCGGCGACGACGTAAAGTGCGAGGGATTGCAACTCAAGCCCGAGATACAGCGCAATGAGGTCGTTCGCCGAGACCATCATCATCATGCCGAGCGTCGCCAGAAGAATGAGCACTGGATATTCAAAGAAAAGGATCTTTGCGCGTGCAAAATCGTCGAACGTCAGCAGCAGAGCCAAGGCGGCACCCGCGAGCACGAGCACCTTCAAAAAGCGCGCCGTGCCGTCCGCGACGTACGCCCCCTCAAATAGCGTCACGCGCCCCGTCCCTTGTCCGAGAACGACAACGAGAGCCAAAGCGAGCACGCCAAGCGCTAGCCAGCCGCAAACCCTTCCAGCCATCACGCCATTGCGTGTGAAGGCGCCGAGCATCAGAAGCGCCATGGCTCCCAAAGCCAGGATCACTTCGGGAAGTGCAGGAGCGTATATCGAGAAATCCATGTCTTTCCCTACTTGGCCAACATGGCGGCTGCGGGTTTAATCGCTGCCTCATAATGCGACACGAGATTTTTGACCGACGCTGCCGTCACATCCAAAACCGGCGCCGGATAAAAGCCGTAAAATATCGTCAGCAACACGAGCGGCGCAAGAACGGCAATTTCGCGCAGTGACAAATCCTGCAAGCCCCTGAGGCTCGGCTTTTCGAGCGCGCCGAATATCACGCGCCGGTAGAGATAAAGCGCGTAGGCCGCCGAGAGGATGACGCCGAGCGCCGCCAGTATGGCGACCCACGTATTAGCCTTGAAGGCCGCGAGCAACGTCAGGAATTCTCCCACAAACCCGCTGGTTCCCGGCAGGCCGACATTCGCCATCGTGAAGATCATGAACGCGAACGCATACATCGGCATGCGCTCGACAAGGCCGCCATAAGCCGAAATCTCGCGCGTATGCATCCGGTCGTAGACAACGCCGACACACAGGAACAAGGCGGCCGATACGAGCCCATGCGACAGCATCTGAAAGATTGCGCCATCGATTCCTTGCTGGGACGCCGTAAAAATCCCCATCGTCACGAAGCCCATGTGCGCGACAGACGAATAGGCAATCAATTTCTTGATGTCTTCCTGCACCAGCGCGACGAGCGAGGTGTAGATGATCGCGATAATTGAGAGTGCAATCACTAGCGGCGCCAGTTCCTGGCTTGCGAGCGGGAACATCGGCAGCGAGAAGCGCAGGAATCCGTAGCCGCCCATCTTCAAGAGAATACCGGCCAGAATAACCGAGCCCGCTGTCGGCGCTTCCACATGCGCGTCGGGAAGCCACGTGTGCACCGGCCACATCGGCATCTTGACCGCGAACGACGCAAAGAACGCCAGCCACAGCCACCACTGCATGTCGGCTGGGAACTTGGTCGTCAGCAGCGTCGGGATATCCGTCGTGCCCGCATGCCAGTACATCGCCATCATGGCGAGCAGCATCAAAACTGATCCGAGCAACGTGTAGAGGAAGAACTTGAAACTCGCATAGACGCGCCGCCTGCCGCCCCACACCCCGATGATGAGGAACATCGGAATAAGGCCGCCTTCAAAGAACAGGTAGAAGAGCACCAGATCGAGCGCGCAAAACACGCCGAGCATCAGCGTTTCCAGCACCAAGAACGCGATCATGTATTCCTTGACGCGATCCTCGATTGCTTCCCAGCTCGCCAAGATGCACAGCGGCATCAGGAACGTCGTCAGAATGACAAATAGCATCGAAATGCCGTCGACGCCCATCTTGTACTTGAGCGGCCCGAGCCAGGCGTATTCTTCGACAAACTGGAACCCCGGATTGGTCTTGTCGAAGTGCATCCAGATCAGCAGCGACACGAAGAACGTGATGAGCGTGGTCCAAAGCGCAATCCAGCGCGCGTTGCCTATGGCATCCTTGTTTAGGAACGCGATGACAATCGCGCCGGCAAGCGGCAGGAAGGTCACGACGGAAAGAATATTGCTCATCGGCCTAGCCCCCCGCCGATCAACCCGCCGCCATACATCAGCCACGTGAGTAGTGCGGCCACGCCAATCAGCATCGCGAAGGCATAGTGATACATGTATCCGGTCTGCAGCTTCACAACCCGCCCCGTCACATGTCCGACGCCCGCCGCCGTGCCGTCAATCGCCGCGTCGATCAAGCCTCCGTCTCCGCCTTTCCAAAAGAGGCGCCCGATGGCGAATGCCGGCTTCACGAACAGCCAGTCATAGAGCTCGTCGAAGTACCACTTGTTCAAGAGGAAGAGATACAGCGGCCTAAATGTGCGTGCCGTTGCTTCCGGCAGCCACGGCGCCTGAATGTAATAGACATAAGCAATCACAAAGCCCGTCAGCATGGCGAGGAACGGCGCGAACCCAACCCACGACGGGACCTCATGCATCGCATGCAGGATGTGGTTCTGCTCTCCGCGGAAGAGCGATGCACCCCAGAATTCTTTCTCGCCATGCCCGATAAAGGAGGGGGCAAAGATCATTCCCGCCACGACCGCCCCGAGCGCCAGAACGCCAAGCGGTATCAGCATCGAGTTCGGACTTTCGTGCGCATGATCGTAAGTCTCGTGATCGGCGCGCGTGCGCCCGTAGAACGTCATGAACATCAGCCGCCACGAATAAAACGACGTCATCAACGCAGCAACGACGAGCAGCCAGAAGGCATAGTTCGACGGCGTGTGCGCGGCGTAGGCCGCTTCGATAATCGCGTCCTTGGAATGAAACCCGGCAAAGCCATAGAAGTGCGGAATGCCGACCCCCGTCAAAGCCAGCGTACCAATCAGCATCGCGCCCCAAGTCAGGGGAATCTTGGATCTGAGTCCGCCCATGTTGCGCATGTCCTGCTCGTGATGCATGGCGTGAATAACCGAGCCCGCACCAAGGAACAGCAACGCTTTGAAGAACGCATGCGTGAAAAGGTGGAAGATGCCCGCGCCATACGCGCCAAGGCCGCAGGCAACGAACATGTATCCCAGCTGCGAACAGGTCGAATAGGCGATCACGCGCTTGATGTCGTTTTGTACGAGGCCTACTGTGGCCGCGAAGAACGCTGTTATCGCACCGACGAAGGTCACGACCTTCAACGCTTCCGGCGCATACTCGAAAACGGGCGAGAGCCGCGCGACCATAAACACGCCCGCCGTCACCATCGTTGCCGCGTGTATCAGCGCCGACACGGGCGTCGGGCCTTCCATGGCGTCGGGGAGCCAGGTGTGGAGCAAAAACTGCGCAGACTTGCCCATTGCGCCCATGAATAACAGCAAGCTCAACGTCGTCAGGATATCAACATCGTACCCGGCGAAGTTAAAAGCTGTCCCAGCGAACTCGGGTGCTGCCGCAAACACGGCATCCAGGTCGAGCGTTTTGAAAACGTAAAACAGTCCGAAAATGCCGAGCGCAAACCCGAAGTCGCCAACCCGGTTGACGACAAAGGCTTTGATGGCGGCCGCATTGGCTTCGGGCTTCTTGTACCAAAACCCGATCAACAGATACGAGGCGAGGCCAACGCCCTCCCAGCCGAAGAACATCTGCAGCAGGTTGTCGCTCGTCACCAGTGCGAGCATGGCGAACGTGAACAGCGAAAGATAGGCGAAGAAGCGCGGCCGACTATCGTCTTCGTGCATGTAGCCGATTGAATAGAGATGCACGAGGCTCGAGACCGTCGTCACGACGACCAGCATCACCGCCGTCAGCGTATCGATCCGCAGCGACCAGGATGTATCAAGTTCCCCCGACGTCACCCAGCGCATGAGCTGGATCTTCTGAGTTGTATGACTAAAGCCAACATCGAAGAACACGACCCACGACAGCACAGCCGCTATTCCGAGGAACAGCGTCGTCACGATTTCGCTCGGGCGCGGGCCGATGAGCCGGCCAAAGAGACCGGCGATGAGCGCGCCCAAGAGCGGCAAAAGTACGATTGCTGTGTAGATCATGTTTGTCCTGTCAGTAGACGGCAATTGGCAATCGGCAACCGGCAACCGGAGGCTCTTGGCTACGAAGCACTTCACGCCGATTGCCAAATGCCAAATGCCGATTGCCGTCTTCGTGCTGCCCACTTTCACCCCTTCATCATATTGATATCATCAACCGCAATCGAGCCGCGGTTTCTGTAGTAAACGACTATAATAGCCAAACCGATCGCCGCTTCCGCCGCCGCAACCGTCAGAATAAAGAGCGCGAACACCTGGCCCATGAGATCGCCATTAAAATGCGAGAACGCCACCAAATTGATATTCACCGCAAGTAGCATGAGCTCGATCGACATCAGGATGACGATTACGTTCTTCCTGTTGAGAAATATCCCAAAAATCCCGAGCGTAAACAGACACGCCGCAACTGTCAGATAATGGCCGACTGTGATGGTCATGGGGCTTGCTCCAATCGTGCTGCCATCGCACCGAAGCAGAGTCGTTGCCGGAATGCCCTCCCCCCTTGCGGGGGAGGGTTAGGGAGGGGGGTGTCCTGACACCGCGCGATCATGCACCCCCCCCCCCCCGGCCCACCCCCCACCAGGGGGGGGGAGTAGGTATACGCCGCCACCGGCAGCATCAGTTA